>JAISHT010000115.1 GCA_031262415.1 Elusimicrobiota bacterium | reverse complement strand
GGGTATCTGCATTTTCTCTGGTGCTTAATATTATGCCCGTATATGGCACGCAAATCCTTAAAACAGCTATTATTTTTTTGAAGTCCTCGTCGCTTACGGCATATGGCGGCTTTTCGCTTAACTCAGATCCGCAGGCGGGTTCTATCCTAGGCACGGAAATTGTGTGCGGGCCAATGCCAAAAGTTTCTTCCAAACTTTGTATATGTTGAAGCATAGCCAAAACTTCATATTTATAGTCGTATAAACCAAATAAAATACCCATACCGACATCTTTTAATCCGGCTTGCAAAGCCCTATGCATGGCCTCTAGGCGGAAGTTATAATCCTTTTTCTTCCCCTCAAGATGCATTTTTTCGTAAGTATCTTTGTGATAGGTTTCTTGAAATAATTGGAAAGTGCCAATATTGTATTTGTTAAGTTCTTTAAATTCTTCTAGCGTAAGCGGGGCGATGTTAACATTAACGCGGCGTATATTATTTTTGCCGTCTTTGACGCTGTAAATGGAGTTGATGGAATCAAAAATATATTTTAAACCTGCGCCGGTGTAAGATTCGCCGGCAACCATCAAGATGCGTTTGTGGCCTTGTTTTAAAAGTTGCAAAGTTTCGGCCTTAATTTCGTCTTGAGTTAACGCTCTGCGGATAAGCTCTTTATTTGATACGCGAAATGCGCAATAAACGCATTCGTTATAGCAAACATTTGATATATAAAGCGGCGCAAATAAAACAAGGCGATTGCCGTAAATTTCTGTCTTGATGTATTTGGCCGTTTCAAAAATTTCTTGAAGTAAATTTTTATCGGATACATTTAAAAGCGTGGCTGTTTGCGCTAGGCTCAAGCCTTTAAGCCCGCGGGCTTGGGCAAGGATATTTCTAACTTCTTGTTCAGTAGCGGCGGCGGTTTTTTGGAGCGTTTCTTTAATAAGGGTATCATTGATTATCATACTTATATTTTATCACTTTTTAATGCGCTTGATTAAGGCTTGCAATTTAGGCGCAAAGAGCGACGCAAAATTTTTTGGCAAAATATAACTATAAATTATAAAATAAAAGAATGAAGAACTTTAAAATACCAGCCAGATTTACAGCCTATTTTACTTTTGTTTTTACAAATGTAATTATTTTTAGTCTTTTAAGGCTAGTGTTTTATGTTATTTATAAGCCTAGCGATATTGTTTTTAACTCTTCCATTCTTAGAGCTTTTATCACGGGGCTGCGCTTTGATTTACGCATTGCGTTTTTATTTGCGCTGCCGCTTGGCATTGTTTTGCTTTTGCCTGCCCGTAAATGGCTGCGTAAAATAACAACTTATTTTTATACTTTGGCTTTTGCCCTTTTAACGCTGGCTTATGCAACTGATTTTGGCTACTATGCTTATCTTACCCAAAGGCTTGACGCTTATATAATTGAGCTTGCTTCAAATACAATTACTTCTGTTGAAATGGTATGGCAAAGCTACCCCGTAATTAAAATAGCTTTGGCTTTTGCTATAGTTTTATTGGTTTTTTACTTCTTATTTAACAAACTTTTAAAATGGACTTACAGTAAACCCGCCTGTAAAAAACAGTATTGGTTTGCCGCTTTAGCCTTGTTAATAACAGCGGCTTTTGTGCACGGCAAAGTATCGCAGTATCCATTGCGTTGGAGCGATGCTTATTTTACAAATAATTCCTTTATTTCCGCCCTATCTTTAAACCCTTTGCAAAATCTCTACGATACTTATAAATTTGCCAAAAAAGGCTTTAATTTTGATACCGAAAAAACCCGTGAGCATTACGATATTGTGGCAGATTATTTAGGCGTTAAAAATAAAAATGCCGATACTTTAAATTTTGAACGCACTATCTTGCAATCCAAAAATGGGGCAAAACAATATAATGTGGTTATTATTTTAACGGAATCACTTTCCTACGATAAAACTTCATTTAACGACCCGGAGCTGCGCACCACGCCAGAGCTTGTAAAACTTGCCCAAAAAGGCCGCTTGTTTACGCATTTCTTTACGCCGACGGCTGGCACGGCAAGGGGCGTTTTTGTTTCAATAACAGGCCTGCCCGATACTTCAACCGTTAAAACATCATCTCGCAATCCTTTAATAGTCAGCCAGCATACTCTCATTAATGATTTAAAAGGCTATCAAAAGTTTTATTTTATCGGCGGCAGCACAAGCTGGGGCAATATTAGAGGCTTGTTGCAATATAATATTGACGGCATTAAAATTTTTGAAGAAGGCGCCTATAAGGATGTGGAGCGCAATGATGTTTGGGGCTTATCTGATTTGGATATGTTTCGCTACGCCGCCAAAGAACTTACGGCGCAAAAAGAACCGTTTTTTGCCTTTTTGCAAACTTCCGGCTTTCACCGCCCCTATACAATACCTGACGATAAAGGCTCTTTTGAAGAAAGAGAGCTAGACGAAGATTTCCTTAAATCTTACGGCTTTAGCGGCAATGCCGAGTATAATTCTATGCGCTTTCAAGATTATGCTATGGGCGAATTTTTCCGTTTAATAGAAAAAGAGCCTTTTTATAAAGACACTATATTTTTTATTTATGGCGACCATGGCTTAACCGTGCATCAATCAAAAAATTTACCGCGCGCTATGCTTGATTTGGAGTTGACCACAAATAATACTCCGCTAATCGTTTTCGGGCCGGGCATAAAACCAAGCGTGGATAAAAAACCCGCAAGCCAGGTAGATATAACGGCTACTATGGCGGGCCTGCTTGGCATAGAATATAGAGAAACGGCGCTAGGCCGCAATTTGTTTGATGATAAAATAGAGCGGGGAGCGTTTATTTTAAATTCAAATTCCGCTCCGCTAAAAATAGGTTTTATTGAGGGGGATTTTTACTATACCCTTTGGCCGGGCAAGGAAGGCCTTTTTAAATACAGCGGCAATGAGACGGGTAAAGACCATTGCAAAGAGCAGGGCGAAAAGTGCCAGCGTATGAGGGCCTTGGCGCAGGGTTTATACGAGACGGCAAGGTATATAACCTTTCACCATTAAGCGTTTTAATTTAGTTTTTAGCAATTTAATTGGCAATTTAATTAGCAATATTTTGTAAATTATTTTTATAGTTTTTTTACGCCGCTACGAGATTAGTGGAGGTTCAAATGACATTTACTATCGGTAATTTTTTGCTGTTGGGTTCAGTTTTATTATTTGTAAGTATTTTTGCAAGTAAGACGGGGTTTCGCTTTGGCGTGCCCGCCCTTTTGCTGTTTTTGCTAACAGGTATGATTTTTGGTAGCGACGGCATCGGCGTGCATTTTTCGGATTTTCAGCAAATGCAATTTATCGGCGTTATGGCGCTGGGCGTTATTTTGTTCTCAGGCGGCGCAGATACTAAAATTAGCGATATACGCCCCGTCGTGGCCGAAGGTATTATTTTATCTACCCTTGGCGTAGTTCTTACCGCTCTTATAACAGGGCTTTTTATTTTTGCTATTGCGCCTTTGTTTATGCCAAAAACAATTTTGCTTTCCCTATCGGGCTGCTTTTTGCTGGCGACAGTAATGTCCTCTACAGATTCCGCCTCAGTCTTTTCTATTTTAAGGTCAAAAAATTTATATTTATCCCAAAACGCCCGCCCTTTGCTTGAGCTTGAAAGCGGTAGCAACGACCCTATGGCCTATATGCTTATGATAATGCTGCTAAACATCATAAAGCTAAGCAGCCTAAGCATTGGCGTTATGCTGTGGATGCTTGTTATACAATTTGCTTTGGGTTTGATTTTTGGCTATATCCTTGGCAGAATAGCGGTTTTTATAATGAATCATATTAACCTTGACTACTCCGCCCTTTATTCTATTTTACTTTTAGCTTTTGTTTTCTTTATTTTCTCTTTCACTTCGCTTATGAAAGGCAATGGCTTTTTGGCGGTTTATATTGCCGGCCTTGTGGTGGGAAACTGCAAGATGATGTATAAAAAGAGTATTATAACCTTCTTTGACGGCTTGGCGTGGCTGTTTCAGATTATTATGTTCCTTGCTATGGGGCTTTTGGTTAACCCTAGCGAACTTTTGGGCGTTGCGCCTATTGCAACGGTTATAGGCATTTTTATGATTGTCGCCGCCCGCCCGATAGCCGTCTTCTTATGTCTTAAACCTTTTAAAGACATTTCAACAAATGTTAAGTGGTTTGTTTCCTGGGTAGGGTTAAGGGGAGCGGTGCCGATTATTTTTGCCACTTACCCTTATGTCGCTGGCGTGCCGGGCGCAAAAGAAATATTTAATATAGTATTTTTTATAACTATTATCTCACTTATAGTGCAAGGCAGCACGGTGCCTTATGCGGCAAAAGTTTTGGGTATTTTGGGCGAGCCAACGCCGCATAAAGATTTTTCCGTAGAATTGCCGGAAGATATTGCCGTAACTTCAGAGCTTATTGTAACGCCAAAAGTTTTGGATTTTGGCAGTAAAATTAAAGAATTCCCGTGGCCGCCTGAAACCTTGGTTATGATGTTAAAGAGAGAAGACAGCTTCTTTATCCCCAACCCAGAAACCGAGGTTATTGAGGGCGATAAATTGCTATTAATATCGGCAAAAGAAGAAGAAATGCAGGAAGTTTATAAAAACTTTGGCATAGACAATTATCTTATCTACAAAAACTAGTTACTAATTAGCCGCTACTAGCTGCTGCTAGCCGCTACTGTCCGCTAAAATTATTTTGCGCGCACATCTTTTAGTTTTGTATCTGTGTAGTAATGATCTAAAATCTGCTCAAAATTTTGGCCTGCTTCGGCCCGTCCGCCAGTGCCGGTTTGGCATAAACCAACGCCGTGGCCCCAGCCTCCGCCGTAAAAGATAAAAGATTTTACCTTACCTTTATCAATATTTGTTTGCACTGTAAAATAGGTGCTGCGAAGCATACCCAAAGCCAAATATTTCTTTATCTCATTTTCTTTGTTTAAAGTTAAAGAGCCTTTTGCGCCGACGATTTTAACGCTGTTTACATAACCGCTTCTGCCTCGTTTTAGGGGGATAATGGCGGTTATTTTGCCAATATCTTTGCGTTGCGCTACAATATTGCGTAGTTGCTCTT
>JAISHT010000133.1 GCA_031262415.1 Elusimicrobiota bacterium | reverse complement strand
AAAACTTGTTTTTGTAAGATAGATTTATTGTCTGCATATGAGTATTTTAATTAATTTGAGTTGCACAAAATACCCTCTTGCCCACCTGCCTTTATGTCTCATATGTATTTGATGTTTTACAGGGTTTGTTTAAGCAAATCACAAAAAAACCATTACCAGCACTTTAATATGCTAAAATAAAGATATGAATGATTGTATTTTTTGCAAAATAGCCAGCGGCCAGATGCGCGCTCAAATAATTTATCAAGACGAAGACGCTGTCGTCTTTAAAGATTTAAACCCGCAAGCGCCAACGCACTTATTAATTATCCCCGTTAAGCATATTGAAAATATCTCCGCCGCAGAGCAGCAAGACGCCGCCCTCCTTGGCAAATTGCAGCTTACCGCCGCAAAAGTAGCCAAAGAATTGGGCATAAAAGACTATAGGCTTGTAGCCAATAATGGTAAAGGAGCGGGGCAAACCGTGCTACACTTACACTATCACTTAATGGCTGGCAGACGGTTTTTGTGGCCGGCGGGCTAGGCTAACACAGGCTAGGCTATAAGTTGCCAGTAAGCTTTATTTTTTATATAATATATACAAGGTAGTAAGAGAAGGTGGTGAATAGTAAATGGTATTCGTGAAAGTACGCGACGCTGAACACCTTGAAGAAGCTTTGAAACGTTTCAAAAGGGAATGCGAGAAAAACGGTATCTTAAAAGAAATTAAGAGAAGAGAAACCTACACTCCCCCCAGCGTAAGAAGGAAACTAAAATCTCAGGAAGCGCAACGCAGAATGAGACGCACTAAAAGAAAACGCTTTTAGTTCCAAAAAATAAATTAACGCAACATCCCGCTTAACTAGCGGGGTGTTGCGTCTATTGGCAATACTATGAATAGTGAGCTTATTGAAAAAATTAGGGATAGCGTTGATTTGCTTGAACTGATAAAAGAATATGTGCCCGCCGTCAAGAAAGCGGGGCGCACTTATAAGGCTTGCTGCCCGTTTCACCACGAGAAAACCCCCTCATTTTCCATAAGCCCAGATAAAGGCTTGTTTTACTGTTTTGGTTGTCAAACTGGGGGCGATGTCTTTGGCTTTTTAATGAAGATTGAAAATCTTTCTTTCAACGAGGCCGCCCGCAAATTAGCCGAGCGCGCCGGCATAGAGTGGCATCAAGAAGACGCTTTAACAGAAGAAGAAAAAAATCGCCTGCAAGACTATAAAATTATGGATTTTGCCAAAAATTTTTACCACAAACAGCTAATGTCGCAAGCAGGCGCGAGCGGGCGTAATTATATTAAAGAGCGGCATTTAACCAAAGAAACTGCGCAAAAATTCCAACTTGGCTATGCACTCTTTGACGGCCTTACCGCCGTAGCTAAGGCTCAGGGCTATAATTTGCAGGATTTAAAAAGGCTTGGCCTAGCCTCTATAAATACAGGCACGGATTATTTTAAAAATAGGCTGATGTTTCCAATTTTTAATCATAGGGGCGAGGCCGTTGCCTTTGGCGGTCGTGTTATGGGGGAAGGCCAGCCAAAATACTTAAACTCCCCCGAAACGCCGCTATTTACAAAAAGCCGCATTTTATATGCTTTAAACTTTGCCGGCCCTGCTGTTCGTAAGGAAGGGCGGGCCATTTTGCTTGAGGGTTATATGGATGTTATCGCCGCCCATCAAGCCGGGGTTGAAAACTGCGTCGCCCCGCTAGGCACTTCTTTTACGGCGCAGCACGCCAGCCTTTTAAAGAGATATACATCAGAAACCGTTGTGGTTTTTGACCCTGATAATGCTGGCATTAACGCCGCTTTACGGGCCGCTTTAATTTTAGTTGAAAGCGGTATTTATGTCCGTGTTTTAACCTTGCCCGAAGGCCTTGACCCCGATGAATTTATCCACAAACACGGGGCCGATGCTTTTAGAAAACTTGTAGCGACGGCGCAAGATATTATTAATTATCAAATAGATAGGCTAACTAAAGGCGCGCAGGCTATAGGCCCGCAGGAAAAAACGGCCATTGCCACGCAACTGGTTGAAACAATAAAAAAACAACCCGATGCTATTATCCGTCAAGAATGGGCAAAACTAGTAGCCAATAGGTTAAATATAGAGCCGTCTATAATTTTAAGCAAATTAACGGAAGTGGCAAAAACTAACTATAAAAATACGCCTAGCCCCGTTGCCGCTGCGCCAACAAAACCAGCAGCCAAGCAGGACCTTACCCCGCAAAGCGAGCTTGACCTTGCTAGATTACTACTCAAATATCCACGCTACATTGATATTTGCAAAGATTTGCAGGAAGACCACTTTAAAAATAAAGATTTATACCTTATACTAAAAGGGGTGGAAACTATTAGGCAAAATAGTCCGCATATAGAAGATATTGCAAAGGAACTTATAAAAACATTACCACAATTTGAAAATACAATTTTAAAACTTTCGCTTGAAGCTATGCCAAAAGATATGAAACCGCAAATGGAAATAGAGGCCTGTTATAGGGCAATAAATAAGGCGGCTTTAAGCAAAAAGTTTGAAGAATTAAATCAAAAAATCTCAGCATATCCTACGGGGCAGGTGCCCGTTGAGCTGCTCAAAGAGCAAATGGAAATACAAAAAAAGTTAAAATCTTAATAATTAGCAATAAAGGGAGCATTTTATACTATGGCACAAGATAATAAGGCATTAAAAGGACTTTTAGAAATTGGCAAAGAAAACGGTTATTTAACGCTTGAAGAGATTAATAAATCCCTAACGCCGTCCACCATGAATACAGAATACATTGACGGTTTAATGGATACTATAGAAGACTCCGGCATACAAATTGTAGATAGGAAGAAACTAAAAGCCGCCTTGCCAGCCGAAAAAGAAGTTTATACGGAAGAATGGGCCGCAAATGTTGATGTATCAAACTCCATTAGAATGTATTTATCTGAAATGGGTAAAGTGCCGCTTTTATCCCGTGATGAAGAAATAACTTTAGCTAGAAATATCCGCGAGAGAGAAAAGGAACTGCGCAAATTAGTCCTAGAATCCCCCATTACTATGCGTGAAATCTGCTCCTGGGAAGAATTGGTTGACCAAGAAGAAATGACTACAAAAGAGCTTATGCCCCGTGGTAAAAGAACTACGCGCGAGCTCAATAATATGCGCAAAAAACTTAAAGAAGCCGCCGTCTTTATAAGCGAGAGGGAAAAGGATATAACTTTCCTTTTAAAAGAGCTTCGCAACCCAAAAATTGACCATAAATTAGCAAGCAAATACACTAGCCGCCTTGAAGAAAAACAAAAGGAAGTGGTTGCTAGTATTTTAAAACTTAATTTAAATCAAAACAAAATCAAACGCCTTACCAACAGAATAAGAAGCATAGCAGATAAAATAACCGAATACAAAAACGACATTGCCCGTTTTGACGACTACTTTGGCCCCTACGAAGATGTCATTAAAACATTGCAACAATTTAAAGCAGGTAAGATAAAAGAAACCCAGCTTATAAAAAAGACAAAAGCTAACTCCGCAGAACTTGAAAGAGCCATAAACAATATCAATAGCGTTAAAGCACGCTACGATAAGCTTTTATCCAGCTTGCCTGTATCTGAAAAGGAGTTTTTATCTTTAAACGATAGAATAGAATTTTTTGAAAGTATGATTTTGCAAGATAAACTTAAACTTATCAGAGCAAATTTAAGGCTGGTTGTTTCTATAGCTAAAAAACATGTAAACTCAAACTTAGAACTTTCAGACTTAATTCAAGAAGGCGGCCTAGGCTTAATGAAGGCTGTTGAAAAATTTGAATACAAACGCGGTTTTAAATTTTCTACCTACGCAACTTGGTGGATACGTCAATCCATCAACCGCGCTATAGCGGACCAAGCAAACACTATCCGCATACCCGTGCATATGAAGGAGCTTGTTTCAAAACTTACTAAAATTACAAACAAATTCCGCCAAGATCACGGGCGAGAGCCCGACTTGGCAGACTATGCCAAAGCTCTGCGAATATCTGTTGATAAAGTCAAAGGCATTTTAAAAATTATGCAGGACCCTATTTCCCTATCAACGCCTATTGGCGAAGATGAGGATTCCAATCTGGAAGATTTTATTGAAGATAAGAGCGGGCCAAACCCAACTTCTTCCACAACTAACTTTTTGCGTAAGCAAGAAGTCGCCAGCGTGCTTGATACGCTCTCTAATAGAGAGGCCAAAATTATCAAATTGCGTTTTGGTATAGAAACTGGCTACCCAAGGACTTTAGAAGAAGTCGGCCAAATGTTTAATGTTACTAGAGAGCGGGTTAGGCAAATAGAGGCAAAAGCAATACGCAAGCTGCGCCACCCAAGCCGCACTAAGCTACTACAAGATTATTCCGACCGGCAAAATTAAAAAATAGAAAACCCCCGCTTTGAGTTAAAACGGGGGTTTTATTAGCAAAATTTTTTGTTAAAACTGAAACTTACGAAGCAGGGATATTGTTCATCTCGCAATACTTTCTGAAATTCTTTTTAGCATCACCAGTACTAAGACGGCAGGCGAATTTACCATTAGATACATGCTTATCATAAGACCCGCCATTTCCTCCATTAAATCTAATGAAAGCGGTAATTGTACCTAACGATGGTGCTATCCCTAGGCCAAAACCATCACAATTCCATTCAGCAGGGAAAGAAGCGCCACCAGCCGCCCCTGTGCAACCATCTGGCACGCCCCAAGTAAGGTCGCTATAAGTTGTTGGGTATGTCCCCTTGCCATGAAGAAGTTGATATTCGCTAAGCGCAGTGTAAAGACCACTTTGAGCAATTTCAACTTTTTTCATTCTACTGTTAAAGACAGCTTGCTTATATTGTGGTAATGCAATAGCGGCGAGTATGCCAATTATTAATACAACTACTAATAGTTCTATTAATGTAAAACCTTTTTTACTTACTAATTTATTTCTTTTTGTTTCTTGCTTCATTTTGTTCCCTCCTAGTTTTTAAGTACCCTTTAATTAGGCACAAACAGCCTATGCTTAATTTTACCATAATTGGGGGGGGGGGGGGGGGGGGGGGGGGGGGTGGGGGGGGGGGGGGGGGG
>JAISHT010000132.1 GCA_031262415.1 Elusimicrobiota bacterium | reverse complement strand
AGGCACAAATGATTTAACACAATACGCCCTTGCTATTGACAGGGGCCACAAAGAGCTTAGCCCTTATGCCGATAGTTTGCACCCAGCCGTTTTAAAACTAATTGAAGCAACCGTAAAAGGCGCGGCTAAATTTAATAAGCCTGTTGGCGTTTGCGGGGCTATGGCCTCGGATATGGAATCTATACCAATACTTTTAGGGCTTGGCATTAGGGATTTAAGTGTGGTATCGTCTTTAATCCCGGATATTAAAGCATTTATAAGGTCGCTAGATTGGAAGAAATGCGCCGCCAAGGCCCGCCTTGCGCTTGCTATGGAAGAAGCCAGCCAAGTGCGGGAAATGATTAAAACTGAATTTAAAATATAACTAAATATAAAAGGAGCATTGTTTTTATGGAAAATATTATGCCCCGCCTAGGAGCGGCGCTTGTTAAACTTGGCAAATCTTTAATGTTGCCTATAGCTGTTTTACCTATTGCGGGCTTGCTTTTAAGGCTAGGCCAGCCGGATATGTTAAATATTTTATTTGTCGCAGAGGCAGGCAATGCTATATTTAACAATCTGCCCGTAATTTTTGCCCTTGGCGTGGCTATGGGCTTTGCAGAAGAGGCTCACGGGGCGGCGGTGCTTTCGGCATTTGTTGGATATCTTGTTATGACGGCGGGCATGCGTGTTTTTAATGCTGATTTGAATATGGGCGTTTTTGGCGGTATCATTATGGGTATTACCGCTGGCTTACTTTATAATAAATATAAAAACATCTCGCTACCTGCTTATGTGGCGTTTTTTGGCGGGCGGCGTTTTGTGCCTATAATAACGGGCCTTGTAGCAATTATTTATGCGGTTATTTTTAGCTATATTTGGCCGCCTTTGCAAAGCGCAATAAGCGGGCTAGGCAATTGGATAATAGATTCTGGCGAAATTGGATTATTCTCTTGGGGCGTTGCAAACAGGCTGCTTTTGCCGCTTGGCTTGCACCATATTTTAAACAATCTTGTTTACTTTCAATTTGGGGATTATACTGTTGTTGAAGCCGGCGTAAATGTTGTAAAAAATGGCGATTTGTGGCGTTTCTTTGCGGGCGACCCTACCGCCGGCTCTTTTATGGCGGGCTTCTTCCCCGTTATGATGTTTGGCTTGCCCGCTGCTTGCCTTGCTATGGTTTTAGAGGCTTATAAAGAAAACAGAAAAGCAGTTGCGGGCATTTTGCTTTCTGCGGCTTTAACTTCCTTTTTAACCGGTATTACAGAGCCTATAGAATTTTCTTTTATGTTTCTAGCTTTCCCGCTTTATGTTTTGCACGCTATTTTAACAGGCATAAGTATGGTTGTTATGAGCGTGCTTGATATTAAACTTGGCTATACATTTTCGGCCGGGTTATTTGATTATCTTTTAAATTTTGGCATTAGCACGCACGCTTTGCGCTTAATACCTGTCGGGCTGGTTTACGGGGTTATTTACTTTTTTGTCTTTCGCTTTGCAATACGCAAGTGGAACCTTAAAACGCCCGGGCGAGAGAGCAAGACAGAAATTGATATTGAACCTGCCGGCCCGCTTAAAGTTGAAAGCACTTACGACGCAGAACCTCAGCCCACAAATAATCAAAACGCCACAGATACAAACCGAGCTTGCGCTTATTTAGCAGGCCTTGGCGGAGCAGAAAACATTAAAACTTTTGGCGCTTGCACAACAAGGCTTCGCCTTGAAGTCCACGATAGCGACAAAGTGGACGCCGCCGCCCTTAAAGCCGCCGGCGCAAGCGGCGTAATTAATGCAAAGGGTAATGTGCAGGTAGTCGTAGGCACGCAAGCGGATATGATAGCAGATGAAATCCGCGCGGAGATGAAGAAATAACAAATGAAACTTATTATAACGGAAGATTCCCCGGGCGTTTTAACGGCAACCTATATAAAAGAAAGGATTAAGGCTTTTAACCCAACGCCAAAAAAACCTTTTGTCTTGGCTTTGCCGACGGGCGGCACCGCTGTTGATATGTATAGCCATTTAGTCAGCTTATATAAAAGCGGCGCAGTAAGTTTTGATAATGTTATAACTTTTAATCTTGATGAATATGTAAACTTTGATACTAATAATCCCCAAAGCTACAAAAGTTATATGTATACAAATTTTTTCAGTAAAGTATCTTTTAATCCAGATAATATAAATATACCTAATGGCAATGCTAAAGACATGTCGCAGACCGCTATGGCCTATGAAGAAAAAATAAAAAGCCTTGGCGGTATAGAGTTGTTAATTGGCGGCGTTGGCACAAATGGCCATATAGCTTTTAACGAGCCAAACTCTCCCATTAATTCCCGCACAAGAGTTATAGATTTGGCCGAGAAAACACTGCGTGATAATTCTAAATTTTTTAATAATGATATTAACGCCGTGCCTAAGCAAGCTATCACTATGGGGCTAGCTACAATTAGCGACGCTCGTGAAGTTATTATAATGGCAACAGGTCAAAACAAGGCAGAAGCGGTTTGGCGCGCAATAGAAGGCCCAAAAGATATACATTGGCCAATAACAATTTTGCAAAGCCACCAAAACGCATATCTTGTTGCCGATAAGGCGGCCTCTAGCGAAGTAAGCAAGAAGGCGGCTACTTGCGGCGTATGTTCTTTTGATCCCATAAAATAAAAAAGAGGGCGAGATGAAACAACTTTATTATAATGGCAATATTGTATCTAATGGCAAAACCTTCAAAGGGCAAGTTCTTGTAAACGACGGCATTATAGAAAAAGTAATGGACATCTCGGCCAGCGACGATGCTACTTCGCCGCTGCCGCCCGTAGACGAAAAAATAGATTTAAAAGGCAACTTCCTTTTGCCCGGCTTTATTGATACGCATATCCACGGCTTTGGCGGGCACGGAACAGATACGCAAAATCCGCAAGATTTGTTAGATATGTCAATAGATTTAGCCAAAAACGGCGTTTTGGCTTTTGCTCCAACGCTATACCCTGCGCCGCCAGCCAAAATGCTAAAAACGCTGGAAGAATTTTCCGAAATAATTGGCAAAGAAAAGGGCGCAAAAATAATAGGTTTGCATTTGGAGGGGCCGTTTATTTCCCCAAGCAAACTTGGCGCTATGCTGCCGCAAGATATTTGCCCTATTGATATTAAATTAATGGAAAAGTTATATAAAGCTTCAGGCGGATATTTAAAAGCTATGACGGTTGCTCCGGAGCTTGAAGGCATTGAAGAGCTTGCTAAATTTGCTAAAGAAAATAAAATCACTCTGCAAGCAGGCCACACGGACGCAACTTACAGAGAAATGATGAGGGGGGCAGATTTAGGCATAAGACACATAACGCATTTATTTAATGCTATGCGCGGCCTTAATCATAGAGAGCTTGGCGCAGCTGGAGCGGCTTTACTTGAGGATATTTTTTCAGTTGAAATTATTGCCGATGGCAAACACTTTTCCCCGTTGCTCTTTAAAATGATTTTTAAACTTAAAGAACCCTCAAAAATAGTTTTGATAACAGACTCCATAAACCCAACGGGCAAGCAAGAAGGCGCGGCAAATGGCGAGCAGGTTTATTTATCCGATGGAATTTTCAAAAAGAAAGCGACTGATGTTATAGCAGGCTCTAGCTTAACTATGCTTAAAGGTTTTCAAAATTTAGTCGCTGCCGGCTTTGGTATAGAAAACGCCTCGCTTGCCTCTAGCGTCAATCCCGCCCGTCTCTACGGCCTTGATTTTGGCAGTATAGAAGAGGGCAAAAAAGCCAACTTTATAATGCTTGATAAAGAACTTAATTTAATAGGCAAGGGCGTTTAAATGCCCAGATTGTCAATTTGCATACCAACCTATAATCGCGCGGCTTTTTTGGCCAAATTACTATCAATTACCTTCAGAAAAAATTTTAGAGATGTTGAAGTTGTTATAAGCGATAATAATTCTACAGACGACACCGCCGCTATAGTTAAAAAATTTCAAAAACGCTATGCAAATATAGTTTACTCCAAAAATCCAACTAATATAGGCTTTGACGCTAATTTGCTAAAAGTTGTTTCGCTAGCTAGCGGCGATTATTGCTGGGTGCTTGGCGATGACGATGTCTTGTATTCTCATGCCATAGCAACTGCGCTAGGCTATACAAGATCTGGCGATGATTGCTATTTAATCGGCGTAGATTTATATACGCTTGATATGCGTTTTATAAGTAATTGGCAGTATTTACAAGGAGTGAGGGAGGGCGAAACTTTCAATATGGCAAGCCAAGAGGATATGCTTAATTATTTGAGTCATGTGCGAGCTAATGCAGGCTTATTTGGCTATATCGGCGGTTTTATTTTTAAACGCAAATATTGGGGCGAAATTGTTTTGCCAAAGTCTTTAAAAGGGCTTGGCTGGGCGCACGTATATATGATGTGGAGCTTTAAAAATTTTCAAGCCAAATTAAAATATTTCCCTAGACCGCTTGTTAAATTAAGGACGCAAAACGATACCACTACAAAAGAAAAAAGTTTTATTGCCCGCTTTACTTTGGAATACAAAGGTCTTTATCTAACCGCTTTAAAACTTTTTGGCGAAGATAGCCCGCTTTTTAATGCTTTTCTTATGAGTATTGTCCGCTATATCCGCCCTTGGGCCGTGCCGCCGCTTTTTATTTTGCGTGGGCAATCCAAAAAAGATTGGCCCGAGCTTGCAAAGTGGATAAAAAAATATCCATATAAAGATAGTTTTAAAAAATCTCTAAACTCGCCGTTTAGAATTAATCCGCTATATTTTTTGCGGTTGCTGGTTAACAAACCTTATTTAAAGTGGATAAAAAAACCTTTTAAACTTGCCAAAGATTTTTTTATACCGTAAAACTTCCACTGAAATTTTAACTATTGTTTTTGCGTGTCAAGCGTAAAGATTGCCCGCATAGGGTTGTGATCGGACGATTTTGTTATTGGTATCCACGCTTTTTGTAGTTTTAAGCCACGGGTAAAAATATAATCTACGGGGTGCTTAAAGAAGCGGGCGCGGTTATCGGGCGTAAATTTAACTTCACGCATATGCAAACTTTGTATTAAGGTTTTGGCGGCTAGCAAGCGGCGTTTGCTCCATGTATTAAAATCCCCGGCTATTATTATTGGCCCTTTAAAAAGTTTAAGCAGATTTTTTGCCTGTCGCAAATTTTCCTCAAAAGCCTTTATGCCTTTAAAATTTATGGCGTGCACATTTATTACAAGCATCTCGGTGCCTGCTATATCAAAAACGGCCGACATTGTCATTTTAGGCACTTTTACAAAAGGCTCTTTTACGGGGGCGATAATTTCAAGGTGCAAAGGTTTTGCTAGCGAGCCTATTGTTATGCCTGTGGCTAATTTTTTGTAGAGCGAGTAAAAGCTTACTGCGCTGCTCCAATAAAGCGGCGTTTTTATTAAAGCGGCTTCAACTTTTTTATGTATGCGTATTTCCTGCCCTAGGAAGATATCCGTATCACTAGCCAAAGCGGCAAAATCGTCAGTCCATTTTTTATTTTTGCATTTTTGAAAGTTCCACACGCATAAACTAAAACTTGCGCCCAGTTGTTTTTTAGTCGGGCGGCCTGTGTTAATTAGCAAATTTTCTTTTAGCGGTTTTTTATATATCATATTTTTTTGCGCAGCAATAAAGCGTATTAATAATAAGGCGTTAAAAGCCTAAAAGCATTGTTTACTAGCCGCCTAAGTAGCGGCGTATTATGTAGTTTTACGGCGCGCGAATGATGTTTTTTAGTTTCAATAAGTTTTTGTATTTCGCGCCCTAAAACAGGGTCAAAAAATTCCATAGCGCTTTCAAAATTTAATTTAAAACTGCGCACGTCCCAATTGGCCGAGCCTGCTAGTATCCAAACGCCGTCAACAATCATTATTTTGCTATGGTCAAAAGGCGGTTTGGTTTGATAAATTTTAATACCTCTTTGTAGCAAGTTATTGAAATTGGCCGCCATAGCATAGTCCATACCAAAAATATTACTCTTTGAAGGTAAAATAATCTCAACTTCCACTCCTCTCATAGCGGCGACTTCAAGGGCGTCCAAAATATTATTTTCTGGCAAGAAATAAGGCGTTACTATGCTTATTGTTTTTTGCGCTGTGCTTAGCGCGCCGGCAATTAATGCTTCTATTTTATTTGCGTCGCCATCTGGCCCTTGCGGCACAATGCGCGCGGGCGTGCCGCCGACATTGTTAGAAACTTTTTCAAAAGCAACTGGCGTAAAAGTTTTTTTGCTTGCAAAAGCCCAATCTTCAAGAAATAGCCTTGCCATTTGCCCCACTACATTGCCTTCTACTTTAAATGTAATATCAACAATAGGGTCTTTTGGTTTTGTTTTAATTAAATTGCCTTTTGCAATATTCATACCGCCAAAAAAAGCTGTTTGGCCGTCAATAATCATAATTTTGCGGTGATTGCGTAAATTAACAAAAGGCAAATTGATAGGATATTTTGAAGGCAAAAATACGGCAAACTCCAAACCTTTTAATTTGCGCAAAACGGTTTTTATATTTGGGCGGCTGTAATTTAGCCCGACGCCGTCAACCAAAACCCGCACTTTCGCTCCGTTTTGTAAGGCCTGTTTTATGGGCTCTATAAACATTTTGCCGGCGGCGTCATTGTCAAAAATATAACTTTGTATTAATACTTCCTCTTTGGCAAGAGCAATGGCGGCGCACATTTTGGGGTAAGCCTCGTCGCCATTTAGCAAGGGTTCTATTTTGCTGCCAAGGTCAAAATTTTGCGGGTGCACTTTGTGGCCGAGGCGCAAAAGCTGCAAGAAACTTGCGGGTATTTCTTTTGCAATTTCATCAAGCGTTTTGCCTGTTATTTCTTTTATATTATGCCGCTGATTGCGCAGTGCCAAGGCTTTACGCCGAACTCTGTTTATTCCAAACATTACATATAAAACCGAGCCCAAAAGCGGAGATAGCCAAACAAGCCCTATCCAACCTATGGAGCTTTTAACATCTTCTTTGTGCAATATTACGTGGATACTTACCGAAATTTGCAAAATTAAATATAAAAAACCCGCCAAACTTAAAGAGAAAATTTGCATACTCGCCCCTTTTTTTCAATATATAAGCATTATAATTTATTTTACTTGGCTATGCACTCTTTGACGGTAAATTATAATATTTTAAAATAAAAAACTAAAATGGCTAATAATAAGGTATAGTATACATATGAGGTTTTATTAAGCAATTGATAAAACTTCATTGAAGTAAAATTAAAAAAAGGAAGTAATTAACACAATGGCAAAAGGAAAAATTAAATGGTTTAACGACCAAAAAGGCTACGGCTTTATCACCCCAGAAGACGGTTCCGCAGATTTATTTGCGCACTATCAAGAAATTCAGGGCGAAGGTTTCAAAACCTTAGCAGAAGGCCAAGAAGTTGAGTTTGATGTAACCAACTCCGAAAAAGGCCCCAAAGCCGTTAATATTAGAAAAATCTAATTTTACAAATATTAATGATAAGGCTTCGCAGTAAACTAGCTGCGGAGCCTTTTTTGTATCCTATATAAACATCCAATAACAGTTTAATAATTTTTAAGGAGAAGTGAAAATATGGACAGCGAAATTTTAGAACAATTACAAAACATAGCAAAACAACTTGAAAAAATAACAAAACTACTAGAAGACGCAAAAACTCAGCCCGCCAGAGGGGAAGGCTTTGCGCCCCGCAAATCTTTTGGCGAGAGAAAAAGTTTTGGCGATAAAAAATCCTTCGGCGATAAAAAAACTTTTGGCAAAAAAAGTTTTGGCAAAAAAGATTCTTTCCACCCACGCAAACCACGCTTTACTGACGACGGCAAACCCCGTTTTATAGCAGACGGTAGAGGCTATGACCGCCGTGGTAAAAAATATTAATTTTTTGTAGAAAGATAAATAATATATAAAAAAACCCGCAAATTATTTGCGGGTTTTTTACATATAAAGTTCATATAAATAAAAATGCGCCTAGCGGGAGTTGAACCTGCATTACCAGCTTCGGAGGCTGGCGCTCTATCCATTGAACTATAGGCGCATTAGTTAATTTTAGCATTTTCTATCATTTAGCGACGGTTGTTAAAATATAAAGCTTAGTTTTTTAGAGGATTTTTTATTTTATTTCGTTTAGTTGCGCAAGGATAATCTTATACGATATTTTTAAATAATGCTATAAAACATCAAATACATATGAGACATAAAGGCAGGTGGGCAAGAGGGTATTTTGTGCAACTCAAATTAATTAAAATACTCATATGCAGACAATAAATCTATCTTACAAAAACAAGTTTT
>JAISHT010000114.1 GCA_031262415.1 Elusimicrobiota bacterium | reverse complement strand
TGAGTTTTTCCTGTTATCAGTGAAATAATACTATCGTCCCCTAGCTTTGATAACTGGCTAGAGATAGTTTTCCCAAAGCTAACCACTAAAGTTTCTCTAAATAGCCTGGTTTCTTCATTTACTTCTCCCAGCCTTTTTTTGGTTAAATCTAGAGCATCGCTTGAGGCTTTAAAAATAATATTTTCAAAATTTTCACTTACATATTTTACTTCTTTGTTTTTTTTGCTAAAAACTGATAATAGTTTTCTGACTCTAATATTATAATCTTTACTCTCTGCAAAATATTCTAAATTAGACAACATAGGATTATCTAGATCAACTCGTGATGATTTCTCATAATTTATATCACTCAACACTTGCCTGGGGTTAACATGTATCCTCATTTCGGCAACAAGCATTGTTCTGAAGTTACTTAATATCTCTTTTCTCAAATCCAGAGGTATTCTCTCGTCTTTTTTCATAGCTTCAGATAAATATTCAACGAAGCTACTACCCATATGTTTTGTGGAAAAATTATTATTTATCAGGTCTTCCCATATCTTGGTTCTTGCGGTATTTATTGCCTTTTGCACATATTCTTTATAATCCTTTATACTCTGGCTTCTATTAAGCCAATTATTTAACTCGCCAAAACCAAAGCTGCTTAAGATAACAGTCTTGCCCGCCTTTCCTTTTACAAAGTTCTCAATTATTTTTGTTATATTACCTTGCAATTTTTCTATGCTTTTTTCAATAGGTATCATTAGCTGATTAAAGCTAGTTGTTTGTTTTACAGCTCCTGCGACCTTTGCGCTAGGTAGAGGTTTTGTAATTTGTTTTAGCAACAAGCTAGCAAAGCTTTGCCTTATTTTTCCAGTTTGAGCGAAGAAAGATACTGCATTAGTTTTAAATATATCAGCCGTTTTAGCTGGGAAACCTTGTATATTGTTGAATAAGTTTGCTGTTTGAGTTTTAATGATATTAGTTGCTTTGGTTGCAAATGACGGAATGTTAGGGTCAATCCATTTTGTAAACTCAACTTTGGGTAAAGGGGCAAAAATTGGCTGGCCTTCTCGCGTGAAACCTTCAAGCCCATAACCTTTTTTGGCTTGCTTAAGGCTGATATTAGCAAAATCAACATTTACTTGCGCTTGGTTCTTTAAAGAAAGGTAAACTTTTGCATCTTCTGATAAAATGCTTGACTCACCTCCAACACTACTGCTCTGCCTTTTTATCTTCCATTTGCTAATTTTTGCAGCTTGAAATTTTATTTTCGCTTTAGTTGCGGGATCTATAAGTCTTTCAATAACATAATCAAACTGCGCTTGCCTAAATTTAGTCTTGGCAAGTAATGTTTCATTTTCCGCTACGGCTATTTTGGTAATGCTTGCTTTTGGATTACCTTTTACCTTGGTTTCATTTTTTATAGCTTTATTTTTTTGAGTAGCCAGTTTTTGCGCCCTATATTTTGCTACCCTTGCATCGGCAAACATATATTTGTTGATATTAACAGAGTTCGCCCTTAAAGTCCTATATAAACTACCCTTACCATTAAATGTTAGCCTTACAATGCGCGCTGCATTGTTTGCATAAACAGGCGTTAGTTTGGATATTGCCTGCCCAGCTTTTGCCACGCTAACAACTATCCTTGGCGCGCTTACTACAAGCTGCGTCAAAAATACTGCGCCTATAACCATATCCACAAACATCGTTTTTCTTAGGAGTCTTTCATTTGCCAAATACCTTTGGGTTGTTGTGTAGTCTTCCTTATCTAGCCTTACAAGCCCTCCACCGGCGCTTGTATAATCTTTCTTCCTTGAAGGTATACCATAAATGCGCGCTTGTGTCTTTAAGTTTTTATTGCCATTCGGTATATTGTTAAGGCGATGCTGCGTTACAGCATTGATATCCCACCAATCATATGTATTAAAAAGTTGCGCGGCCGTGCGCATATCTTGGTTTGGCGGCAACTTCTCGCTTTGTAAAATACCCGCAACTAAGGGTACATTCATATGCGCGCTAGGATCAATGTGGCGGGCATTATCCGGTAGAGCGGACACTCCCCCCATTGACATTGGCCCCCCGCCAATATATATTGGCTTGTTTTCTGTTTGCGGCACCATTTGTTTCCTGCGTGCAGCGTCTAGTTGAACATATTTTTCCAAGATTTTATACGCAAGTTGATTGCCGTTCTCTGTGCCCGTAGTAGCTATCATAAAACCTATATTTTCTAAAATATTGCGATACGGTATTTTAAAGGCCTTGCTGGAGTTTGTAAAATCTTCTTTTGTTATGCCCCCGATATATTTGGCATAAGCTTCATCTACAATTTGATAGCGCTGGCTTATATAATCCAAATACTTACCGCCAAAAGTGGAGTCAACTTCTCCGTTTTGTATAAACCTTGATGCCCAAGCATTAATTGATATTAACTCAAAAAGTTCGCCTGTTACCTTTTTAAACTTCTTCCAACCATCACCTTGTGGCGCTATTTCTACTAATACAAATTCTTCTATCCGTTTATAGGCTTCCCCTGTCTTCAAGCTTATTAAAGCCGCTATTGCAGGCTCTAACAACATAGCCTCGTATTTATAACCCTCTCTATGCGCTTTAACCAAAGTATTGTAAATAACTTCTTGGCTTGCGTATTTTTGGCCTTTGGGCGTCAACACCCCAAGTAAAGTCATCGCCGCGCCTATATTTGCACAGTAGCTTTGAGATCTGTCGCAATACTCGGCAGAACCATCTATAGCATACTTTAAATACTGAACAGCTCTAGCAACATCACTTTCAAGTAATCCGCCTTTGTCAACTAATTGATTAAATAAGCCCAAAGCGCCTAGAGCCTTTGCTTTGCTTAAAGAGCCTAACTCTTTATTAAGTATAGCGCGAACACTGCCTTGTATAAAATTTTTAACACTAACAACACCTAAGCCTTTTATATTTAATGTGGCTGTAGATAAGTCGTTTTCTTTTACATTTTTAACCGTTTCTAATTGACCTATTATAAAAGCATATTGCTTGGGAATATTTAAACCTATTTGCCTTGTGCCAGGATTCGTTGTGTTGCCATCTCCAAAGCTAGCTAAGTGATTGGCTACTTTTACCGCTTGTTGATAATCTTGCGCTATGCTCGTGATGAGATATTCATAGTACGCCTTCGCTACTTTACTGTCTACTTTGGCGTTCTTTTTAAGTTTGAAATCTTCCCTTATCGCTTTTTGTATTTCTGGAAGAGCTTCTTGAAATGTGGGTAAAGAGTCCTGTATCTCTTTTTTTAAAACTTCTACTCGTTTTTGTTCTAGATAATCTTGTGTGCTTTCAAAAATATTACCGTTCTTATTTACATTATTGGCATTATATGTCGGTATTGTACCAAGTGGCCCAAGTTGCGCAAATGTAACCCCACTTAATAGATTAAGGGCTAAAAATAAGGCTATAAATTTATTAAAAAATGTTTTTATCATAACTATATAATAACTGTTTGACCTCTCTTTCGCAAGAGAAAAAAGACCCCCCTGTATATAGGCCAAAAGACCTATAAATTTAATATGCAAA
>JAISHT010000113.1 GCA_031262415.1 Elusimicrobiota bacterium | reverse complement strand
TTAAAAAATGCTTTTAACGAAAGGCTTGTAGCTATCAACAGACGCCTTGGCCATGCAATAGACGTGTTTGTATCGGAAAATAAAGTTTTAATGCAAACTTTCCTTGCCGCGCAAGATATGTTTAGCGGCGGTGGAGTTATGCCGCCAAGCGGACGTATTAATGCTTTTGTTAAGGATATCCCAAGTTTAAACAGTATTGCTTTTGTTAATGCCAACGGTAAAGAATCCGCTTATTTTGGCAGCGGGGCTAAAATGCATTATCAAGATATTTTGCCTGCGGTTAAGGCGGAAACTATAAATGGCGGCAATATTTTAATAGGCTCTTTAAGGCGCAACCCAGCTAGGCGGAGTTTGCTTTTAACGGTAGCTTTTCCCGTAAGTCTTGCAAGCGGTTTTGACGGCGCAGCAACCACCGCTGGCGAGGCAGGGCAAAATCCGCCGTCGCCCCCCGCCCAGCAACCTACAAAAGGCGCCGCTATTGCGGAGTTTAATATGGCTGACCTTAGCAAACTTATTGACGCTATATCCATAAAAGATTCCCTTGCTCTAATTTTTACCAAAAGCGGTTTTTTAATTTACTCCTCAGAGGGCGGGTTAAGCACAACTATAAATAATGAGTATATAGATAAAATTGCCGCCCTTGCCTCTATGGCGAAAGAAGGCCAACAAGTAAAAATAGAGGACGAGGAAGATGTCGGCATTTTAAGCGTCCACGCTCGCACGGACTGGCTTATTTATGTGGAGCAGCCTATTTCAGTTTTAAACGATAGTATAATAAGCTCTTTTAAATCTTCGCTGCGCACTTTTATTTATGTAATTTTAGCTATAGCAATTCTTGCTTTTGTTTTAAGCGCAACGCTTGCCTCTTATATTATTAAGCCTGTTAAAGTAATTACAAAGGCCGTTAACCAAGTGGAAGAAGGTAATGTAGCTAATTTGCCACCGCTGCCTATACCCAATAATGAAATCGGCGCATTATCTTTAGCTTTTGCCCGTATGCTAGATAGCACCAGAATTAAAATAGAAGATATAAATCAAGACAGGGTTGACCTTGAGGAACTAAACCAATCTCTTGAATTGCGTGTTGGCAGCCGCACCAAAGAGCTTAGAACGGCATTAAATGAGATGATTAAAAAGGAAAGGCTCGCCGCTATTGGGCAAATGGCTTCTATAGTCAGCCACGAGATTAAAAACCCGCTTGCCGTTATGGCTAATGCCGTGTATCTTATAAAAACCCGCCTAGGCAGCGATATTGAGCCTCGTCTGCAAAAAAATATAAATGTTATAGAGCAGGAAATAAAGCAAGCCAATGGCATTATAGAGGAAATTTTAGGCTTTGCCAGAACGCGCGAGCAAATTTTAACAACGGTTGATATTTCTATCTACATAAAAGATATTTTGCTCTCATATCCAATACCTAAAAATATTAATCTAACTACCGAGTATTACCCAAGCCCGCTTTATATCCATATAGATACCGAGGAAATTAAGCAGGCTGTTCGCAATATAATTGGCAATGCCATAGAAGTTATGCCCGCTGGCGGGCAGTTAGTTATAAAGACCAAATTTGAAAAGGGCAATGCAATTTTAAGTATAAGGGACACCGGCCCCGGCATACCAAAAGAAGTGCAAGATAATATTTTTACCCCGTTCTTTACAACTAAAGCGCGCGGCACGGGCTTAGGCCTAGCGGTTGTGCGTAAAGTAGCGGGGCGCAATAATGCGGAAATTTTACTTCAAAGCGAAGTTGGCAAAGGTACAAAAATGAGTTTAGTTTTTAAAAAAATTGAAGAGGCATAATGAATAAAGACCAAACAAAAATACTTGTTGTAGACGACGATGATAACCTGCGGGAAACTTTAAGCGAACTTTTGGAGCTTGAGGGCTATGATGTTTATCAAGCGGCCAGCGCAAAAGAATCTATGGACTTAGTGCGTAATGATTTTTTCCATATTATTTTAATGGACTATAATCTTGTAGACGGCACGGGCTTAGACGTTGTAAAACAAATAAGAACTTTTAATACGGATTCTCAAATCATTATGATAACGGCCCACGCCTCTTTAAACGCCGTTGTTAAAGCTATACAGGAATCCGTATACGATTTCCTTATAAAACCTGTTGATTTTGATTATTTAAAACGCACTATCAAAATGGCGCTTGAAAAGTTTTTCCTTGAGCAAAGCAACCGCGAGCTTTTGCAAAAACTACAGGAAACTAATGAAGATTTAAGCAACTTAAATAGTATGAAGTCAAAATTCTTCTCGGTCGTTTCGCACGATTTATCTAACTCTATGATGGCTTTAAAAATGAGTTATGATATGTTTCAAAAAACCATACAAAACCCCGACGAAAACCAAAAGAAAAAAATGCAGTATATGAACGAAAGCATAGGCCAAATTTTTCTTTTAATAAAAGACCTTGTTGACTGGGCCGCCATAGAAAAGGGCAAGCTCCGCCTAGAAAAAACTAAATTTGAGCTTACCTCCGCTATCAAAAGCGTTTATGAAATCTTTAAAGAAAAGGCAAAATTAAAAGATATTTATATGAGTTTTGAAGGCGCAGAGGAAATAGAAACTTTTGGCGACTCCAAAAGAATTAGGCAAGTAATTTCAAATATTATTGAAAATGCCATAAGGCACACGCCGCAAAATGGCAAGATAACAGTTTCTGTTATGAAAAATGATAAGAAAAATGCTAAAGTATCAATTAAGGATACTGGCGAAGGCATTGACCCGCAGTTAACGCAGGAGTTGTTTAAAAGTTTTTATCAATCCGGCCACGGCGGACGCCTTGGCCTTGGGTTATCAATAGCGCAAGATATTGTTTTAAACCATAACGGCAGAATTTGGGCCGAGAGCGAAGGAAAGGGCAAAGGGGCGGTATTTAATTTTACTCTGCCTATCTTTAATCAAAATCAGGAGTGAAGACCATGGCTACTAAAAAGAAAATTGTAAGGGTGCTTATAGCAGACGATCAAACCCTATTTAGAGAGGGTATTAAAGATGTTTTAGAAGGCGAGAAGTGGATAGAAGTCGTCGGCGAGGCCGCTGACGGCGAAGAGGCTGTTGCTCTAGCCAAAAAACTTAAGCCCGAAGTAGTTTTAATGGATATTAAACTGCCTAAAATGGACGGTATTGCCGCCACCAAACTAATCAAAAAAAATACGCCTGAGGTCAATGTTTTAATGCTTTCCAGTTTTGAAGACGAGGCTCATGTAATGGAAGCTATACAAGCTGGCGCAAACGGCTATCTTTCCAAAATGTTGCCAGCGGCCGAGCTTGTAAATTCCATTAGAACTTTCACCGCCGAGGGCTTAATGATACCCCAGCAGCTTATGGGCAAACTTTTGCAAGGCCTTAGGCAAATGGGCGATGGCGGCAAAGTGCCTTCGCAAGCTGCGCTTACCAAAACGGAAATAAGAGTGCTTGATTTGCTCGTCCGCGGTATGAGCAATAAAGAGCTTGCCTTGGAACTTGGCTGCAGCGTTAAGACAATTAAAAACCATCTTAACAGCTCTTTTCATAAACTTGATGTTACCAGCCGCACGGAAGCTGTGGTAAAAGCTATAAAATTGGGTATTATTTCGTCAGATAGATAGCGTTTAATAAATAGCGTTTAATGCGTTTAAATAAAAAATAATATGCGCCAAAAACTAAAAGCAAAAATAAAAGGCTACGCCCAAATAATAAAATCAAACAAAGGCCAACAGGCTGTGGAATTTGTCTTGATGCTAGGCGTAATTGTTACTATTGTTTTAGCTATTTCAGTTTCTTTTCATAAAGAGCTTGCAGGCGGATTTTTTACGCTTATTGGCAGCATTATCCCAAGTTAGGCGGGTTTATGTTTCACTTCAACTTTTCTAAACATATTAATAATAAACGGGCGCAAATTGTTTTGCCAGCTTTGTTGTTGATACCTACTATCTTTCTTGTTATTTACCTGCTTTTTGAAACAACCAAATTATCTAGGGAAAAAATAAGGCATCAATTTGCGGTTGATACTTCAGCATTTGTTGAACTTACTGCGTTTAGTCACTATTTAAATGCTACAGCGTATGTTAACGGGGCTTTTCCCTTTAGGCTTTTTAGAGAAACACTGCAAGCTAATGTGCCACAATTAGCTGGCGATCCTAAGGCCCAGACCAGCGGAGAGCCGACTAGTTTGTATGAATTTTTCCGCAGAGCAGGCGCATTCCCAGCCATGCAAGATTATGATTCTAGCCCAAACCATGACGATACAGAATGGGATATAAAATACTTTGTTGATACAGAAATTTCAGATAAAGAAGCCAATAGGGTAGATCAAGGTTGGAATACTGCCGACCCAACAGTTGATTTGGATAAGCATTACCCAATAGGTTCAAAAACAATAGCTACTAGCAACCTTGTTAATTTTGACCCTGCTGTAATTAAAAATTATTTTATTATTTATTATTTTCTTGGCACTGTTTATGAGGACCAAAAGAAAGTTTATGATCGGATTTCCAAAGACGGGGAAATGTTTCGCAAAGGCTACTATCTTAATACGGGGGATTGTAAAATGAGCGAGTGCGGCAGCGAAGGCGCATCCGATCTTAAAGGTTTTAAAGCTGAAACCATACCAATTTATATAAACAAAATTACCACTTATTTTAAAGATGAAGGGGATAATAGGGTAAAAGAAATCCCGCTTGATTTGGAAAAAGAAAATCTTATGGGCGGAAAAGTTTTCCAAATGGCTTATTTAGCAAAGGATACCAGGGAAAAGTTAAAACAACTTTATAGAGGAGTAGATATAACACAGCATTTTAAAGCTCCGTCAAATTATTTCAGAGTAAATGTTAATAAATATAATCCTCATGTCCATGTAAGGGTAGCCTTGCAATGCACTAGGGAAGATAATAATTGTGTTTGGCCTTCCCCAACGCCTAAATATCAAGTGAGGTTATACCCATGAAACTAATCAGTTTTATAACCTCCAAAAAAGGACAGGCGACTACAGAAGTAGTCTTGCTCTTTCCTATATTTTTTATACTCACGCTTTTTATTATAAAAATTTATGGCTTATTGATTGTTGTTCAAAAAGCGGAAATTGCGGCTTTTTATGCGGCTAAGAGATGGCAGCTGGAATCGCACCGCTCTGTGGAGCATACGGATTGGGACGAAATCTTTTTAAAAAAAGATATAGAAAAAAAGGTTCAGGCTTATATTGGCTTTAATAATTCCGCCGTGCGTAAATCTTTATCTCTAAGGAATGTTTCTATAGATGTGGAGCGTACCGCAGTTTGGAATGTTGTAAAGTTAAATATTAATCTCTATCCGCCAAACTTGCCTTTTCTCTGCCGCTACGATAAGCGTGAAATTTGCGAGTATCCTTATGGCAATGCCTGCTTTAGGGGATATAATTTCCTTTGCGAAAAGGGCGCGACTATGGAAATAGTAAAAAATGTGCCAAATAGGGATAGGCCAGTGTCATTTGTTTTGCCAATGTCTGACGCTACTTAGTCATAATTATGCTTCATAGTTAAGTTTACCCCCTTGACATTTTGCTTTATGGGCTGTATAATTATTGTAGGTGCAATGTAAGCATCGTAAAAATAGCTCCGTGTTTGAGCTGCCGCTTTTTAAAAGGGCAGGGTCATCAGGGGCAAGATTTTTTCATATAGTTGTTAAAACGGTTTTTAAAAGTTATAAGGGAAAGGGAGATTTTTTTATGTCAATAATAATGAATCCAGGCGGTAAAAGCGCAAAACAAGCCGCCGATACTAAAAGGCAAGCCTACACTTGGGTTGCTTGTATTATGATAGTGGTTTTTGTTTTATCAATAGCTATCCCATTGCTTAGCAGAGAGGAGACCCAAAGCGTAAATAATTATAGAGAAAAGGCTTATGACCTTGCCGCCATGCCCTTTACTAATGATAATGTTGAGGCCGCTCTTTTATCTACAGATGCTTATAGCGATATAGGCAAACAAGATTTAATCAATACACTCTTCTCCAAGAAAGATAAAGAGGATAGACAAGCAAGCGACGCCACGCAAGGCGTTCCTCCACCGCCTGATGCAGAGTATCAGGAGGCCCAAACCCAAAAAGAAGTGGCGGAGGCAAGGCGGGAATATATGGCAAGCCGCAACTCCGCTCGTTCAGGCGGATCAAGGGCGTATATGCCAACAACATCCGTTGGTTCTTTGAGGACTGGCGGTGGTATGAGCGTTAGTGGTGGTGGCAAAAGCACTGCAAGCGCAAAAATATGGACTAGCGATGATGTTAAACAAAAAACAAAAAACAATAACTCTACACCTTCAGCCGATCCACGCAGCCAGCTACTTGCCAGCTTAGGTAAAGCGGGCCGTAGCACGGGTTTTGTAGACGCATCACTGCAAAGTAGAGACGCCGCTAATCAAAAGGATGCGGAGGCGGCTGCTGGCGGCGCAATAGATGCCTTTCAAAAAGGCGCTAAAGCGCAATCTACGGATATGCTTGAAGGTGACGCAGAAAAATCCCTTGCAGAGCTTGGCGACCTTGCGGCAGTTGATCCAAATGCCGCAGTGGACGGACCCGCTGCACCAAATTGGGATAAACTTGCAGAAGCTTTAAACAAAAGCAAACAAGAAGCCCAAAAAAAAGATTTTGATGCTTGCGCAAGGGGTAATTTTTGGCAAAAACTTGTGTGCGGACTTCCCGGTCTTGTTGTAGATGTTATTGGTAAAATCGTTGATTCTGGCCTTGGTATTGTAGAAGATTTAGGTCGTAAAGAGTGGGGGCTATCAGGCAATAAGCAAAATGATACAAAAAACCAAAAGTCAACGACTCAATCTGTTACTAATACTAATGGAAATAGTAGTGGAAGCCAAAATAACGGAGTTGTTGATCTACCAGTGCCTGATGGACTGAAATACAAATAATTGCAACATCTAGTAAAAAAGTAGCAAAGAATAAGTAATAAATTTTTTAACGCATTAAGTATTATATTTAGCATTATAGGAGCAAATTATATGAAGAAAATATTAAATAAAATGGGCTTTATTTCTAAGCAAGCCATTTTTGGCGCGGCGCTTGGTGTTGCCACGGTAGCGGTAGGCGTGGGCATTGCCACTAATTTTGTTGGCAAAAGTTCTAGCTTGCCTAAAGGCGTTTCAACAGCCTCTTTAGGACAATATTCAACAACGCCTTCCAATTATAACGATGGCGCATATTCCAAAGCTGCTTTGGAAGAGCAAATGGCCCAAGCTGAATTAGCTAGAAGCAATAACTCCGTTACTTCGCTACGAAAAGCAGCGGCTGGGGAAGATTTTGCTTACTCAAATAGCGACGCGGCCTTAGCGGACAACGATAACCAGGGTTCCTATAATGGTGCTTCTAATAGCTACGATATAGAAGGTTCACAAGCAGGCGCTATTGACGGTATGGCAGCTGGCGGCGGCATAAGCGCAGTAGAAGCAGGCGCAGTGCCCAACTCAGCAGGCAGCTACAGCGGCGCAATTGCCCAGGCCCAAGCTGCAGATGAGACAGAGGCCAAATTGCAAGCTTCAAGGAATAAAGGCGAAGCGCAAAATTCTTTAAGAACTTCCTCTATGTCATCAGGATCTAGCCGCAATTCTGGCGCAAATTCAAGCGTTAGCTATAATGCATCAACTGCGCAAACAGGCGCAAGAAAGGCTGTGGATTCTTCTTCAAAGGCAATTTCTCAAAATCATGCCTCTGGGCTTAGCGGTGGCTCTAATATGCAAGGGGCAAAAACTGGTCGCATTAACGGCATGGGCGGAGCAAATAATGTAAACGGTGGCAGCGGGCGGGCTTCAGGCCATGGCTCTTATAGCAATGTAACATCAGAG
>JAISHT010000022.1 GCA_031262415.1 Elusimicrobiota bacterium | reverse complement strand
AGCTTTAACCATATAGGATAAAAGCCTAGATTCTACCCTTTCTTCCATACCCTCTAAAGCCTTTTCAAAAGGCGTGCCGAGTTTATAGTTTTTAATAACAAGCGCAAATTCGTCCGATATGGGAGGCTGTAAATCGTGCGACACCATATCAAAACCTTGAACAATATCCATACCTGATTTTAAAGAGTTAGAAAGCAAAATAAGCGCGTCCATAAGCTGATTATTAATCTTCTCGCCGCGGCGTCTTTTAAGAAACTTTAAGATAATGCCCGGCATTTTAAGGCCGCTATAAAGACCCATAGCAAAACAAATTGCAAACATTATAAAACCAACGAACCCGCCGACAGCCATCCCAAAAATGACTCCAATAACGCTAAAAGCGCACAAGGTTATCAGGACAATATATTTAACATTAATATCCAAAAATTGACGGCTATAATCGTCTGCCCAGGCGGAACTTTTTTGAATATATTTTTCAATAGCTTTTGTAATCTCATCGTTTTTATCTGATGTAAACTTATATACGCTAAAGAAAATTGCAAGCATACCGATGAGCATAAGTAAAAATACTATCGTAGAATTGTTTTTGCCACGTTTATAGGTATCAGGCATAGGTAGCGACGCATTGTTGACAATATCTCCATACATACTGTTTGATAAAACTACCACCCCTTCAACAGATTTTACAAATTTGCTGCGCCATAACTTTGGGGCTACTATAAAAGACTCCGCAACACTATTCATTTCACTATTAATTAAGTCTAATGTAGCTAATAAAGCGCGACCACGACCCTGCATACTTTCTCGCATATTAAAGCCTATTAGAACAGGATCAGTATTTAGCCTATCTGTTTCTATGAGAAGATTTGTCCTTATTTTACCAAACTGCTCCATAATATCAAGTGAAGAAAAAGTACTACCATCGTTAATCTTTTCAACCAAAGTCAAGAATTCAAAAACAACCGCAAACGTACGCCGCCAAAGTTCGGCCTCGTTTAAATACTCAATTCTACCACTAGCAGAAGGAATTTGCCAAAGCACACGAGTTTGCATTTCATTTACAAGCAAATCTTGCAACCATTTTGGCATTGGTATTGGAGTTTCGCTACCACAAGCGGAAGGTATAAAAACTTTTTTATCTTCTGGTTGACTAGCATCAAGGAAATTGTAAAGTGCAATCAGTTTTGCCTTAGCGCAGGCAATGTCCGCCGTTTGTGCCTCGCTAAAAGCATGTTGCTGCGCAAATGCTCCGCTAAAAAGCGTTAGAGCAAATAAAGTTAAAAAAAATCTTTTTGCTAAATTCATTTTTTACCTATAATAAAGATTAAACTGCCTCTGTTTTGTTTGGCTCGGGCATATCTTGCGGCTTAAAAATAGACTGAGGCACATCAATACCTTTTGCCTTAAATTCTTGGAAGAAGGTGGGCAAATCGCCCGTTGCGCGGAAAATACCTTCAACCTTGCCTTCTTTATTTACGCCGGATTGCGTATATCTAAACAAATCTTTGCTTTGTATAATGCCGTCTTTTTGGCCGTTAACTTCCGTTACATAAGTAACCTTTCTTGTGCCGTCTGAAAACCTTGAAAGCTGCACAATTAAGTTAACTGCTGATGAAATCATCTCGCGTATAGCCCAAATAGGCAAATCTGCGCTAGCCATCATACACATGGCTTCTAAACGGGTTAGACCGTCGCGCGGGGTATTGGCGTGGATTGTGGCTAGTGAACCTTCGTGGCCGGTATTCATAGCTTGCAACATATCCAAAGCCTCCGCTCCACGACACTCGCCGACGACTATTCTATCAGGCCTCATACGCAAACAGTTTTTAACTAAATCTTTAATTGTAATTTCGCCTTTACCTTCAACATTTGGCGGCCTGCTTTCAAGGGCAACCCAATGCTCTTGCTGCAACCTTAACTCCGCCGTATCTTCAACCGTTACAATACGTTCGTCTTGCGGTATATAGCTAGATAAAGCGTTTAAGAAAGTTGTTTTACCAGTGCCTGTACCGCCGCAAATGATAATATTTTTCCTTAGTTTTACGCAATTTTCAAGGAAGGCCATAGTAGGCTCGTCAATAGTGCCAAAGCGGTAATAATCCACCGGGCCAAAAGGCTTTTGCGAAAAACGTCTTATAGTGAGCGACGGGCCCGAAACCGCAAGCGGCGCAATAATAGCATTAACACGCGAGCCGTCTTTTAAGCGAGCGTCAACCAGCGGGACAGATTCGTCAATGCGTCTACCCAGCGGGGCGACAATTCTTTTAATAACCTGCACTACTTGGTCGTTATTTCTAAATCTATATCTTGTTAGGGTTAATTTACCTTTTTGCTCTATGAAGATTTTATCATAGGCATTAACCATAATTTCCGTTACGCTTGAGTCCCTCATTAAAGTTTCTAAGGGGCCAAGGCCCAAAATTTCGTCCAAAAGCTCGTTAATAAATCTTATTTTTTGGTCGCGCGAAAGTTGCAAATTAGCTTTTTTGCGCAAAATTTCGTCAATAATAACGGATACCCGTTTGCGGGTTTGCTCGTTTTGAGAGCCTTCCTCGCTTATGACAATACGCTCTATTTCAAGTGTTTTAATAACATCTTTGTGGACTTGCTGTTTTAAATCGTCCCAGTAAGAAAGTTCGGCGTCGCCCGAGCTGATGTGATCGGTAGCTTTGCCGCCAGATACAACTGCGGACGCTTCCCAAATGCTTTTGGCTGATGAGGCAAACTCGCTATCAGGCACGGAAGATACCCAATTTTTATCGGTTGATTTTGTTTCTTCAATTACTTTTAAAATTGGTCTTAAGCCTTCTTGAACCCAAAGCGAACTGCGGTTTTGCAAAATTTCAATTTCTCTTTTATTGGAAGATTCAAAAACGCTTTCCTCCCAAGTAAGATACACAATAGGCTCGCGTCCTAATTTTATAAAAAATTGGTTTACTTCCTCGTGATTAATTGCGCCGGGCAAATTATATTGATTGCAAATAATATCAAGGCGGTCTATGGGGAAGTGCATTTCCTTAAAATCGGTAAACATTGAAACCGCCGTATTTAAATGCGAGCGGGTGCAATTGGTAACCCAAAATATTTTATCTGCAATATCAAAAGCGAAAGATTCCATAGGAAAGCTGGAATCAACATCAAGGAAAATATCAAAAGTCTGTTGCAAGCGGGAAAGTATGGGCAACAAAACTTTGGGGGAAATCATAGAAACTTCTTGCCTAGTAGAGCCAAGCGGTAAAATACCCACGCCAACTTGCGTCATAGATACTTTGCCACGGAGCAGGCCGCCAGCAATGGCAATTGCGCCAGAGCCTAAAGCCTTTACTAAATCTGAAACTGAAACGGGTTTTTTAATACCTAGGTAAAAACCATGCTCTTGCCTAGCAAGTGGGTCTAACGGCACTATAAGCACGGGGCGGCGTTGCATCTCTGCCCAAGCTATAGCTAAATTTAAAACCAAAGTCGTCTTACCTACGCCCTCTTTTGGGCCTGTAAAAGCAATAACCCTTGGCGTACCGACTAGCCCTTGAGTTTCATTCATAAATTTACTCCACTATTTCTACGGTAACAAACAAGAATAAGGAACGTTGTTCTTCAACAACACCTTTGTTCTTAAAAAGTAATCCTATTAAGGGAATTTTGCCTAGTATAGGCACCCTGTCTTCGGCCACGCTTCTAGAGCTGCTTTTTAACCCACCGATAACCAAGGTTTCGCCACTGTTAAGCTCAACTTCAGAGCGTAAAAACCTTTTGGTTATTGATGGAACCTCTGTACCATTTATAACAACTGGTTTAGAATAATCAGCATTGGAAAGTTCTAACTCCAACTGCACAACAATAATTTTGCCCCTCTCTGGAATAATGGTTGGCAAGACATCAAGTCTTACGCCGTAGTCTTTAAACTCAACTCCAGCCGCATTATTTTGCACTACTGGAAATGGTATAGAACCACCAGCTTGGAAGTTTGCACTTGTATTTGTCCTAGCAATAACTTTTGGGTTGGAGAGGATTTGCGCCTTACCTTCAGTCTCAAGCAAGCGAAGGCGGGTATTTAATAGGGATTTCCTTTCAAACTCGCCTATTGAAAATATGCCGGGGATTTCCTTTTCGCTAAAGTCCAAAAGCTGATTCCAAGAAAATCCTTTAGATGTTGTTAGAGAGCCACTTATCTCAACAATATCTGCGCTGACTGCCACAAGGTCAGTTTTTTTAGCGGCATTAGCCTTAACGCTAAGCGCAAAGACCGCTAAAATAAATGTTAGAACTATAAAAATAGACTTTTTATTTTTCATTTTTAGTATTTTTCCTATTATAATTTAAAATCCTTAATTAAAAAGTTTAGAGAAACTCGCTATTTCTATCGGTGATACTTTTGTATCGCCAGTAGCCCTTACTATAACGGTCAACTCTCCTTCTTCTCTTGCAAGAGCAAGGTATTGAGCCTCAATAGGGCTTAATGACAAACTAAGCACTGATCTATCCGAGAAAGCAGCATTGTTTGCTTCTCTGTCTGCAGCATTGGCCCTACTAGCGGAATCCATACCCTGACCCAAATTTGAGCCTACGCCAAGCACCGGTATATCTTGCAAAATGGTGGCAGTCATTTTTTCCTTAGAACCACCTTTTAGCAAAGCATCAAAAGTTAACAAAACGTCAACTTTATCTCCCGGCTTAATAAGGCTTGAGACACTATTATCAACACCAAGGATAAACGCTCTGTAGTTTGGCATAACTTTTAGGCTAATACCAGCCTCCGGGTTTAAACTCATAATAGAGGGCTTGGTTATTTGATTGCCCTTTGCAATCGCCACTCTAGTTACCAAATTTTCAATATCTGCAATATTTGCACCCCTTGAAAGGACATATGCGTCTTTTTGTATAAAAGCCAGCGGAATAAAAGCTTCTTTAATATTTGGTCTGCTAATAACACGGCCCTCTGGCAAATCAACTGCGGCAACAGCCACTCTTTCCATTTTCTGAGACGATCTTAATTTACCCTGCGCCATATAAAGCACAAAGTAGTAAATTAACGCCGCTACAAGAGCAATAACCAACGGAAAGAAAATATTTTTATTCTTCATCTTAAAGGCTCCTTTTCAAAACTTCTATTTAAATATTAAAATTGTTTGCGTCTATTATGACTATTGCTACTAATCAATTAAAGGCCGCTCTACTGGCATTCTTACGCTTGTCTTTATCCTTTTAACTCCGTATTTTTTAGGGTGGTCCGCCAAAGCATAGCTTGTCAGCGGGAAAATCAAATCAACCCTATAAACTAAAGTTACCACCAAATCTTCATTAGCGTGATTTCTAACCTGCGGGTCCACGCCTGTTTGCTGCAATACTGCTGAAAAATCCATCTGCCCTGCACGACGAAGCCCAAACATATTATTAAGCGCATCTTTCATTTTTGTTCTTATACGCTGGGTATCGGTGCCACCTCCTGCGCGCCTTACTCCAACTAACGAGCCTATTCTTGCAAGCTCGTAAGAAGCGTGATTGGCCAAAATAGTATGATAGGCTAAATTCCCCAACTCTAATATGACGAAGATAATCATCATAAAGACAGGGAGAATTAATAACAACTCAATAACCGTTTGCCCATCACGCTTCCTAATTTTCATTTTTTAAAGAACGTTTATATTTTGGCTTATATTTTGCCTGCTTCGCCCAAAATTTTACCTTTAATTTGCTCAAAAAGATCAGGCATAAAAGCTTTAATAGCTGCGCCGACTAGGCCCACCACTACCACGATGATGCCAAGCATAAACAAATACTCAACGGTATTTTGGCCTTTTTTATTTTTAATTGTTTCTAGGGCTTTGTTATAAGCCAAGTGCATTTTTGCTATTAGTTTCATTTTTGAATCCTCCAAATTTAACTCAATTATCTTTCTAATTCATATACTGCTAAAATTACTTTTGCGCCGTTATCAAACTGACGTGGCACAATCCAACTATAACTTTTATAAAAAATAGCAAAGGCAACAAATAAAGCTGCTGTCGTAAGTATATATTCCACCGCAGTTTGGCCCTTATTATTTTTTATCAACATAACCTGCCCCAGCGTAATTTACTAAAACTGCAGTCTTACCGCCAACTGATGCGCCGTGCCTAATGCGCCAGACGGCATCATTGCATAGTCCAAACCTACGCCGTAGCCAAAAATTTCACTGCTGTAAAAACCAAAACCGAGCGTAATTTTAGAAGTTGTATCAAGCCCAATTTTCTCTGCAATGTCACCCTCTTCAGCAAAGCCGGTATTATCACGGTTATAATAGCCTACTCTTATATCAAAAGTAGCCACCTGCACAAGCTCTTCGGGTATATGTATGGCAAGGCCAACGCCGTAGCGCACTTTATCGTCAACATAATCAACCACTTCGCCGGATATGGTAAAGTATTTTGTATTAAGCGCGGCGCCGCCTCTTAGCGCCATAGGCACTTCGTCCTTATCGCCAAGGTTTTGGCCCATAAAACCCAAAACAAATTTATTGCTAAACATTCTAAGTTTTGCGCCAGCGTCAAAAGCGGCGTTAATATGTTTTGTGCCTGCGTTGTCCTCGTTAATATATCTTGCCGTTGCGCCTAAATCCAAGACGGAAAAGAAAGTTCTAGCAAGCGAAATGCTGGCGACAAAGTCTTTCATAATATCGCCAGAATAATCTTGCACGTAACCTTCAGAGTCTCTCAAATCAAAATCATCGCCAGAGGCACGCAAGTATCTGCCAGTGATACCTAGTATTGTCCTGCCTATTGGTTGAATATAGGCTATTGCGCTATCCCCAACGCCTTCAAACCATTGTTGATGTGAAAGCTGGAATTCTCTTGTAGTAGAAGTCGCCGCGCCGGCTGGGTTCCAAAACAAGGCTTGGGAGCCGTAAGATAATGCCGTAAAAGCATTTCCCATAGCCTGCGCCTCAGGCGCGCCTGTGCCAAGTTTTAAAAACGCGCTTGCGCTTGTGCCTGCTCTTTCATCAGGGGCTGCGCTAGCACTAAAAGCGCAGAGTAAAAGTGTTGCCGCTAAAGTGAAAACTCTAATATTTTTTATGTTTTTCATAAATCTTTTCCTCTACGCTTATGGTATCAATATCTTGATAACTTTTTGTGATTTTTTAGCATTACCCTTTGTTGGGGTAAGTTCCATAATCGCATAATATAAACCGCGGGCAACTTTCTTGCCGTGATTATTTGTCCTATCCCAAGCGCATCTAAGAGCGAAGTTTCTGCCGCCAGTTACAGTACTGGTAGCTGCGCCTGCTATATTCCAATCAGGCTGGATACCACCAGTAGCGTTAATCTCTTCTAGGGTAGAAGTTACACCGCGCACGTTTGTGCATTGATATCCGCTCTCTTTAACCAAATCGCCGGCTATGTTAAAGATTTTTATGGTAACTAAACCTGGAGCCGGCACTTTGCTGATTTCAAAATAGCCTTGGCTTTGCCTTAATGGGTTTGGATAGAAAGCGGTAACTTTATTATCTTTCCAATCAATATCGGCATACCAGCTATCTCCATTAGCTACGTTAATGACATCAAGATTAACATATTTATCCCAATCGGCAATTATATCCTGAGGAGTGGCATCGTTTGTAAGCGCACCAGTTATAGAATCCATATCATAGGAATCCAAAACCGTTACGTACCTAAATGGATATGAGCCGTCGGGCACTTTTTGGCCAATATAGTCTGTGCCGTCCCAAACATCTTCTAAAGCTACTAAATGCGGCCTTATACCTACAATTGCCTTAACAAGCACATCCTTTACATTGCTAGAGTTAACTATGTTAGCTGGGTTTGCAGGATCTACCAAAGTACCATCGGCAGTACTAGCTACTTTTGTGCCTGGTTTAAAAATTTGTATACCAACTTTCATAGGCACTGAAACCTGATAAGAGAACTTGCCCGCAGTATTATTGTAAACATCGTTTATATATCTATCAAAAACTCTAAAGTTATTTACATTTTGTATTTCAGAAGCCACGGTTGTTTCTTGCGGTGGAACCGTTTGCGGGTATTGATCGGCAAAGAATCTAAATTCATAAGCATCTTTCTTTACATAATTACCTTTTTCATCCTTACCGTCCCAATATACTTTGTTGACTATAACAGGATCGTAAATACTGCTTGGGTTGTTGGAGTCCATTAAAGTAAGATTACGGCAAACCGTACCGGCAGGCTCCGTAGGACCCATACAAGCGCCCAAGGTCGTGGAGCGGACTTGAATTGTAACCTTAGCCGTGCGGGTAACCGCAAATTGGACTTCGTAGACAGGTATTGCAACCGTATCCGAAGAATGGAACATTTGCGGCTTGCTTGGATTAATTTGTATTTGTGTAAAATAAACACGTCCGCGGGAAACGTCAATATAGCCTGTTGGCCTATCTGTTGAAGGCAAAGAGTCTACAAAACCGCCGCTAATTTGTGGATCTTGCGGGATAAGCATAGCATCTGTGCCCACCTGTTCGCGTTTATAGTAAACGGAACTTGCCACACCGTTTTCTGCATATATTAAATATGGATATAAGCCATCAGCCATAACTTCTTGTTGAGCAGTGGCCCCAATGTTAGAAGGTGTTAAGTTGCCGTCCCAGAACTCTGTTATGACAGAGCCTTCGCCTGGGCGGTTGCCCTCAAAAATTTTAATAGGCGCAATAGTGCTTGGATCCCTAGTCGTATCTTTATAATACAAACAATGAGGGTTAGGGTTAAGCGGAAGAGTGCAGTTCACCGGCGGCCAAGGCGCGTTAGCATCATCATAAAGATTTGGATTGGGTATAACAACATCTCTATCATATATAGCTAGCTTAACATGCATTGGTTTTGAAATCGTGTAGCTTACCGTAGCTTGGGAGGTAGCATCTCCTGATATAGAGGTTGAGTGTACATCAACAACTCTAAACAAATCCACGGGGAAAGATACCGTCGCCGTTGCAACTTTTAAGGGGAAAGCATTATCTTTAGCCACAATTTGCAACATATAAACGCCTGGGGACACATAACGGCCGTTATTGTCAATGCCGTCCCAAGAAGCAGTGTTCATTTTGTTTGACATTTGCACTTGGTTTGTCATTAAAGTTTTAACCGTAAAGGGCGCGCCATCAATAATATTACCGTTTGCATCAGTAGAAGTTGTTACGATATCTGCCGATACTACAGAATCCCTAGACAGCGAGAAATTAAAGATAAAAGGGTCCAACCCTGAGGCCATTGGGCTTGAGCCAATTGTTGAATGCCCAACCGGCTGAACGGTAATTCTCGGTAATCCTTTATTAATGGGTAAGGTGCCAGTGTGGAAAAGCCTTGTTTTTACGCCGTTCCAGATTACATCATTTATTGTAATAGTAGCATTGTTTGTATAGGGTATTTCAGCCCAGATTACATAGACATAATCGCCATCCGGCATTACTGCGCCTAAAGAAAGGCCGTTTGCGGCAGTACAATTATCTTGATCCCAACATCTGCCGTCCCATTTTGTATTTACTGCGACTCGGCTTGCTTTTTGTTCAATAAAACTTGCTATCCTGGTGCCAGTACCAGCTGTTATACGGCTGGCTATAGTTGACGCTGCATCGCCGTTTGTTATCATACTAAGGTCTGAGAATGTGGTGCCTGGGGTATATATTTCAACATGTACTGAGGCAGGCTCCGTTAACATATAAGAAAGCATTGCATAACCTGTGGAGGTTTCATTTAACCCAACCGAGACAAGATCTGTTATTTTAAGCGGATCTAAAGAAATTTGGCGGGTTGTAGGGCGGGAAATATCTGTCCTAGGCTCGGGCGAAGTTATTTCTGCGCTCCATTCATCTTCACTTCTAGCCTGCAAATATATTAAGTAATTGCCGTATGGCAATAAGCGGCCATTATTATCGCGGCCGTCCCATTGCTCTACCTCTGTTGTAACAGTATCTATTGCGGATGGGCCACCTGGAGTTCCCTCTCCTAAACGAGGTTCATTATTGATTAAAGTGCGATGAATGGTTCCTGTGCCAGTTGCCTCCCTTGTTAAGGTATTAGGATCAATAATTTCAACCTTCATCAAAGCGTCTTTACTTAAACGGTAAGAAATATTATAAGGCTCAGCAGCTACTTTTTGCACTTGGCCGACAAAAGTTGCCGTGCTACGCACGGAATGCACATTTGTAACGTCAACCCTTATTGGTACTTGCTGCATACCAGGGAAAACGATAGTATGTGTAAGGTCAATTTCCGGCGTGGTAACTCCGTCGCCCGGCCATTGGCTTGATATTGTTGTCCTATAACCAAATGTGCCGTTTGATTTGCCAAATTCGCCATCAATTTCATAAGAGCCATCCCACGGCGCGCAGAAATGTAGTGTTTTTCTACCTGCCAGACAAGAATCATTATCGTCAAAAGCAGCACAAGTCGCAGCACAATTACCGTCTTGTCCTGGCTTTACTGAATGGCTAGGAAAGTCACACTCTTGGCAACAAGGTTTTATCTTATCGTCGTCGTCTTCATCTTCTGTAACGTCAACACCTGGGCAAATGTTATTACCGTTAGGATAAATCGCTATTGTGCGAATGGGCGGGGTAGAATCTGGATTATAAGGATTTGAGTTAAGCTGATATTTAAAAATTTCAAACAAAACGCTTTGTATAGGGAATTCTCCGCTACGCTCCGTAATAAAATTTTCGGTTGAACTATTATCGGGCGCTTCAACGGTACGCACTGGGTTTGTACAGGTTATCTCCGCGCACAAGCTTAAACAATGGTTAGGATAAGTTGATAAATGCCCGCCCCACCTATAAGCAACTTGATCTGTTTCTATTAAGCTGGAATATTTGTAAGGGTCAACATAGTTAGTATCTGTAAACCAGGCAGTAATATGAGATTTATCAAAGGTGCGGGATATATCAGGATCTATAGAAAGCCAGCTATCAAGCGAATTTGCCGTATCGCAATTAAACGGCACATCTGCGCTAAGCAGAGAGTTGTCACGATAACCAACAATATTATTTGTAAGCATTGCTGTTTGAGCGTAAGCCACAATATGCAAACCAAGAAAAGCAAAAGCAAAAACACAAACTTTAATTAAAGAAATGTTTTTGCCGTTAAAAGATTTTATAAAGGAAGTTTTTGAACTGTCTATTTTATTTTTAATCATAAATTTAATAGCGCCTATTGTTTTAAATTTTTACCGCCTTGGGCGGTAAAATATGCTGCTAAAATATACTGCTTTTTAAAATACAAAAATAACACATATTGCTTTTGCAAAATACGCGCTTGCAAAATATCCACACTAATCATTTTTACAACTTTTAATACGCTTGTCAATAGCTTTATGAAAGTATTATATATAAATCCTGCGTATTTTAGTTGAGTAATTGCCCCGCCACTTACTACGGCGTTTGCCTAGCCGCTTGTTTATTTTGTTTGCTTATTAATTTTTCTACCCGTTTTTTTGCTTTCTGGGCTTGTTTGTTTTTTGGCTCAATTTCAAGCGTTTTATTATAATAAGAAACTGCCTCTTTATAGTTTTTAAGCTCCTCGTAAACAGCGGCTAGGTGCATGGTAATTTCAGGGTCGGACAGTTCCTCGCTAGGTAAGCCTAAAAGCAAATTAAGGGCTTTTTCCACTTCGCCTTTTTTATAATAATACCAAGCAAGCGAATCAATAAAAGCCGCCGTGTTTGGGCTAAGCGAAACCGCCTTTTTAATATAATCTCCACCCTCTTCCAGCTTTTTTGTTTTATCAACAAGATAATAGCCAAGGAAGTTTAAAGCGCCGCTGTTATTTGGCTCTAGCTCCAAAACTTTTAGCAAAATATTTTGCATTTCTTTATATTTTTTTAATCGCTCTAAAACAAAAGCATATTGAAGCAGGCTCGGCGCATTGTTTGGCGCGGTTTTTAAAACTTCTTTTAAAACTGCGGCGGCTTTTTTGTAGTTTTGCAAATCAATTAAAGAAAGAGAATAATAATAGGCAACTTCAATATTACCGGCAAATTTAGAATAGGCTTTGGCTAAGGTGTCGGCCGCCATTTGCGGCTGATTAAGGCGGCTGTATAAATAGCTTACCCTAAGCCAAGAGGCGGGGGTATCTTGATATGTTTTGCTAGCTTGCAAGTATTGTATGGCCTCGGCATAGTCCCCTCTGTCTTGAGCATATAAAGATAAAAACTGCGCCGCTTGCGCATTAGTATTATCTAATGCTTTGGCTTTTAAAAAATATTCATTAGCTTTTGCTCTATCTTCTTTTAAAACATAGTAAGAGCCTATTTTTACCAAAATATCGCTGCTTGCTAGGCCTGCTTGCTCCATCGCCAAATATTCTTTTAATGCGGCGTTTGTGTTGCCCTCGTTCTCGTAAATTTTAACAAGGGCGAGGTAAGGCTCAACCATAGTTGGGTGTTTTTTTATTGCCTCTTTTAGATATTTTACGGCGGCGGTTGGGTTATTGTCTCTTAAATAAAGCTCGGCCACTTGCAAGGCAATTATGCCAGACATACGAGGGTAAACATTACTGAGCGAGCGTAAATATTCTATGGCCTTATCGCTATCCATACTAGTTAGTAAAACCACATATTTAAAAATAATTTGCGGATTATTTGGGTTCTTTGCTATTGCTTTTTGATAAGCGGCGGCGGCTTCTTTTAACTCGCCTTTGCTCCAGTGCAAAGCGGCTAGCATTGCATAGGTATTGGCGGAGTTAGGCTCTACTGCGGCAAGCTGGGGGATATAGGTTTGCATAGCTTTTAAATTTTCGCTATTTACGGCAATGTCAACAAGGCTTTTTAGTATGCTTGGGTTGTTTGGTAATTTTTTGTTTAGCTCTTCGTATATTGCAAAAGCCTCGGCGGGCATATTATTAGTTTCATACCAAGCGGCGGTTATAAATTTTTGGTAGAAAGTATTATCTAGCGCAATGTAAGCTTGTTGGGTTTGGGTATTGTTGCTTTTTGAAACGGACGGCGTTGCGTTTGGCGTAAGCGTTGATGTTGGCGCAAGTTCAATTGGGGCAAAAACATCTTGCGCCTGCAAGGAGGCGGCGGCAAAAAATAAAACGCAAAATATTGCGGCGGACTTTTTCATCTAAACCCTTTAAAAAATTTTGTTAAATTTGCTTTAACATTAAAGCGGCGTCTTCTTTATTATAAAAGTTTTTGCGGATATTTACTGTTTTAAATGCAAATTTGCCGTAAAGATTAAGCGCAGGTTTATTATTTACATTTACTTCTAAAGTAATTTCTTTTACTTTATTTGCCTTTAAATCTTCAAAAGCAAAAGCCAGCAATTTGGCAGCTACGCCTTGCCTTAACGATGTTTTTTGGACGACTAAATTTGTAAGTTCTGCCTGCGGCGGGGACAAGCGAAACGCTACGAAGCCTACTATTATATTAGTAGATGTATTTGTTGCTTTATAGATTTTTGCGGCAGGCAGCCCAAGCTCCGATGTAAAAGCGGAGGGCGACCAATGCGCGCTGTAATTATTGCTTGCGGCAAGTTCTGCAAGTTCTTTGGCATCGGCAATTTGCGCTAAGGTTATTTTCATTTTTTGTTTGGGTTTTTGTTTTTGTTTTTATTTTGATTGCTTTTTTGGTTGCTCTTTTGGTTGCTTTTTTGGTTGCTTTTTTGGTTGCCAAGTTCAAAGCGGGCGGGCTTTAAATAAA
>JAISHT010000058.1 GCA_031262415.1 Elusimicrobiota bacterium | reverse complement strand
TGAAGCTGATATTGAAAAGCTAAAACAAATAGATTTGTTGCGGGATTATCTTGAAGCAAAAGAAAATGATATAAAAAAGAATGCCGGCAAAGACGCTGGCCCATATAATACCCGCCGCCTAAGCAATATTGGCACTTTTCGCGCTTATTGCTTTAATTATCTCAAGAAAAATCCTTATATTTCCGATAAATTTACCTGTATGGTACGCCAGCTTGCCCCAACTCCGCAGGGCTTGCCTTTGGAAATATATGCATTTTCATCAAATACAAACTGGGTTCCTTATGAAAATATACAATCAGATATTTTTGACCATTTCCTAGCTATCATAAGTGTTTTTGACCTAAAAGTTTACCAGCTTTATGGCGAATAATTTTTAATATATTTTGCCCTAATTCTTTAGCCACGGCTTTTATAAAGCCGTGGTTTTTTTGTAAAATTTATATATGGGCATCTACTTTAGGTGCCTATTTAGCCCAAGTGGGCCCAACAAAGGCAATTAGAGCCTTTAGGAGGAAAAATGAACTTAAGTAAAATCGCCGCAGCGGCAATACCTTTTGCTTTAGCGGCAACAAATGCTTTTAGCGCAGGCTTTGGCTTATACGAGTTTAGCGCAAGAGGCAATGCTTTAGGTGGCGCAGTAATGGCAGGCCCGGCAGAACCTGCTTCTTTAGCTTTAAACCCAGCCTTGATAACTGATTTGAAAGGCTCGCAAATACAACTGGGCGTAACGGAAGTTACCGCCCTTGCCCAAGCTACTTATAATGGACAAACAGCAACCCCAAACAGAGCTTGGTGGACTTTGCCAACCTTCTTTTATACCCAAGAACTTACCGAACGTTGGTACGCCGGTATTGGCGTCTTCCCCCGTTTTGGGCTGAGCAATGAATACCCCGATAAAAATTGGGCAGGCGCAACCAGCACTTATAAAGTTGGCGTGGAATCATTTTCCGTGCAGCCAACAGTTGCTTATCAGGTAACGGACAGGCTTTCGGCCGCAGCTGCGCTGGAAGTTATGTATTTTAAATTTGAAAAAGGCAACCGCGTTACCCCAGCTATGGGCGGAATTGATTTAAATGTAGAGGGCGATAGCATTGGCCTTGCCCCTATGGTCGCCTTAGCATATAAAGCTAACGAAAAAGTTAACTTTGGCGTAAGCTACCGCTTTAGAATTAAACAAGCCCTAGACGGCACCGCAACTTATAATACGCAAGCGCCTATGTTCCAAAATGGCGACGCTAACGGCACTATTAATTTGCCCGCTCAAATTGCTTTTGGCGTTTCTTATAGGCCTATAGAAAAACTTTTAATTGAGTTTAATTGGATGAATATCTTCTGGAGCAGCTTTGATGAAATTGCTATCAATTTTGACAAAATGCCCCGCAGCCCGTCCACTTCCGGCACTAAAAGCGAAAAGAAAGAGTGGAAAGATACTTTTAGAATAGGTATGGGCGCAGAATATACTTTATCTAAAGTAGTAACTTTGCGAGGCAGCTATATTTTTGATAAAGCTCCCGTTAACAATGATTATATGGACGTTATGATACCTGTAAACGATAGGCATCTCTTCGGCGTTGGCGCAGGTTTAAACTTGTTTAAAGATGTGGTTTTGGATCTTTCCTATACTTACCTTATAGGCACAAGCCTATCTGGCACAACAGATCCCGGCCCGAGTGGAATACCCGTTTCGTATAAAAACGGCTCAAGCCATTTAATGGGCGCAAGCGTAAAATATAAATTTTAATAGCTTATAGACTGTCTGATAATGAATGCCCCCGCTAAAAACTTTAGCGGGGGTTATTTAGTTATAAAATCACCGTTTAAATTCTGTTTAGTTTGTAGTTAAAATTGCTTTCAATTACTTCAGCATTAGAGTCCAGCCAAAGAATAGTATCTTTATTAATAAAACCGTAGAAAGATGTTGCGGGTGGGGTTTCGTCAGAAACAAGTTTCACGGCTTTAAAGTCTTTAATAGGGCTCCAAACGCCGGTTGTTATAAACGGGCCGCCTTTTTCAAGGTAAGTTTCGGTAAGTTTAAAAGTATAATCAGAGTTTAGATGAAGCTCGCTGTCTAGCCCACTGCAATCGGCGCAAGGCAAAAGGCCTGCAAAAGTACCTGTATAATTTTTTAACAAATCTTGCGTGTTCTTTGGAGTAGACGGGACGCTGCACCCAAACAAAAAAAGACTAAAAATAAAAAAAGCAAATAAATGTTTCATAAAATATCCTCTAAAAATATAATTTCATTATATAACTTTCCGCCTAGCTCTGTTAAAAAAGTTATAATATCAATAATAATATTTTAGGAGATTTGTTATGACAAAAGAAGAAGTTTTACAGATTTTTAAAGACAGTGGCGCCCTCTTGGAAGGCCATTTTAAACTTTCTAGCGGACTACACAGCTCAAAATATTTGCAATGCGCAAAAGTTTTGCAACACCCTGCTCTTTCAGAAAAATTATGCAAAGAGTTAGCCCAAAAACTTAAAGATATTAAAATAGATGTTGTTATTGGCCCGGCTATGGGCGGCGTTATTATTGCTTACGAACTTGCAAGGCAACTTGGCGTGCGCGGCATTTTTACAGAGAGAGTTGACGGGCAGGTTATGCTTCGCCGCGGCTTTGCTTTGGAAAAGGGCGAACGCTGCTTAATTGCCGAAGATGTCGTTACAACCGGCAAAAGCACAAAAGAAGTTATAGAAGTTATTAATGCTGGCGGCGCAAAAGTTGTTGCCTGCGCCTCTTTAATAGATAGAAGCAATGGTAATGTTGATTTTGGCGTGCCGCTTGCTACCATGGCCGCCGTTGAAGTTGAAACTTACGACGAAACCGCCTGCCCAATGTGCAAAAAAGGCGAGCCTTTGGTAAAGCCCGGCAGCAGAGTTTTTAAATAAAGATTAGTCTAAAATTTAAGTAAAAGTTTTAAGCAAAAACTTTTTAAACAAGAAGTTTTGTTGTATCTAGCAGAAAACGCCCCGCTTATATTAAGCAGGGCGTTTTTGTTTTGTTTAAAGCGGCCTAACAGCTAAAATATCAACTCATTTTATGCTATTTCTTTTGCAATTAAATCAGCCGCTTGGGCTGGGTTTTTGCTGGCGGTTATTGGGCGGCCTATTACCATAAAATCTACACCCGCTTTAACGGCGTCTTTTGGCGTCATTATTCTTTTTTGGTCGCCTACCGCCGCCCATATTGGGCGTATGCCGGGCGTTACTAAAAACATACTTGCCCCTAAGGCTTTACGCAGTTTTTTAACTTCTTTTGGAGATGATACTATACCGCCAAGCCCTGCGGCTTTTGCCATTTTTGCAAGCCTAATAACCATTTGCTCAGGCGTATATTTAAAGCCAATTTCCTTTAAAGTTTTATCGTCTAAACTAGTTAAAATAGTTACGCCAAGTAGTATTGGAGCTTTGCCTTTTGGGGCGGCTTCTTTGGCGGCTTGAGTTGCGGCCTTCATCATTTCAACGCCGCCGCTTGTGTGTATGGTCATCATATAAACGCCAAGTTTTGTAGCTTGCAAAACCGCTTTAGCTACGGTATTTGGAATATCGTGAAATTTTAAATCTAAAAAAACCTTGCCGCCTAATTTTTGCACTTTTTTAACTATAGCAGGCCCGCAAGCTGTAAAAAGTTCTTTACCTATTTTAAAAACGCCAACTTTGCCTTTTAGTTTTTTTACTAAAGCTAAGGCTTCTTTTTCCGTCTTAACATCTAAAGCTACTATAATTTTATCTGCTGGTTTCATAGTTTTAATTTTCCTCTTAATTCATTAATATCTTTTATTTTATTTTCTTCAAAACAAGTTTCAATACCTTTTACGATTTCGGGGCAGGCTAGCGGGTTGACAAAATTTGCGCTGCCAATTTGCACTGCGCTTGCGCCGCATAAAATAAATTCAAGGGCGTCAGTTGCGTTCATAATACCGCCGCTTGCAATTATCGGTATTTTGACGGCATTATAGGCTTCCCAAACAAACTTTAGAGCAACGGGTTTTATAGCTCCGCCGCTAAGCCCGCCAAAAACATTACCTAACATCGGCTTGCGGGTTTTTAAATCAACCGCTAAGGCGGGTAAAGTGTTTATTAGGGTAAGAGCATCTGCGCCGGCGGCCTCGCACGCTTTAGCTACTGGGGTTATATCGGACACTTGGGCGGACAATTTTGCAAAAATAGGTTTTTTTGTGTTTTTACGCACCTGGGCGACAATATCTTGACTGCTTATATGACATTGGCTAAACAAACATTTATTTTGCCCGTGCGCAACATTTGGGCAAGATAAATTAATTTCAATTGCGCTAACAGTATCTTCTGTATCCAAAATTTTTGCAAGCTCGCCATATTCGGCCGCATTATTGCCCGCTATGCTAACAACAACTTTTGTATCGTAATTTTTAAGGAATGGCAAAGCGGTTTTTATAAAATATTCAACGCCATTATTTTCTAGCCCTATGGAATTTACCATACCGTAAGGAGTATCGGTAATACGGGGCGGCTTATTGCCAAAACGCTGTTTTAAAGTGATGGTTTTGCACACAACTGCGCCTAGTTGCCCAAGGTCAAAAAACTCGGCAAATTCCTTGCCGTAGCCAAAGGTGCCGCTTGCGCTCATAACAGGGTTTTTAAGTTCTAAAGAAGCTATTTTTGTCTTTACCATACAATATCCTCCGCATTAAACACGGGGCCGTCTTTGCAAACCATTTTATACTTGGTATCTTTATTTTTAACCTCAACTGGGCAACCTTGGCAAACGCCCATACCGCAAGCCATTTTTTCTTCAAGCGAAACTTGCGTTGGCGTTTGATATTTTGCCCCTAGCTCAGCTACGCAGCGTAGCATTGGGCGCGGGCCGCAGGCATATAAAGCGGCGTTTTGTTCTGTTTTTAAAGCTCGCTCAAGCGGGGTATCAATTAAACATTTTTCGCCAAGAGAGCCGTCTTCCGTTGATAAAATAACTTCGCCAAAATTTTTAAAAATATCAAGGCGGGCAATATCAGCGGCAGTTTTTGCGGCTAAAAATATTTTTGCCTGCTCGCCCGTTTGCCAAATTGCTTTAGCTAAAAAAAGCAGTGGGGCAATGCCCATACCGCCGCCTGCAATAAAATGTTTTTTGCCTTTATTAATTTCAAAATCATTGCCAAGCGGGCCTGTTATATCCAAAAAATCGCCTGCTGACATTTGGCTTAAAAGCTCCGTTCCACGGCCGGCTATGCGAAACAAAATCTCGCAAACACCGCTTTTTGTATCGGCCATATGCACGCCAAAGGGGCGGCGCAAAAACGGCGCGCCTGAGCCTTTGCAAAGCGCTTCTACAAACTGGCCGGGCTTAGCCTCGGCGGCAAGTTTTGGGGCTTCAAATTTAAGGTTGTAAATTTGCGGCGCAACCTGTTTGTTTTCAATTATTTTTGCTTTAAAATTCTTCATTTATTTGCCCTTCTTTAAAAATATGGCGGCCACTGACAAAAGTATGCGCGGGCGAGCCTTTCATTTTACGCCCGATATAGGGCGTATTGCGACTGGAGGATAAAATTTCGTCCTTACTATAAATCCATTCTTTATTTAAATCAAGCAAGACAATATCTGCTTTACTCCCAACCGCCAAATTGCCGCCGGGAATTTTGAAAATTTTAGCAGGGTTAACAGACATTAGCTCTATTAATTTATTTAAAGTTATAAGCCCGCTTTCAACCAGCGTTTGATAGGCAAGGGGGAAAGCCGTTTCTAGCCCAATAATGCCAAATAGAGCAAGGTCAAATTCTACTTCCTTTTCGTGCGGGGCGTGCGGAGCGTGGTCTGTGGCGATAGCGTCAAGCGTGCCATCTTTTAAAGCTTGCTTTACGGCTTCCGCGTCACCTTGACTGCGTAGCGGCGGGTTCATTTTTGTATTGCCGCTAAAATCTTCGCACTCTTTTTCCGTTAAGGTAAAGTGATGCGGCGTAGCCTCGGCGGTAATTTTAATACCATCTGCTTTTGCTTTTTTAATTAACTCGCAAGATTCTTTTGTTGAAATATGGCAAATGTGAAGCGGCGTTTTTGTTTCTTTTGCTACAGCAATTTCCCGCTCTATAGCTTTGTATTCAGAGGCGTTTGAAATACCGTTAAGGCCAAGTTTGCTTGAGATAAAGCCATCGTTCATAACGCCGTTTTTGGCGAGTTTTAAATCCTCAGCGTGAGAGGCAACGGGTAAACCAGCACGGGCGGCTTCAATTAAAACTTGCCTCATAACTTCAGTATTTTCAACTGGCGAGCCGTCGTCAGACAAAGCGGCTACGCCCTCTTTTTTTAAGGCAATATAATCGGTTAAAGTTTCGCCTTTTCTAGCAAGAGTAGCGGCGGCAACAATTTGCACATTAACTAAGGCGTCTTTTTTTATTATTTCTTTTACTAATTTAACTGTTTGAATATTGTCAACGGTTGGGTTAGTATTTGGCATCATACAAACGGTTGTGTATCCGCCTTTAGCGGCTGAACGAGTGCCGGAAAAAATTGTTTCTTTACCTTCAAAGCCGGGTTCCCTAAGATGAGTATGCAAGTCAATAAAACCGGGGGCGCAAACTAGGCCGCTAGCGTCAATAATTTTAGCGTCTTTAGCTTTAATATCCGCCTCTATTTTGGCAATTTTGCCGTCTTCAATTAACAAGTCGGCTACTTTATCAAAATTATTTGACGGGTCAATAATGCGGGCGTTTTTAATTAAGTATTTCATTTTCCCCCCTTTTGGCGGTGATTGTTAAGAAAAGCACTGCCATACGAACGGCAATGCCATTTGTAACTTGCTCTAAAATAACGGAATTTTTACCGTCGGCGACATCGGAGCTTATTTCAAGCCCCCTATTCATTGGGCCCGGGTGCATAACTACAATATCCGGGCGGCATTTTTTAAGCCTTTCTTTTGTAATGCCATAATTTTTAAAATATTCGCTTGGCGTTGGGAAAGATTTTATATCGTCCCTTTCAAATTGCATACGCAATACATTAATGGCGTGGGCGTCTTTTAAAGCCTCGTCTATATTGCTGGTAACTTTTACGCCAAACTCACGGGCGTATTTTGGCAAGATAATTTCGGGCGCGCATAACACCACATTTGCCCCAAGTTTTCTAAGCCCCCAAATATTTGAGCGAGCCACACGGGAATGAGAAATATCGCCAATAATGGCCACATTAAGGCCTTTGATTTTGCCAAATTTCTCCCGCAAAGTATACATATCCAAAAGGGCTTGGGTTGGGTGCTCGTGTTTGCCGTCGCCGGCATTAATAACGCTGCCTTTTACAAATTTACTTAAAACATTTGCCGCGCCTGCGTAAGTGTGGCGGATTATAAAAACATCAATTTTTAAGGCTTCAAGATTACGACCCGTATCGGCCAAAGTTTCGCCTTTTAAAACGCTGCTTGCTTTCATATCCATATTAATAACATCGCAAGAAAGCCGCTTTTCGGCCACTTCAAAACTTACTCTAGTGCGGGTGGAAGGCTCGTAAAAAAGGTTGGCCGCCGTCTTGCCTCTTAGGGCGGGCACTTTTTTAATATCGCGGGTGGAAACTTCTTTAAACGAGGCGGCGGTATCTAAAATATGCTCAATTTCCGCTGCGGATAAATATTCAATGCCTAAGAGGTCTTTTTTGGTCCAGATAAATTTATCGGTCATTTCTCTCTCCTAGTATCACAATATCTTCTTTGTCTTCTTCTTTTAGTTTTACTTGGATAAATTCTTTGCGAGATGTCGGCACTGACTTGCCAATATAATTTGCGCTTATTGGAAGCTCTCTATGTCCACGGTCTATTAAGACTGCTAGTTCTATACTTGCTGGGCGGCCAAAATCGGCAAGTTCCGTTAATGCGGCGCGTATTGTCCTGCCCGTATACAAAACATCGTCTGTAAGTATTATATTTTTGCCGTTAATATCAAAATTTATAGTGGTAGCTTTGATTACGGGCGCATCGGCTATTTGGCTTAAATCATCTCGGTAAAGCGTAATATCAAGCTCGCCAATAGGAGCATTTTTTGAGGCGGCTTTATCAAATTTTTCTTTTAACCTTTTTGCCAGATAAACGCCCCTTGTGCGTATACCCACAAAAACGATATTATCAACGCTTTCGTGCTTTTCCATAATTTCATACGCCATACGTTGAAGAGTTTTTTCAATAGCGTCGGCAGTTTGTATTACTTTTTCCATAAAAACCTCTTTTAATGCCTAAAATGCCTAATACCTGTAAAGAGCATAGCGATATTATGCTCGTCGCAAGCTTTTATTACTTCCTCGTCCCGTATAGAGCCGCCGGGGTTTATAATTGCGCTAATGCCAAATTCGGCGGCAAGATCAACGCCGTCTCTAAATGGGAAGAACGCATCGGACGCTAAAACTAACAAGCTAGGTTTTGCATTAGTTTCTTGATACTCGCTATATTTAATGCCCGCCATTTTAACAGCGTCAACACGGCTCATTTGCCCTGCGCCAATGCCTATAGTAGCGTTTTTTGAAGTTAAAACAATAGCGTTTGATTTTATGTGTTTAACGCAAGCCCAAGCAAATTTAAGGGCGGTTTCTTCTTCTTTTGTCGGTTGCCTTTTTGTTGGGCAGATTAAAGCTTCTTTAAATAAAATTTGATTAGGGTCTTGAAGCAAAACCTCGTCGCCTATTGATTTTAAGAGCGGGCGGCTGCTTATAGGGGTTTTGCGTTTTAATAGACGCAGATTTTTCTTTTTTTGCAAAATTTCAAGCGCCTGCTCGTCAAAATCCGGGGCGCAAATTGCTTCTACAAAAAACGATTTTATAAGCTCCGCCGTCTCGCCATTTAGCGGCCTGTTAAAGGCAATTATGCCGCCGTAGGCGGATTTAGGATCGCTACGCCAGGCATTTTCAAAAGCTTCTTTTATATCCGCTCCCGTGCCAATGCCGCAAGGCGTAATATGTTTAAAAATAACGCAAGCTGGAACTTCAAATTCATTAACATTATCCCAAGTGCCAAAAGCGTCTAAAATATTGTTGTAAGATAGTTCTTTACCGTGAAGCTGTTCAAAGGCAAAACCGTGGCTTTGGGTATAGAGAGCGGCGGCTTGATGCGGATTTTCGCCGTAGCGAAGAGATTGCAATTTTTCAAGCGCAATAATTTTTGTTTCGGGATATTTTATGCCTAGGCCCTTTTGGAACTCGGTTGCTATTGCAGCGTCGTAAGAAGCGGTGTGAGAGAATGCTTCAACGCAAAGTTTTTGCCGTGTTTGATAAGAAAGATTTTTTGTTTCTTTAAGTTCTTTTAAAACAGCCTCATAATCCTGCGGGCGGCAAATTATAGCGACATCTTTAAAGTTTTTTGCCGCGCTACGCACCATAGAAGGGCCGCCAATATCAATATTTTCAATAACTTCTGGGGCAAAACTTTCTTTAGCTTTGGCGGCGGTTTCCCTAAATGGATACAAATTGACAACAACCATATCAATTGGCTCTATGCCAAGCTCCTCTACAGTTTTAGTATGCTCTTTATCGTCCCGTTTAAACAAAATACCGCCGTGGACTTTTGGGTGCAAAGTTTTTACCCTGCCTTCTAAAATTTCGGGGAAATTAGTAAGACTGCTTAAATCCCTAACAGGCAAGCCCGCCTCTTTTAAAAATTTAGCGGTGCCGCTAGTTGAAATTAGCTCAACGCCAAGCTCGCGCAAACCTTTAGCGAAATCGCCTAGGCCCGTTTTATCTGATACTGAAATTAAAGCCCTTTTAATACTTGTTTGCATTTAAAAACCTCTTTTAATTATTTTTCAAAATTTAATTATTTTCAAAAAATTCTTTAACGGCGGCTGGGTAAATTTGATGCTCCACCTCTAATACCCGTTTAGCCAAAGTTTGCGGCGTATCGCCCGCCAAAACAGGCGCGCTTTTTTGCAAAATTATTTTGCCTTTATCATATTCTTCATCTATAAAATGAACCGTTGCGCCGCTTATTTTATCTCCACTTTTTAAAACCGCCTCGTGCACATATATCCCGTGCATACCTTTGCCGCCGTATTTTGGCAGCAGGGCGGGGTGTATATTCATAATAGGACAAAGAGCTAAAATGCTTGGCGGTATCTTTTTTAAATAGCCGGCTAGGCAAATTAAATCTGGCTTAAATTTTTTAAGCTCTTCGGTTAAATCGCCGCTAGCCTCAATGAAAACAGGTATATTAAAGTTTTTTGCTTTTTCTATAGCCCCTATTCCTTTTTTTGAGGCTACAAGTAAAACAATGCTCTCTTTTTTACTATTTTGGCAAGCCTCCGCTAGCGCTTGAAAGTTGCTCCCGCTGCCTGAGGCGAAAACTATTATTTTTTTCATTTTATCTTTATTTTAAAATGTTTATTTTAAAATAACTTCCTGTTTACCTTTTGTTATATAACCAACTTCTATTAATTCAGGCAAAATTTTCTTTGCGCTAGCAACAGCGTCTTTTTTAACGCAAATAACCATACCAAGGCCCATATTGAAAGTATCATACATATCTTTATCAGATACTTTACCCTTTTTCTGTAAAGTTTTAATTATAGAGGGCGCTTGCCAAGTTTTAGTATCTAAAACAGCGGCAACATTTTTGGGTAAAAAGCGTGGGACATTGCCCGGCAAACCCGAACCCGTGATATGAGCCATACCTAAAATTTCTTTTTTAGTTTTAGCAAGGCCGGCTTTAAGTTTTAAAATATCTTTAACATAAATTCTAGTAGGCGTGATTAGTTGTTTAGCGTATTTTTTTAATTCTTTTGCAAAAACATTACGCACCAAAGAAAACCCATTACTATGAAATCCGCTTGAAGGCAGCGCAAGCAAAACATCGCCCGCTTTAATTTTGCGTCCGTCAATAAGCTCGCTATTTTTTACTATGCCTACGGAAAAGCCCGCCAAATCATATTCGCCTTTTTGATAAAAACCGGGCATTTCGGCCGTTTCCCCGCCGATTAAGGCGCAATTTGCTTGTTTGCAACCGTCCAAAATACCGCTGATAATTTTTTTAGATGTCGCTAAATCTAATTTACCAGTTGCATAGTAATCTAAAAAGAAAAGCGGCGTTGCTCCGCAAACAACCAAATCATTAACGCACATAGCCACCAAATCTATGCCAATAGTATCGTGCTTATTTAAAATAAAGGCAAGTTTAAGTTTTGTGCCAACGCCGTCTGTTGAGCCGACAAGGCTGTATTCTTTATTAATTGGCAATGGGTAAAGGCCGGCAAATCCGCCTATACCTTTTGCTTTTGTTGCAATAAAATCTGCAAATTTATCGCCTAAAATTATATCTACGCCTGCTTTTTTGTAAGTGGACATTTTAAATAGCTCCTATTTGTTTTTACCTATAACATCATTTTCCATCTTGACCCTGTAATCTGCAAGTTTTTGCGTAAGGGCTGCGTCGTTTAATGCTAAAATTTGCAAGGCTAAAAAGCCTGCGTTTTTTGCGCCGTCTATTGCAACTGTGGCTACCGGCATACCGCTAGGCATTTGAACGGTGCTTAGCAATGCGTCAACGCCTTTTAATGCGCCGCTGTTTAAAGGCACGCCTATAACAGGCTTTACTGTTAAACTACGTACAACGCCCGCCAAATGCGCCGCCATACCTGCGCCGGCAATAAAAACATCTGCGTCTTTATATTCTTCCATTAATTTATGCAAAAAATTTGGAGAGCGATGAGCCGAGCAAATTTTAACTGCGCTGTTTACGCCAAAATCATTTAAAACTTCCTGAGCTTTTTGCATAATAGGCATATCGCTATCGCTGCCCATTAAAATTAAAACTTGCGCTTTTTTCATATTTATTCTTCTCCTATATCACGGCGATATTGCATACCGTCAAAATTAATTTTTGCAATTTCTGCGTAGGCTTTTTGGCGAGCATCGGCCAAGTTTTCGCCCAAGGCAACCACGCTTAAAACACGGCCGCCGTTTGTATATGTTTTACCATTTTCTAACTTGGTTCCAGCGTGGAAGACTAAAACGTCTTGCACTTTGTCTAGACCAGTAATTTCTAGCCCCTTACTGCCGCTAACGGGGTAATCTCGCCCCGCCAAAGTAATGCAAACAGAAGTTTTATTAATAGCTGACAGGGCAAAATCTTTTAGATTTTTATTTACGCAAGCCAAAATAAGCTCAAGCAAATCCTGCTCTAAGAGCGGTAAAATAGCCTGAGTTTCAGGGTCGCCGGATCTTGCATTAAACTCAAGCACATTAATGCCTTTGGGGCCTTTCATTATGCCGGCGTATAAAATGCCGCAATAATCCACGCCCTCGGCTTTAAGGCCTTTTATGGCTTTATCAAAAACATGCTCTCTTATAAAATCAATATCTTCTTCTGTTATATCCAAAACGGGCGAGTATACGCCCATGCCGCCGGTGTTCGGGCCAAGGTCGCCGTCCAGCAGTCTTTTATGGTCGCGGCTAACAGGCATAGTTTTGTAAGTATCGCCGTCAATAAAAGCTATTATGCTGGCCTCACGGCCTTCAAGGAATTCTTCCACAACAACTTTACTGCCGCTGCCGCCAAACACTCCTTCCACCATAAAATCGTTTATAGTTTTTGCGGCATTTTCTTTGCTAAGGCAAATATTAACGCCTTTGCCTGCGGCCAGTCCATCGGCCTTAATTACAATTGGCGGGGTTAAAGTTTCAATATATTTTAAAGCCTCGTCTGCGTCGGTAAAACTTTTATAGGCCGCTGTTGGGATAAAATATTTATCCATAAATTTTTTGGAATATTCTTTTGAAGACTCAAGCATTGCTCCCGCTTTAACTGCGCCAAAAACTTTTATGCCAACTTGGCGTAAAGCGTCCGCTAGCCCCGCTGCAAGAGGAGCCTCGGGCCCTATTACAACAAGGTCAATTGCCTCTGCTTGGCAAAAAGCAATAACTTTATCGTTTGTGCTAATATCGGCAGGGTTAAATTTTATTTTTCCGCCCTGCTCTAGTGAGGCCGCCGCCATAACAGAAGTGTAAACTAGCGTAGCCTTTGGGCTTTGTGCTAATTTCCACGCTAAAGCGTGCTCTCTGCCTGCTGTGCCTATAACAAGTATCTTCATCTTTTATCCATAGTTTCTTTTGAAATTTTACTTATATATTTACCCGTAAAGCAAGAGTTGCAATATCCAGCGGGCCCTTCTTTTGCGCCGCAAGCTACTGCGGCATTTTCCTGCGTAATAAAAGTCATAGTTTCAACGCCAAGCTCTTCTTTAATTTGCTCATGGGTGTGAGTGCAAGCAATAAGTTCTTTTTGGCTTGGCGTATTTATACCGTAAAAGCACGGGGCGACAATTGGCGGGCTGGTAACGGCAAAATGCACTTTACGCGCGCCGTGTTCCTTTAAAATTTTAATAAGCTGTTTAGCCGTTGTGCCACGCACTAAGGAATCGTCCACTAAAATAATATCTTTGCCGCGCACAATATCAAAAATTGGCAGAAGTTTCAGCCTTACAACTTGCTCGCGCATATTTTGCACGCTTTTTAAGAAAGAGCGGCCCATATAGTGATTTCTAACCAGTCCCATTTCAAAAGGTAAGCCTGATTCTTTTGCAAAACCTAAGGCGGCAAAAATGCCAGAATCGGGCACAGGCATAACTAAATCAGCCTTTATGCCTTGCATTTGACGGGCTAACTTTTTGCCCATTTCCATACGAGCATCTGCTACAGAATGCCCACGAATAACAGAATCGGGACGGGAGAGATAAACCTGCTCAAAAATACAATTATGCGTTTTTGCGGGCTTTGTATAAAAACTTGTTTTAAGTTTGCCGTCTTCAATTATTATCAGCTCGGCAGGTTTAATATCACGCAGATACTTGCCGCCCATAACTTCTATTGCGGCGGTTTCGGAGGAAACCATATAAGTATTATCTTTTTTGCCAAGCACTAGGGGACGAATTCCGTTTGGATCACGGAAAGCTATTAATTTATCGCCAAACAACATAACTGCGCTAAAGCCGCCTTCTATTTGCCGCAAAGCTTTTTTTATAGCGGGCTCAAAGCCGCTACGTTCTTGAGCAATTAGATGGATAATAAGCTCTGTTTCTGAAGAGTGTTGAAGTATTGCGCCCCTTTTGCGCATTTTTTCTAGCAGAGGCTCAACATTAATAATATTGCCGCTTAAAGCAATGGCAATATCGCCAAGAAGCGAGCGAAAGACAAATGGCTGAGCGTCTTGCAATCCAAACTTTGCGCCTGAGGTTGGGTAGCGAACATGGCCAATAGCGCTTTGCCCTTGAAGCTGGGCTAAAATATCGGCCGGGAAAGCGTGCGAAACTAAACCGCTGCTTTTATGCGCATTAAATATTTTTGCCTTTGCGTCATAGGCCGCTATTCCGCAAGATTCTTGCCCACGATGTTGAAGCGAGAACAAGCCAATTTGCGTTAACTCCGCCGCATTTTTTTTGCCTTGTATGCCTATTATACCGCCCACATATCCTCCGTTTATATATTACAAGTAAATTATTTTTTAATCTTTTAAATACTCTACCGCATTTTTAAAGAACTCTAGGCCTGCGGCTTTTACTTTTTGCATTTGCGGCCTTGTCCAAGACGGGTGATGAAGCGGGCTTGCATAACGCTCGGGGTGAGGCATAAGGCCAAAACAATTGCCCCGTTTATTGCAAACGCCGGCAATATCAAGCACGCTGCCGTTTGGATTATCTACATAAGTAAGCGGGATATAATTATTTTTTTTGAGCTCTTCTAAAACTGTTTTATCGTCAATAACTATTTTGCCTTCGCCGTGGGCTATGGGCAATTCTATAATGTCGTTAAGATTTTTAGTAAAGATACACGGGCTGTTTTTATTAACTTTAAGCTCCACCCATTTATCTATAAAGACGCCGCTATCGTTAAAAGTTAAACTTGCGGTTTGTTTTTTATCTTTACTTTCTGGCAAGAAACCAAGTTTTGTTAAAACTTGAAAGCCATTGCAAATACCCATAACCGGGCGGCCAGAATCAATAAACTTTTTTACATCTGCGTAAACCTTATCAATATGAACAGACCATATTTTACCGCCGGCAATATCATCGCCGTAAGAAAATCCGCCGGGGAAAATTAAAATATCATAATTTAATATTTTTGTTTTGCCTGAAGTTATTTCATTAGTATGAATAAGCTCGGCTACTGCGCCTGCTTTTTCTAGCGCAAGTTTTGTTTCAATATCGCAATTTATGCCCGCTGTTCTAACAACTAAAGCTTTAGCTTTCTTTTTCATATAAACTCCCAAATTTTTATTAATGTTTGTAAAAACAACTTTACATAACCGCTGTGCTCTGCCAGCTTTTTTTAAGCTTGTTAATATCCTGGGCAATTATTTCTTTTTTGCCGTATTTTACTACAAGTTTTTTGCCCTCAGACACTTTGCCTATTTTTACAAAAACGCTGCCTTTTAATGCTTTGGAAATTGCCGCCGCGTCTTTTGGGCTGGCTTCAAGTATTATGCGGCTAGCGCTTTCGCTAAACAGCTTTTGGCCGTCTGAAAGTTTGCCTTTGCAAGGCAAAGCGTTTAAGTTGATTTCTGCGCCAAGCCCGCCGCTAAAAGCCATTTCCGCTAGCGCGCCAGCAAGCCCGCCTTGGCTTAAATCGTGAGCGGTTTTAATTAAACCTTTTTGCATTGCTCCGTATATTTTTTTGTATGCCGCTAAAGCTGATTTTGCGTCAACTACCGGGACAAAAGTATCTTTTATGCCAAGTATTTGGGCGGCGGTTGAGCGGCCAAGTTCGTCCTTAGTTAGGCCGACAATATATAAGTCATTGCCTGCTTCTTTTAAATCCATTGTTATGGCGCGGCGCACATCATAAACAGGCGCAGTTGCTGAAATTAAAATGGTTGATGGCACGGGCAAATCTTTGCCAGCGGCGTCTTTACTTTGATTGTAAAAACTATCTTTGCCCGATATAAACGGCGCGCCGTAAGCTAATGCCCCGTCGTAGCAGCCTTTGGCCGTTAAAACTAACGCACCCATAAGTTTGGGGTTTTCCGGGCTACCCCAGCAGAAATTATCTAGGAAAGCGGTTTTATTAATATCTGCCCCAACGCAAAGCAAATTACGCACGGCCTCGTCGCAGCAATTAAGAGCCATTTGATATGGGTCGCTCTTGCCAATTTCCGGATTAATGCCGTGTGAAACCGCAAAACCGTTGAAATCTTTTTGATTGCCCGTTGCGCTTACAGGCCAAATAACGGAAGCGTCGCCCGGGCCGTCGTGTTTAATGCCTTGCAATGGCTTTACCACCGTGCCGCCTTGCACTTCGTGGTCGTATTGGCGGATAATGGCTTCTCTAGAACAGGCGTTTAAATTGGCTAAGCATTTTTGCAAAAGTTCGCCGTATTTTTTGGCGGGCAAATTAAGTTTGGAGGCTTTAAGTTTTGGCGTTTGCCAAATGGCGCGGCGCACAATTTTAGGCACGCCGCCGTGGAGGAAATAATTATCCAAATCAACAATTTTATCTTTGCCAAAATAAACTTCAAGTTTATTTGTTTTGGTAAATTTACCTAAGACGGCATATTCGCAATCTTCCGCTTTTAGGATTTTTTCAACCGCTTTTAAGTTTTTGGGCGGCACGCAAAGTATCATACGCTCTTGTGATTCCGAAACCCAAATTTCCCAAGGCTGTATTTTTGACTCTTTCAAAATGGCTTTTTTAAGGTCTATATTAACGCCGCACTCGCTGCCAAGCTCGCCAATGGCGGAGGAAAACCCGCCTGCGCCGCAATCGGTAACGGCTCTATAAAGTTTTTTGGCTTGCAATTTCATCATGGCGTCTAAAACCTTTTTTTCGTTAATGGCGTGGCCTATTTGCACTGCGGATACTTCGCTAGCGTCTTCAATAACTGCGCTAGAAAATGTTGCGCCGTGCAGCCCGTCCCGCCCAGTTCTGCCGCCGATAGCCACGACTAAATCGCCCGGATAAACTTTTTTATGCACGGCCCAAGTTGGCATTATGCCAATAGTGCCGACAAATACTAAAGGATTAAGAGCAAAGTCATCATCGTACCAAACTGCGCCGGCCGCCGTTGGAATGCCTAGGCGGTTGCCATAATCACGCACGCCGTCAATAACGCCGTTGATAATGCGTTTTGGGTGCAAAGCGGCAGGCGGTAATTTTTTGGAATAATTTGGCGGCGCAAAGCAAAAAATATCTGTATTTACAACGGGTTTTGCGCCAAGGCCAACGCCTAAAATATCGCGCACAACGCCACCGACGCCAGTTTCCGCCCCGCCGTAAGGCTCAACTGCGCAAGGGTGATTGTGCGTTTCCGCCTTAAAGGCTAGCGCCCATTTTTTATCTTTGCCAAATTCAATTACGCCGGCATTATCTTTGAAGACGGAAAGGCACCATTTCTTATTTAATTTTTTTGTAGCTTTATAAACCGTGCTTTTAAAAAGGCCCTCTTTAATAAGTTCTTTTTTATTGCCGTTTTGAAAGGAAATAGGGTCGTTAAAAGTTTTATGTTTGCAATGCTCAGACCAAGTTTGCGCTACTGTTTCCATTTCAGCCTGCGTCGGCGCGCGGCCAATAGTTTTAAAATATTTTTGCGCCGCTAACATTTCGGCTTCGCACAAACTCCAACCGCAATTGCCCTGCAAAGCGCATAAAGCCGAGGCGGATAAAGAAGTAAAATCTTTAAGCTTTCTTTCCATATTAAAAACCCTCTATCGTAAATTTATTTACAACTTCATTGACAAATGTTTTTTTAACAGCCGCTTCTAGCTGCGGTTTTGTAAAAGAACCTTTAATAGCAAAACTATTGCCCACCCTTACGCCTAGCGGCAAACTTTCGCCCAAAGCGGCAACGGCGTATTTTACGCTTTCGCCGACGACATCTGTAGAGCTATCTCTTATCCAAACTTCAACTTTATAAAAATCTTTTGGCTTGCTTAGGCCTATTTGGTTTGTTTCAAGGACAGGGTCCGTTAGTAAATTTTGGGCAATTTTTTTAATTTGCGCCGCAGAATAATCCCCGCTGATTTTATAAATAGTGCTTGGGATAATTTCTTTTATATTTTTAAGGCCCACGCTAGCAAGGCGGTTTTTTATGCGGATAATTTTTCTATCGCCGTAATTTTTTTTGTAAAAGACTTCAACAAAACTTTCCATTCTCTTCTCCTGTCAAAAAGTTTAAAGCTAAAAAAAGACAGCCGTTTATAGGCTGCCTTTGGTAATTCTTTCTAACGCCTCGTTATATTTTGCTACGGCGCCGTTGACAATTTCTTGGCTCATCGCCGGGGGAACGCTGTTTTTATCCCAACCGGTTTGCTCCATATAGTCGCGTATAAATTGCTTATCAAAGCTGGCGGGGTTGCTGCCCGGTTTATAATGGGCGGCGTCCCAAAAGCGGGAAGAATCCGGCGTCAAAACCTCGTCAATCAAAATAAGTTCGCCGTTTATTAAACCAAACTCAAATTTAGTATCGGCTAGTATTATGCCCCGCTCTTTTAAATATTGCTCCCCAAAGTTATAGAGGGCAATGCTTTTTTCTTTAATTTCAGCGGCAAGTTTTGCGCCAAGTTTTTCTTCCATATAAGAGAAGGGGACATTTTCATCGTGGCCCTCGTCATTTTTGGCGGCGGGGGTAAAAATTGGGCTTTCAAGTTTTTGGGCGTTTAATAAACCCTGCGGCATTTTTTGGCCGCAAACAGTGCCTTGTTTTTTATACTCTTCCCAAGCCGAGCCTGCAATATATCCACGCACGACGCATTCAAAATCAATGCGCTGGGCTTTTTTAACTAAAACTGTTCTGCCCCCGTAATATTCTTTATCAAGCTGGACATCAGCGGGTAAAACTTTATTAATTTCGTCAATATTGTCTGAAATAAGATGGTTTTGAACAATACCTTTTGTGGTTTTAAACCAAAAATTGCTTATTTTGCTTAATATTTTGCCTTTACCCGGTATTTGCGTGGGTAAGATATGGTCAAATGTGGAAACTCTGTCAGAAGCAACTATTAATAATTTGTCTTGCAAGTCATAAACTTCGCGAACTTTGCCCTTTCTAAGTAAAGGCAGGTTTAATTGTTTGGTCATTTTATCTTCCTTTCAGCAGCTATAACAATATTTTCCAGCAAAAATGTTAGGGTGAGCGGGCCGACGCCGCCGGGCACGGGGCTTATGGCTGAAGCTTTTTTTGAAACTGCCTCATAATCAACATCGCCGCAATAGCAGCCGTTTTCGTCCTCATTAGTGCCGACATCAACCACCACTGCGCCTTCTTTTATCATATCGGCTTTTAAAAACCTTGGCGAGCCTATGGCGCATATCACAATATCGCAAGAAGAGAGCGAGGCCTTTATATCTTTTGTTTTGGAGTGGCAAATTTTTACCGTTGCATTTTGGCAAGTAAGCATATGGGCTGCGGGCTTGCCGACGGTGCCGCTTCTGCCAATAACAGCGGTTTCAACGCCACTTAGCGGGATTTTATGATACTCTAGCAATTTTAAAACCGCTTTAGCCGTGCACGGCGCAAAGTCTTGCATATTTTCAATTTCGCTAGCGGTTTTGCATAAAAAGAGCCTGCCAATATTTAAAACGGCTGCGCCGTCAATATCTTTAGCGGGGTCTAGAGCCTCCCAAGCGGCGGGCGTATCTAGGTGTTTAGGCAAAGGTTTGGGTATTAAAATTGCATCAATATTATCGTCTGCGGAAAGTTTTTTAATTAAATTGACAAAATCTTCTAAAGTGGTGTTTTGTTCTATATCAACAACTTGGCCTTGCACTCCCAGCTTTGCGGCGGCTTCAACTTCTTTTTTAAGGTATAAATAAGACGCATAGCCGCCTTGCCACGCCACGCCGACTAGTTTTAGCGGACGGCCCAGTTTTTGCTGGCAAGCCTCAATTCTACTTTTTAGAGTGCTGCGAATTTGCGTTGATAGGGTTTTGCCTTCCAATATCATATCTATATATTACAAAAAAAATAGCCTCCTAACAAATGGCATTTTTCAAATTTTCTAAACACTTACAAACTAAAAAATATTGTATAGTATAATTTATATGGTTTTATTTAATGAAAATGGAGAGTGTATGAAAAAAGTTTGCACAGGCCTTTTGGCTTTATTTGTCTTAATATCTTTTAGCGCATGCGATAGCAAAAAACAAGCTACAAGCGCAGCCCCGCTGGTTGAAACTATTAAAGTAGTAAAAACAACCGTGCCGTGGGACGTTGAATACCCGGCGCAAATTGTAGGCTCTATTGATGTTGATGTGCGCGCGCAAGTTGGCGGTATATTAAAGAAGAAATTTTTTAAAGAAGGCGATTATGTTGAAGAAGGCGTGCAGCTTTTCCAAATAGACCCAAGCCAATATGAAACCGCTCTTAAAAAAGCAGAAGGCACTTTAGCCCAAGCCCAAACCGAAGTTAACCGCACAAAACGCGATTATAATAGAATGAAAAAGCTTTATAAGGAAAATGCCGTAAGCCAAAAAGACCACGATGATTCTCTCTCCGCTTACGAAAGGGCTAAAGCCAATTTACAAGTTGCCCAAGGAACTGTGGACGACGCTAATATAGAACTTACCTATACCAAAGTATTAGCCCCAACTTCCGGCGTTACCCGCAATGATAAATACGACGAAGGCAATTTAATTTCCACCATAGGCGATGCTAGCTTCCTGCTTAATATAGTTCAAATAGACCCGCTTGAAATACGCTTTTCCGTGCCCAGCAGCCAATGGCATAATTTGCTTCGCAATTATAAAGACGGCAAATTTAGCGTTGATGGCGACCTTACAAAAGGAATAGGGCAAGGTATTATGCAAGTGCAGGTAGTTATGCCAGATGGCAATATCTTCCCCCATACCGGCTCTCTTAAATTTGTTGACTCTAGCGAAGATCAAAACACCGGCACAATTTCTATAAAAGCGACTTTGCCTAACCCAGAAAAAAGCCGCGCCCTTCAACCCGGCCAGTTTGTAACAATTATTTTAAAAGGCATTAATTATGAAAACGCTATGATAGTGCCACAAGGCGCAGTATTAAGCACAGCGCAAGGCAATATGGTATATGTTATTGACGCTAACGGCACGGCTAATTTAAAACCCGTAGAGTCCACCAATTATAAAGATTTTGCTATAGTTGAAGGCTTGCAAGATGGCGATGTTGTTATATCTTCTGGCGTATTAAAAGTTAAGCCCGGCAGCCCCGTTAAAGGGGAAATGAAAGAGCTTGATATAAGCTCCATTCAACCTAAACCCGTTGCTAATTTGGATAAAACAGAAGATCCTATGCAAACTTTATCTAACCAAATTACGCAGCAAGCTACTGCGGCGGCAGTGGCGGCAACAGCCGACACGGCAACGCAAGTTCAGCCTGAGGCAACGGCACAAGCGCAAGTTGCTGCGGCGGAGTAAAATATGTCCAAATTTTTTATAGAAAGGCCAATATTTTCTACAGTTATTTCCTTGCTTATACTTTTGGCGGGCGCAGTTTCAATACTTAACCTGCCTATTGAGCAATATCCAGATTTAACCCCGCCCTCAATATCCGTAACGGCAAAATACCCCGGCGCAAGCCCTGAGGTTATTTCAACAACCGTCGCCGCTCCGCTGGAGCAGCAAATAAACGGCGTTACCGATATGATTTATATGAACTCCATATCCGCCGCCAGCGGCGATATGACATTGCTTGTTTACTTTAAAGTAGGTAAAGACCCAGACCTTGCTATGATGGACGTAAACAACAGGGTTCAATCCGCCCTTTCTTCTTTGCCCTCTGATGTGCAAGATTACGGGGTTATGGTTGATAAAAAATCTTCTTCTATTTTGCAAATTATTTCGCTTACCTCGCCTGATAATATTTACGATACTACCTATATAGGCAACTATGCTTTGATTAATATTATTGACGAGTTAAAGCGTTTAGACGGCGTTGGCGACGCTTCTGTTATGAGCGCAAACGATTATTCCATACGCATTTGGCTAAAGCCTGATATATTGTCCCGCTTAAAACTTACTACTACAGATATTTACAATGCCGTAAAAGAACAAAATGCGCAGCGCGCCGCTGGCAAAATAGGCCAGCCGCCCGTGCCGGAAAATCTTGATAGAGTTTATTCTATCATCGCCCCCGGCCGCTTGGAAACTCCTGAAGAGTTTGGCGATATTATTATCCGCGCCAATCCCGACGGCTCCACTTTACGTTTAAAAGATGTCGCTGATCTTGAGCTAGGCTCGCAGACTTATGAATTTATTGGAAGCAATAATAAACAACCCTCTGTGCCAATAGGCATTTATCTTGCTCCCGGCGCAAATTCCGTGCAAACCGCCAAAGAAGTTAATGCAAAAATGAAAGAGCTTGCCAAAAAGTTGCCAAATGGTATTGATTATAAAGTAACTTATGATACAACTATCTTCGTAACAGAATCCATTAAAGAAGTTTTGCATACTTTGTTTGAGGCTATGGTTCTAGTTTTCTTTGTGGTTTTTATCTTCCTTAAAAACTGGCGGGCTACATTAATCCCGTGTTTAGCCGTGCCTGTTTCTATAGTGGGCGCATTTGCGGGTATGTTAGCTTTTGGTTTCTCTATTAATACTTTAACGCTATTTGGCGTAGTTTTGGCAATAGGTATAGTGGTTGACGACGCTATTGTTGTTATGGAAAACGTAGAGCGTATTATGCACGAGGAAAAATTGCCCGTTAAAGAAGCTACTATAAAGGCTATGTCTGAAGTTACGGGCCCTGTTATTGCTATTGTGCTTGTGCTTTGTTCAGTCTTCGTCCCGGTTGCTTTTATGGGCGGCTTTACTGGGGAAATGTATAAGCAATTTGCTATTACTATTGCGGTTTCAGTGGTAATATCGGGCATTGTGGCTTTGACTCTTACCCCCGCTCTTTGCGTTTTGCTCTTAAAACCTACCGAGCATAAAGACCACGGTTTTTTTGCCGCTTTTGATAGAATGTTTGCCAAAATAACAAATAGCTACAATACTATAGTGGCATTCTTCCTGAGTAAAGTAAAACTCTCGCTAGTTTTAATAGCTATATTGCTTGTTAGCTTGTTAGTATTGTTTAAAACTGTCCCCGGCGCATTGCTGCCCGATGAAGATCAAGGTATGTTTATGGCTTCTTTAATGTTAGACCCGGGCACTTCTCTGCAAAAAACACAAGCGGCGGTATCTAAAGTTGAAGATATTATTTTGCAAGAAAAATCTGTTGACCAAGAAATGGGCCTTTCTGGCTATGATATGTTAACTTCAAGCTTAAAGTCCAATAATGGCTCGTTCTTTATTCTTTTGAAGCCTTGGGACGAGCGTAAAGGCAAAGGCCAAAGCGCAGCCGGTCTTATTAAAAAATTAGGCGCAGAAGTAAACAGCCAAATAGCTAATGCTTTCTTTATGCCGTTTAACCCGCCCGCTATTATGGGCCTAAGCACAACCGGCGGCCTTGAAGGTTATATTCAAAATAAAGGCTCCGGAGATAGTAAGGTTTTGGCGGCAAAAGTTAACGAATATGTTTTAGCCGCAGGCAAAAGGCCGGAGCTAGCTTCCGTAACGACAACCTTCTCCACCAATACGCCTCAATATTCTATGGAAACTAATGAAATAAGGGCCAAATCTATGGGCGTTAATATTTCCGATTTATACGCTACCATGCAATCAACTTTTGGCACCTTATACATTAACGACTTCACTAAATTTGGCAGAAGCTTCAAAGTAATTATGCAGGCCCGTGGCGATTTTCGCGCAAGGCCGGAGCAATTGCAAGAAATTTTTGTAAGGTCGCAAAGCGGCTCTATGATACCAATGTCATCGCTAGCAGAACTTAAGTTGATGACAGGCGCAGATTCTGTTGAGCGGTTCAATGTCTTCCCCGCTGCCAAAATTATGGGCACGCCGGCATCTGGCTATAGCTCCGGCGAGGCCATTGCCGCTATGGAAGAGGTTGCAAACGATGTTTTAGGCGCAGATTTTGCCCTTTCTTGGTTTGGCACCACTTATCAAGAAAAGAGCAGCGGCTCTTCTAGCGCAGTAATTATGCTGCTTGCATTGCTCGTCGTCTTCTTAATTTTAGCTGCTCAATACGAGCGTTGGTCGCTGCCGTTTGCCGTGCTTGGCGCAGTGCCATTTGCTTTATTTGGCGCGCTTATAGGCGTTTTTGCAAGGGGTTTATACAATGATATTTACTTCCAAATAGCCCTTGTTGCGCTTATTGGTCTAGCGGCTAAAAACGCTATTTTGATTGTAGAATTTGCCGTTGATATGCAAAAACAAGGCTTAAGTTTAGCAGAGGCGGCCTTGCAAGCCTCAAAACTACGCTTTAGACCTATTGTAATGACCTCGCTTGCTTTCATCTTAGGTTGTTTGCCGCTAATGCTTAGTAGCGGAGCCGGCGCAGCAAGCAGGCATTCTATTGGCACAGCGGTAGTTTGCGGTATGTTAGGGGCAACTTTGCTTGCGCCTATCTTCGTGCCGCTCTTCTTTGTGCTATTTTCAAAAATGGCAGGCATAAAAGATAAACCAGAACAGGAACAGGAAAATAAAATATGAGAAAATTAATACTTCTTTTAACAAGCGTGGCTTTTATAGCCTCTTGTAATTTTGCCGCAAAATACAAACGCCCGGATTTGGATTTGCCAGATCAACAAGATCTTGAAGATTATAGCGTTTTTACCCAACAGAAATGGTGGAGCATATTTAACGATGATACTTTAAACAAACTGGAAGATACCGCCCTTTCCTATAACAATGACTTGCTTATGGCCATGGCTAGGGTGGATCAGGCTAGAGCAGATGCAGGCGTCGTAACGGCAGATTCCAAACCCGCCGTAGCCGCTAGCGCAGCTGGCCTAGCGACAGGCGGCTCGGCCGCTGAAGGCGAGGCTAAAGACTATTCCGCCGGCTTAGCCTTCTCTTACGAGCTTGACCTCTGGGGTAAATACAGAAATTTAAACCAAGCCGCCCGTGCAAGACTTTTGCAATCGGAAGCTCAAAGAGATGTTGTTCGCCTAACGCTTACGGCAGATGTCGCAAAAGCTTATTTTACCGTTCGCACTTTGGATTCGCAAATAGCCACCACGCAAAGGACTTTAGACGCCCGTCAGGAAACCGTGCGTATTTACAAAACCCGCTACGAAAACGGCCTTGTTGGCGAGCTTGACCTTCGCCGTATGGAAGCCGAAAGAGATAGCGTGCAAGCCTCTTTAATAGAATTACAAAAAACACTTTCCCAAAACGAAACTGCGCTTTCTGTTTTAATCGGCGGTTCGCCGAGGCAAATAGTTGAAAATAAAATAGAAAGGGGTAAGGAACTTGCCGAAATTACAATAGTGCCAAATATTCCAGCAGAAGTGCCTTCTAACATTTTGGAAAACAGGCCTGATATTCGTGTGGCGGAATATCAACTAGTTGAAGCAAATGCAAACATAGGCGTTGCCCGCGCTGCTTATTTCCCAGATATTTCACTTACGGCATCTGGCGGTATACAAAGCGCCTCTTTAACAGATCTCTTTAGCGGCGGCCTTTGGAATTTTGCCGCCAACTTAAGCGGCCCAATTTTTGAAGGCGGCAAAATAAAAGCCCAAGTTGAAGAATATTCCGCAAAAGAGCGTGAGCTAGTAGCCAATTATCAAAAAACCGTTCAAAATGCTTTTAAAGAAACTTACGACGCTATAGTTGCCAACCGTTTAAACAGGCAGAGCTTTAATGCTCTACATAGCCAAAGCAAAGCGCTAAATCGCAGTTTGGACCTTGTTAAAAAGCAATACGACGCAGGCTTAGTTTCTATGCTTGATGTTTTAGATGTTGAACGCAATTTCTTGCAAGCCCAAATTGACGAAGCCAGCGCCATGCAAAACGAGCTTAATGCCGTAGTCGCCATAAGCAAAGCTTTGGGCGGCGGTTTAACAGGCAACTCTGCCGATAATACCTTGCAAATACACGAAAGCGCCGACGCTAAAACTAAAAAGGCCGATCTTGACGCCCCCGCTGAAACCACTCTTAAAGGCGGCGTTACGGCAACGGCCGCAAGCGGCAAAACCGCAGAGCCCAAAAAAGCGGACGCAGCGGCAAAATAAGGCTTAACAAAGCAATGTTTTAGGCTAATATTTACATAACAAAAAACGCATCTTTTCTTTTTAGATGCGTTTTTTGTTTGCCTATTTGCGGCAGCCGCAGTAGTTTGTTTATTTGTCGTAAAAATATGGTATAAGTGTTTTGGGGGAATCGTCAGTATTTTAAAAAGGATATTGATAATGTTCCAAAAACTGGTACAATATTTATATAAACATATTGTTTTAAGGGCACAAACAGCGACTTATTCAAGTTGGTTTTCCTTAAAAATGGGAGGCAATATGGCAAAAAAAGAGAATAAAGAGAGACTTTCCACAAATGCCAAGATAACCCCTATAGGGACAAGTGATTATTTGTCTTTCTATTCAACTATTCAAAAAGAGAATCGCTAATGCCTATAGCCCAAGATATACTATTAGAAATTAAAGGTTGCAATCAACCGCTGAACACAGCGGTTGATTGTGTTAGAAGAAAATACCTTAAATCTCTATCAGACCAAATTAAAAAACCTGTTATTATATATGCTGCTAATTTTAACAAAATAACTTCTGGTATTTCTCGGGAAGATATACATTCTTTTATGAGCATGTGTTATGGCATTAATAAAGAAAAGAAAGAAGTTTGCATAGTCTTACATACTCCAGGTGGAGAAACAAATGCGATAGAATCAATAGTTAAGTATATAAGGACGCAGTTTGATAATATAGATGTTATTGTCCCAATGTTTGCGTACTCCGCAGGAACAATGTGGTGCTGTGCTTGCAATAGAATATATATGGGTAAAAATTCTTTTTTAGGCCCAATAGACCCGCAAATGCCATTCGTTAATAATAATGGGCAAATTGATTTTTATCCAGCACAAGCTATTATTGATCAATTTGAGACAGCAAAAAAAGAATGCGCTGAGAATCGGAACAATGCTTTTGCATGGCAATTTATATTGCAACAATATGCCCCCTCAAAAATAACAGAATGCAAAAATGCTGTAAACCGCTCCATAATTTTAGTTAAAGAATGGCTGACAAAATACCAAAACATACCCCCTAAAAAAGCTGCCGATATCGCCAAATGGCTTGGACAGCATAATAAACATAAAGATCACGGACGACCTCTGTGTATAGAGGAATTAAATAAAAAAGGATTTTCTATAATCCCATTGGAAAAAAACCAACAACTGCAAGATGCAACCTTATCTCTATATCACGCCATAGATTATACCTTCCAAATTGCCCCTTCTACGAGCAAAATAATAGAAAATACGGCAGGCGTATATATTATAAAGTAAATATCTTCAATTTGTTAATTACATTCATTTGCTTTTGTTTGATATTTCGCTATTTTTTTTGCTTCTGCGATTAACTGTTGCATTAAATACTATTTTAATAGTTCAAAAATATTATAGAATGGGCTTATACCTGCTGTAAAAGGAGAATAAATGAAGAAACTATCCTTACTACTCGGCGGCCTACTCATGGCCAATTTGGCTTTCGGGGGAGCTATGAATAAGATGTATCAAAAAGACAACTTGCGTTTTAACTACACTCCAAAGGAAGTCCTTTCGCTAGAAAGCGAAGCGGCGGCGGAGTTTGATAAAAATGTCCAAAGCGTAATAAATATAGCGCCCAGCGAGCGGACTTTTGATAATACGCTGCTTGCTTTTGAGCGCGCCTATACAGGCTATTGGTATGTGGCAAAACCACTTGCTCTTTTAGCCTATTTCCACGGCGACGACGGCGTGCGAAAAGCCGCCTCTCAGCTAGAGGCAAAGGGCAATCAGTTTAAAGCAAGCATACTTGCAAGGAAAGATATTTATAATGCCCTTAAAGAATATGCAGACACTAAGCCCGCTCTTGAAAACGAAGAGCAACGCTTACTTAACTTCTGGCTTAACAAATTTAAACGAGCCGGCGCAGAACTTGACGAGCAAAAAGCCGCTGATTACGCCGTTTTAAATAATGAAAAAATGGCTAATATCACTCAGTTTAATGTAAACCTTTTGCAACATAAGGACCAGCTTGAACTTACCCGCCAGGAGCTTGACGGTATGAGCGATGTCTACATCAACCGCTTAAACAAAACGCCTGAGGGAAAATACATTGTAACGCTTAAATATCCCGACTACAATCCATTTATGGCTAATGCAAAAAACGAAGCCGCCCGCAAAGAATTGCAAATAAAGTTTGCAAACCGCGGCGGCACGGAAAATGTAAAGCTTTTGGAGGCGGTTTTAATGGAACGCTCCACAACTTCAAGGCTACTAGGTTATAAAGACCACCCTCAATATGTCTTAGAAGACCGTATGGCAAAAGACGAAAAAACTCTTAAAAAATTCTTAAAAGATATAGAAAAGAATTTAAAGCCCATTGGCAAAAAAGAGTTAAAAGAATATCAGGCTTTAAAAGATTTAACCGTGGGAGAAAAAACCGATGGTTTTTATCTTTGGGATATGCCTTATTACAGCGCCCTTTATAAAAAGCTTAATTACAATGTTGATAATGATAAAATCAAAGAATATTTGCCAACGGACCATATTATTGACGGTATGTTAGATACTTTTGGCAATCTCTTTGGCCTTACTTTTGAGAAAGCAACTCTCCCAAAATGGCATAAAGATGTTATAACATATAAAATTAAAGATACCGCCAGCGGCGAACATATTTCAAACTTTTATATGGACCTTTATCCGCGCGAAGGTAAATATACCCATGCGGCTTGCTGGAGCTTTGTTGACGGTTTCTTAAAAGCTGACGGCAGCTATCAAACGCCGTCTGTCGTCATAGCGTCCAACTTAAATCCCCCCGGCAACGGCCTGCCCTCGCTGCTTGATCATAGCGAAGTTGAAACCTTGTTCCACGAGTTTGGCCATGTCCTGCAAATGTCTTTAACGCACCCCAAATACGCAACTTTGGGCGGCGATAATATTACTTGGGATTACATAGAAGCGCACTCTCAATTACTTGAAAATTGGGCGTGGGACACAAAAATCCTAAAGAAAATATCTAAGCATTATAAGACGGGAGAGCAGTTGCCTGACGATATGATAGCCAATTTGCAAAAGAGCAAAAATGTCGGCTCGGCTTTGCCGATGTTAAGGCAAAACTTCCTAGGCCAGTTGGATTATCAATATCATAAATCAAACAAGCCCGTTGATACGACAAAACTTTACGGCAAATTGATGAAGGAAATTTACCTTGTCCCGCTTACGCCCGGCACTTATCCGCAGGCAAATTTCTCGCACATAATGTCGCTAACGGATCCTTATGATGTCGGTTATTATGTTTACGCTTGGTCGCTTGTTATTGCAGACGATATCTTCTCCGTCTTTGAAAAAGAGGGTTTGGATAACAAAGATCTTGGTATGAAGTTAAGGCAATATATTTACACGCCCGGCATCACGCAAGATCCAAACGCTATGGTAGAAAAGTTTTTAGGCAGGCCTTATAATAATAAAGCTTTCTTAAAAAACTTCGGCGTAAAAGTAAAATAACAAAATAGTAAAACAATTCTCTAAAACCCCGCGCATATAAGCGCGGGGTTTTTTGCGCTTAAAAAGCTTCCTCAAAAGCCACATATTGCCCGTGTTTTTTTGTGATATAATTATTTTAGATAGTTCATCTTCTGTTGAGGTAAAAAATAATAATATGGTTGACAACAAAAAGAAGGCCCAGCCAGCGGCATTATTTATGCTCTCTGGCATTGAAATGTGGGAAAGGTTCTGTTTCTACGGCGCGCGCACTTTGCTCGTCTTGTTTATGATAAGCCCTGCGCTTGGCTTTAATGATAAAACAGCTATGCATATCTTTGGCATTTTTATAGCTGTTGTTTACTTAACGCCTGTGCTTGGCGGTTTTGTGGCAGATCAGTTTTTAAATAAAAAATCTTCCATTATACTAGGCGCAGTATTAATGATTCTTGGGCAGTTTATCATTGCTAGCTATGGTTTTATTAATGCAACGATAGCTTTTAGCCTCGGCCTTATTTTAATAATTTTTGGCACGGGTTTTTTAAAGCCTAATATCACTTCTTTAGTCGGCGATCTTTACGAGGAAAATGACTCTAGGCGGGACGCCGCTTTCACCATTTTTTATATGGCTATTAACTTAGGCGCATTTTTGGCCCCTTTAGTTTGCAGCTACCTTGGCGAAAAGATTGATTTTAAATACGGCTTTATTGCTGCAGGCCTTGGTATGGCAATTGGTTTAGTTTGGTTTTTGGCTATACAAAACAAACAATTAAAACATATTGGCAACAAGCCCGCGCCAGAACACCTTGACGGCAAACCCGCCCCTAAAAAACCACTAACAGCGCAAGAAAAAGATAGAATAAAAGCCATTTTAATATTTGCGTTTTTTGCTATCTTCTTTTGGGCTTTTTATGAGCAGTCCGGCTCCTCTTTAATGTTATTTGCGCAAAGGGCAACCGATACAAGTTTATTTGGCTGGCAAATGCCTGTTGGTTATTTGCAAGCACTGCCGCCTTTGTTTGTTATTATTATGGCGCCTGTTTTTGCTTGGCTTTGGGGCAAACTTGGCGCAAAAGAGCCTTCTACCCCCGCTAAATTTGCCTGGGGTATGGCGCTACTTGGCGTATCTTTCTTAATAATAACCGTTGGCGCTTATGTGTATCAAAAAAGCGGGCAACCCGTTAGCATTTTTTGGCTAGCCAGCTTATATTTTGTATGCGTGCTTGGCGAGCTTTGTATGTCCCCCGTCGGGCTTTCTATGATAACAAAACTTGCCCCAGCCAAATACGCCGCTATGTTTATGGGCGTTTGGTTTACGGGCAATTTCTTTGGCGGGCTGCTTGGCGGCGTTTTTGCGGGCAATTATGAAGACGGAAAATTGGTGCAACTCTTTTCCGTGCCGGCAATATTATCGCTTGTGTGCGCTTTATTAATATGGGGCTTATCAGGTAAAATTAAAAAGTGGATGCACGGCATAAAGTAGTTTTCAAAACTAGAAAACGCCCCGCTTAAAATTAAGCGGGGCGTTTTGTCTATCTAAAACTTAGATTTAACAGAGTAAATAAATTATAAGTTTAATAGTTTTACGCCAAAACTTAAGGACCAATCTTTAATATGCTTTGCGCCGCCAAGCTGCCAGCCCGGTTTGATATAAAGCGAAAGGTCATTTTCCAACATCATACCAAACTCAACATCTAAAATATAAGCTTGGGAGGAATTTTCAAAATCAATATGGTAGAGATTATCCAGCAAAACATAAAATGTGCTATCTGTCATATAGCCCAAAATACCCCTTACACGACTACGGTTAATATTGTTTCTGCTATCGTCGCCAAGTATGGATACATAATACTTGTAGCCTGTGGCAAAAAAGATATTATCGGTAAAGGAAATATCAAATGCGGCGCTGAAATCAACATACCACTTGCCTGTGCCCAAAGTATCGTCTGTAGCGGTGGGCAAAGTATTTTCCATAAGAAAAACCATAGAGAAATTATCAAAAGCCTGCGTGTAAGAAGCGGCTAGCAAAATATCGCCAAGGCCTGTTCTTGATTTTTCGGGCGACTCGTAGCGCGCGCCGGGCACTTCTATACCAATGCTGTATTTATCTTTAATATCTTGATAATATTTAACCGTTAAGAGCGAGGTGGATTCCCCACGGGAATCGTCGCTTACATCAATCTCGGGGTTAAACTCAAGCGAGGATACTCTATCAGACGGCCTTACGCCACGCACGGCGTATTCTTGTATAACTAAAGCATTGGCTAAGCCAAAGCCAAAACACAGCATAAACAAAACAACGGATAGTTTTTTCTTCATATCTTCTCCAATTAATTTATAAAGTTAACCTATAAGCATTATATTTAATTTATTTAAATATGTTTTAAAATTTTACAAAACACCCACCGCAAGCCGCCAGGCAAATATAAATAAATGGGTGCCATTTAAATTTGCGAATTGCAAAAAATATTACTATAAAAAATATTATATTTTTCATAGCAATTGCGTCTACTAATCCTTCTAAAGTCTGCGTAATTTCTGGGCGAAGTAGTGCCGTTTTTAACATATCAAAAACCGCTGCGCTTATTAAAGCGCAAACGCAGGCTATAGCCCCGCCAAAAGCAACCGCCGCATATTTATTATGTATAAATTTTTGCAAGGCTTTGGCAATTATGGCAATAGTTATCATCGGCGCAGTTATCACGCCAAGAGCGGCGGACACCGCCCCCCAAAAACCGGCAACTTTAAAACCTGCATAAGAGGCCATATTTATGCCAATTGGCCCGGGCATACTTTGCGCTACGGCAATCATATTTGCTATCTCGCTTGCGTTAAAAAAGCCCGCGCTGTAGCCAAGTTCGTATATAAAAGGAATTGTGGCTAGCCCGCCGCCTAAGGCAAAAAGGCCTATTTTAAAAAAGTCTAGGTAGAGAGCAAGCAAAATCATTTTAACGCCCCCTTTGCTTTAGCAACAATTAAAGTAGCGGCGGCGCATAAAATAACCAGTAGTATCGGGGATATTTTAAAAAAATAAAAAGCAATAAAAGTTATTAAAAAAAGCAGTCCCGTAAAAATGCCCGTTATGCCTTTTTTGAAAAGCGGAAAAAGCGCATTTATAATTAATGCCGCTACCGCAATACGCAACGCCGCAAAAATATTGCCCACAATTTCAAATTGCATTATATTGCTAAGAAAAGCGGCTACTATAGTTATAATTATTACGGACGGGGCCGCCACGCCAAGCGTTGCGGCTACAAGACCTATTATTCCACGGCGGCGTTGCCCAATTAACGAGGCGGCATTAACCGCTATAACGCCGGGGGTTATTTGCGAAACAGCAAAAAATTCAAGCAAATCTTTTTGGTCTATCCAGTGTTTTTTAGCGACTAGCTCCCGCTCTATTAGCGGCAACATAGCATAGCCGCCGCCAAAAGTCATAACGCTTATTTTGGCAAATGTTATAAAAAGTTCAAAAAGGCTGGTTTTTTGTTTTAGCATTTAAATAATTTAATTTTTACTAATTTAACTTTTAAGCAAGTTTACAAGCTCGGTTATGTTTTTTACTTCTTTAAAATTTTCGCTAAAAATAGTTTCTTTATCCGCTCTTTCGTGGATACCCACAACTTCAAAAGGCACCAGCACTGCGCTTGCGCCAATTTCTATGGCGGGGATTATATCTGATTTAACGGAATTACCCACCATCAAAAACTCTTTTGGGTTTATATCCAGCTCATCGGTAAGGTTTAGGTAAGCGGCGGGGGTTTTCTCGCTCATAATTTCAATATGGTCAAAATATTTGCTTATGTTTGATTTGGCTAATTTACGCTCCTGGTCAAGCAAATCGCCTTTTGTTACAACTATTAATTTATAGTTTTTTGAAAGTGTTTTTAAGGTGTCGGCCACGCCGTCAAGCAAGACAATTGGGGCATTTATCATATGCCGCCCAAGGGCGACTATTGCCTCTACCTCACTACCTTGTATTTTATTTTTAGTTATTTTAAGGGCGGCCTCTAGCATAGAAAGCGTAAAGGATTTTACGCCGTAGCCATAAAGCGGCAAGTTTTCAATTTCTAGAGCGGTAAGTTCTTGCTCTATTTTTTCGTCTTTGGCGTATTTTTGCATTAGTTTTACAAATTCTTTGTGCGCAAAGGCAAAAATATTTTCATTGTGCCAAAGGGTATCGTCAGCGTCAAAGCCTATAACTTTAATATCTTTATACATATAAAAATTATACTATTATTATGTAAAAGAACACATCGCAACGGCAAAGTTTTTATTTTACAAAATAACTTTAAATTAATATTAAAAGGAAGGTTTTATATGCAAACTGCTATTTTAATTTTTTCAATACTCGGCGTAATTTTACTGGCGGCGGTAATTTTACTGCAACTTACTAAAAACAAAAAAATGGATTTGGGCGAAATTACGCTGCTACTAAAAAACTCCGCAATTGAGCAAAGAGAAGGCGTTGAAAACCAAATATCCAAAGCCACTACCGTGCAATTTGAACGCTTTAGCATAATACAAGACAGCATACAAAAAACCTTGCAAAATAATCGTGAAGAAACAAATAAACAACTGGGTAAAGTTGCCGAAACTTTGGAAGTTAAAATGAAATCCTTGCAAGAAAGTAATGAAAAGCGGCTTGAGCAAATGCAAGGAATTGTTGACGAGAAACTTCAAAAAACGCTGGAAACCCGCTTAACGCAATCTTTTGAAATAGTCCGCAAACAGCTTGATAATGTGCAACAAGGACTTGGCGAAATGAAGAACCTTGCCGCCGACGCTAAAAGCCTAAAAAACGCTTTAACAAATGTAAAAGAACGCGGCACATACGGCGAGGTAAGGCTTGAGAAAATATTATCCGATATTTTACCCCCGTCGCAATATGATAAAAATGTTGAAATACAAAGCGACAAACGCGTTGAGTTTGTTGTTAAATTGCCGGGTAATGGCGAGGGCGAAAAACCTGTATTGCTGCCAATTGACAGCAAGTTTCCTATTGAAGATTACAACCGCATTTTGGAAGCTGAGGACAAGGAAAGCATAGAAACCGCGCGCAAATCTTTTATAAAAAATATCCGCGCTTTTGCAAAAGATATACACGATAAATATATCTTCCCCCCCAAAACAACAGATTTTGCCCTTATGTTTTTGCCGACGGAGGGCCTTTACGCCGAAGTCCTGCGGGACCCTGCCCTTTTTGAAGAACTTTTAACTAAATACAAAATAACCCCCGTTGGCCCGACGACGCTATCGGCCGTATTATCATCATTATTATTTGGTTTTAAAACGCTGGCTATTGAAAAACGCTCGCAAGAAGTTTGGGAAGTTTTAAAGAGAGTTAAAAAAGAATTTATTACTTTTGGAGCGGCGCTTGAAAAGGCTCAAAAGCAAATCCGCACGGCCGACGCTACCCTTGGCGAACTTTCCGGCAAAAGAACAAGGCAAATAAACAGGGCTTTAACTAATGTGGAGCATTTAAGTATTGAGGCGGATAGTGCGGGTAGCATAGATAATATGAATAGCCCAGCTGGAGAGCTTTCCGCTGACGACCCCGTTGATATTGACCCCGTTGTTGAAGAGGAAAACATAAGCTAAACAAGCCTATTTCTCTTCTGGCGCCTCTTCTAACGCCACAACCTTTCTTTATAGAAAACCCCCGCTAACAATTTAGCGGGGGTTAAATTTATATTTCAGTATTCTTTCTGCAATATTTATCTTTTAATTTGCAACAGATTTTTTGCGGCTTATTTAACCGTAATATCTGTCAACAAATCTTCAAGATCCTGCTCGTGCTCCATTTCGTCTTGCATAATGCTGCGGGCGATGTGGAAAGTAACGGTATCGCCGCCCTTTCTTGCATACTCCACAATATCATTATAGACGGCAATTGCGCATCTTTCAGCGTCAATATTTTGTTTGAGCAAGGCTTTTGTGCTGAAGTTTTTGGGGACATCATAGCCGCAATTTGTTTGTTTGAAATAATCTTTCGGGTCCAAAATCGGCGTGCCGCCAAGTTCTATAATTCTATCACAAACTTTTTTGGCGTGGCCCAATTCTTCGTTAGCGTGCTCCATCATTTCGGCTTCAATGTTGGGGCGCATTAAACCTTCGGCCACTTGGGCGCCTGTCCAATATTGGATATAGGCAAGCCATTCGTCGGCGTAAGCTCTGTTTAGTTTTTTAATGAGCTCGTCTACTTTCATTCCTCTTTTTTCTAAAATTTCACGTGCTTTCTTTCCCATAAAACCCTCCTATTACTATATTGGTTTCTATATAGATTAGGTTATAATATTATGATAACAATGTCCATATTTTTTTGATGGCTGGGCTAGAAAAGCGGCGGGTTTCAGTTGGTATTAGTTTGTTTTTAGCTATAACTTTTAGATTTTCATGTAAAACATCAAAGACATATGAGACTTTAGGATAATTGAGCCGCGGGGTTTTTTGTGTGGCTCAATTATCTAA
>JAISHT010000043.1 GCA_031262415.1 Elusimicrobiota bacterium | reverse complement strand
AAGGATAATCTCAGACGGTGTTTTAAGAAAAGATTGACGGGGGGGGGGCGAAATATGTTAAACTTTTAGTGTCATTTAAATATGGCTAAGTAAAGGGTATTTAAAAAACAGGAGGGAATAAAATGAAAGAAGAAAAAAGAAATAAGTTAGTAAGTAAAAAAGGTTTTACACTAATAGAGTTATTAGTAGTCGTCCTAATAATCGGCATACTTGCCGCTATTGCGCTTCCGCAATATCAGGCTACAGTTGAAAAGGCCCGCGCCAGCACAATGCTGGAGATGGCCAAAAGCCTAAAAGAGGCTCAAGAAAGATATTTCCTTGCAACAGGTTCTTATGCCAAAATATTTGCAGATTTGGATATTACTTTACCCTCAGATTTTACAATAACCACTAGAGACGATGGTTACCAAACAGCAACAAAAGATAACTTCAAATATACTTTAGAAAGCAATAAAATAAGCGCAACTTTATTAAAAGATACCGCTAGTTATGTTAGCTTTCAATTTGGATATGGCACGATGATGAAAGGTGCTTGGCCTGACAATGCCAGCGCATTGTGTATAGCTTTTTCTATTTCGCCTAGAACCGCAAAAATATGCGAAGGCCTTGGGGGTGTATTTATCCGTGATATCGCAGCATACGGCGGGTATAAAGAGTATAAATTTTACTAATATTCGCTTAATCTTTTAGTTTCGCAATATTTTGTTTTTGGTTTTATTTTTGCGCGGCGGCATTGGCGGACGCAGGCGTATTCGTCTTATCAATAAGATAATTTGTAGTTGGTTCAGCGCTATTATCAGCAGCCTCGGCCTCTTCGTGCTCGGCTATTATTTGGCGGGCTTTGTTAAACAAATCGTTCTCGTTTGCATAGCGTATAAAAGTATCAAACTCCGCTTGATTAAATTTATATTCGCTCATAATATAATCTGCCGCGAGTTGAGCGGATTTTTGTGTATCTTGCGGATATTGTTTGTTCACTTCGTCTTCAAACAAAACATAAGTGATAGCCATATTTAACATAGTTTCGTCCACCTCCGCTTTTTCGCCTTGTTTCTGGGCGTTTTCTTCTTGACGGGCGGGGGATTCTTGCATATCCACATTTTTATTCGGCTTATCAAGCAACATATAAATTGAGAGGATTACGGTAAATAAAATAAGAGCGGTAAGGGCGATATTTGTCCAAGCGGCAAAATCTTTATCCATAAGCAAGTCTTTCAATGCGTAAAATATTAGAGCTAAAATTATTATTGTTGCTATAAAAACGCCCATAACGGCTCCCCTTAATTTTTATTAGTATTTGCCCGCAGTGTCTTTTTGTATTCTAAAACTGCTTGCATAAATTCTTTATCAGTTGTAATGCGCTCCATAAATTCTTCAAAAGCAGCATCTTTAGTATATTCAAGCAAAATTTTTTGAATTTGTGGGTTATTTATCGCCATTTGCATTAAATTTTCGTCAAACAAATTTATGGCCTTAAAAGGCTTGCCCGTTGCTTTTTGCATAGCTTTTGCAAATCTTTGCAGAGTATAATCGCCCTCATATTTATTTAGGATAAGTTCGTTTGTATCTACAGCAGGCTCATTTTGCACGGGCTGCCCGTAAGGGGAGAGAGCGTCGTAAAGCTCTCTATATTGAACTAGGCTTTGCATTCTTGCAGCAGTATTTGTTTGTTGTTGTGCTTGATTAGTTTCCGAGCCGCTGATTTGGCCCGTTTGGCTAAAAGGATAATAATTTGTTGCCGCTTGGCTTGAGTTTTTTGTTTTATGCTCGCCAATAAAACGCACTAGTTTTATAGAGGACAAAACCACGCAAGCAAAAATTAATACGGCCAAAACCGCTTTAGCTTTAAGATTCATAAATATCCAATTAGCCCTGCCGCCCTTTAATTAAGGCGATTATTTTGCAGGCTCGTTTTGAGCTTGCTCTTTAGGAGCAGGCGCAGCGTCCACCACGGATAAAAGTTCCACATCAAAAACTAATAATGAGCCGGGCGGTATTGGGCCTGCCTGCGCGTCGCCATAAGCGGTATCTGGCGGGCAGTATAATTTGGCTTTGCCGCCTTCCTTCATTTCCTGCAAGCCCTCTCGCCAGCAAGATATTACGCCATTAAGCGCAAATTGCGCAGGCGAGCCTCTTTTGATAGAACTGTCAAAAATAGTGCCGTCTGGCAAGGAGCCTTCGTATTGCACTTTTACACGGCTGCTTTCTTTTGGAGTTTTGCCACTGCCTTTTTTTATTGTTTGCACAACAACTCCGCTTGGCAGTGTTTTTATATTTTTGCCTTTTTTGGCTTCTTTTAAAAAATTATCTTGCGCTAATTTGCGTTGAGCGGTAAGAGCGACGGCGTCTTCTTGATATTTTTTTGAGATAAGCGGTTTATAAGTTTCTAAATCCGTTTGAGATTTTCTGTTTAAAAGCGAATCTCTCATTCCTTGCGAGATGGCTTTAAAATCGTCCTCGCTCTCTAAAACAAGCTGGCTTTTTAAATTATCGCCAAGCAAATAGCCAAGCGAATAGAGAGTTTTTGCGTCATTAACATTAGCGCTTGCGGCGGGGGCTTTTGTTTTTGGCGCAGTATTTTGCGCCAGAGCATTGCCGTGTAAAGCAAAGCAAATTGTTGCAAGTATTAAAAGTTTTTTCATTTTTATTTATCTCCTATTTTTTTTGAACATAATCAAGCAATTTTTCTTTTATAAGCGGCACTGCTTTATCGCCTGCGGCTATTAAGCTGCGTCTTTGGGCCTCGGCTTCTCTAAAAGAGCCGTCTCTTTCCGATACGCTAAAAGTTGCAAAAATGCCGCCTGTTTCCATATCTTTTAGCGATATGGTTGCCGTGGCTCTTGTCCAATACAAACCTTTTGTAGTTTCGGAGGGGTATTTGTCAATTTTAGTGTGAATATTTAGGGCAATATCATAGGTTGGTAGTTCCTCGCCAACGGCAAAACCCATGCTGTTAAGAGCGTCAATAAGATGCGTTTTTACAGTAATATCATCAGTGCCGTCAATTTTGGCATTGATTTTTATATCGTAAAAAGTTTTGTTATATAAATTTTTTACCGAGTAAAAAAACTCTTCATTATAATTAGCGGCGTCAAAGGAAAGTATTCTATGCTCGCTATCAAGATATTCCCGCTCTTCAAAAAGCGGCGGCATTGCCATGGCGTATTTTAGGCGGACATATTTATCACTCTCGCCCGATATTTTTTTTGCCATAGCGGAAAGCTGATTATCAATTGGCGGATAATATGCCGCTAAGGTATCAAGCGCAGGCTGCCTTTGCAAGGCGGCAATGGCATAATATTTTTTATTATTTTTATCTTTCCAAGACCCTGCTGCTTTGGCTTGCGTTAAAATGGCTTCCCGTCTTACCTTTGAATTTTTTGTATCTGCTAGGCCCGTAAAAATATTTTGCAAATCTGTTAAGGCTGTAGCCTTGGCTTCTTTTTTTGTTTCTGCGCTGGCTATTTTTGTTAAATATTGATCGGCCGGGTATTTAGCCATTTTCTCGTTTAATATGTTTTTGTTTCCTGCGCAGGCTGTTATAAAAATTGCCCCCGCAAGCAGTAGTGTAAGTTTCTTCATAATTTTTTATGCTCCGTTATTTTGCAGTTCTATGGTACAAATAGGTTCTTTGCCCCTTATTAATTTGTACCTTTTCAAAGAGATGTTCGTCAATAGCTTTCTTTTCCTCATTATAAAAAACAAGCTTAATATCATAAGCGCCGGGCGGCAGAAAAATGCTGCCCATACGGATTTGCGAGGGCAAAGTAAACCAAGAGCGGGTATCCGCCTTTTCCGTTATATAAGAAAGCGTGCTAAATAGCATGCCGACAAGTTCGCCAAGCGTGTCATTATTAGTGGCGGATTTTGTCCCCTCTCTGGCCTGCACGCTTAAAATATATTTGCTAACCGCCCTTACTACCGTTCTAGCATAAGCGGCGGCGAGTTCTTCTTTTAGCGTCTGTTTTGCTATTTGGGAAATATCGGCGACAAGCTGAGTTTCTATAGGCGGGCTGTCTAAGCCGTTTACTAAGACTTCGCTAGAAGTTATTTTATAGCTATTATCCACCATCTCGGGGAAAGAGATTGTTATTGAGCGGCCAAAAGCCCCTGCAAAAACGGCGTTAACGGTATCTTTAGATACTCCGTCCAAGTCGCTTACATCATTTAGGGCAAACCAAATATCATTCCACGCAAGAGATATGCTTTTGCTTATTTTATAAGGGGCTTTGCCGTTATAGTGGAAAATAACAGCCTCGCCTTTTTGGGCATAATCTTGCGGCGGGGGGAAATTTGGCAAAGCGGCTGCGCTCCAGCTTTTGTCTTTCTCGTAAGCATTTTGAGCGTTTTGGCGAGAAATGCGGGCATCGGACAGACTTCCAATATCTTCAAAAATCATACTTGCAAAGTATTGAACAAAAGCGTCGTCGCTATATCCACTGGTTTTGCTCTGTCTGGTTTTATCTAAAAAGAAAACCGCCCGTCTTGCTTCAACGGCGGCGTCTTCTAAATTGTTTTGCGCCAAATAGGACATAGCCCGCAGAAAATATGTAAGGGCGGCCTCGTAAACGCGCGCTCTATAAGGCTCAGTATTATCATTAATTAGCAAAGTGCCAAGGCCTTGGGTTATGCTTTTTGCATAAAGTTTGTCAATGGTGTCCTGAGCTTGGGCCAAAGTTGCGTTTACTTCGCTGTCATTATGCTCTCCTACATAGGCGGAGCTTAGGTCAAGCTGGAAAAGCAAGGCATTATTGCTGCCGTATTCGTCGCTTTCTTCTTCTTGTATTTTTTGCGCTGCGCCTGCAAAATTGCCCTTTTCCAGCAAACTGTTGACATCGTTTTTATAGCGTAAAGAAGGCCCGGCGCATGCGCACAGTATGGTGCTAACTGTTATTATTAATGCTAGGCGGGCCTTCATAATTATAGTTTAAGTGATTTTTTGGCTACATATTTTTTGATTTGTTTTTGGCCGTTCCAAAGTATTTTATTGGTGGTAATATCTATAAGCTTCATATTAACCTGATAAAACACAACGGATTTGCGGCCTTCTTGATCAACTATAGAAGATAAAACGCCGCTTAACATATAATCTGCGCCAACTTCTTTTCCAAATGCTTTGCGGGTATCTTCAGAGGCATATTCATCTTGCTCAAGCCTTTCTTGGCGGATATCGCCCCGCTCTTGGCTGGAGGCTACAAATTCCACTTTGCCGCTGTTTATTAAGGCTCTTTGCATTTCTTCAACGAAAGTATCGGTGTTGATATGCTCCATGGTGGTATTGCTTACCGTGCCGACTATTACCACAGGCTCTTTGCCTTGGGTTGCTTTTACGGCTTTTGCATACCACGGGCCGTTTAAGCATTCGTCTATCATAGTTTCGGCGACCATACGGGAATCAGTATCATTCCAATTGCCGCTTAAATCTTTTGCAACGCTTGGGTCCATACGCTCTACTTTTGTGCCGCAGGCCGCAAGCAGAGGTATTAGCAAGGTAAATAACAACAGTTTCTTCATAAAATGCTCCTTTAATAATTTCTTTATAATTAATTTTTATCATTCTAGGGGGGATAAGTCAAGAATTTGTTAGACATCAATACATATGAGACTTTTGGACAACTTGGATTTGAGCTGTGGGACGGCTTAAAATATATTCCATTGGAGTAATATATTTTAAACCTTTGTGTACTCTTTCAGT
>JAISHT010000011.1 GCA_031262415.1 Elusimicrobiota bacterium | reverse complement strand
CAATTCGGTTGCGCAGGCCCTTTTCGTCTGGCTTGGCGGCGGGAAGAGAGTAAACTTTTGTGCCGTCGGTTTTTATATTAAATGCGGTTTGTGGATTTGCTAAAGCGGCTTCCTCTGCCGTCCTTAAAAGATGGGCCCGTTCAACAGCGTCTGATTTTAAAAATTTTAAACGAGCCGGCGTATTAAAAAACAAATCTCTCACTTCTACAGTCGTGCCAGGTATTTTTGGCGCAATACTTTGGCCTTTAACCGCTCCGCCTTCTACCATAATTTTTGCGCCATTATCGCCAGTGTTATAAGACGCAATTGTAAGCTTGCTTATGGCCGATACAGAATACAAAGCCTCGCCCCGAAAGCCAAAAGTGTTTAAGGTATTTAAATCTTCAAAATTATTTATTTTGCTGGTGGTGTGACGTAGTATGGCGTTTGGCAAGTCTTCTGAGGGGATACCGCTACCGTTATCATTAACTCGTATCAATTTTTTGCCCGCTTTTTCTATGTCAATATTTATAACGGTTGCGCCGGCGTCTAGGCTGTTTTCCAAAAGCTCTTTTAATACGGCGGCTGGGCGTTCAATAACCTCGCCTGCGGCAATTTTGCTTGCGGTTTCTTTATCTAAAAGTTTGATATGGTTCATTTGGCCCTCTTTTGCCACTGGGCGATTAATTGTAAGGCTTCTAGCGGGGTTATTTTATTAAGGTCCGCCATTTTAATTTCTTCCAGTATCGGGCTTGAAAATAAATCCGGCCCTAAAGATTCTTTTTTGACTATGCCGGTATTTTCCCGCTCGCCAAGGTCTTTTAAAATTTTGCGGGCTCGTAAAATACAGCTTTGCGGCAGGCCGGCAAGATCGGCTACATGTATGCCGTAAGATTTATCGGCCGCGCCTTGTTTAATTTCAAAGAGGAAGTTTAATTTTACTTCGCCGTCGTCGCCTTGATACTCGGCTGCGTCTACGTGATAATTTTTAATGCCTTTATATTTTTCGGCCAGTTCGGTAAGCTCAAAATAATGCGTGGCAAAAAGCACTTTTGGGCCGTTGCCGTGTGGTTTATACAAAAATTCCACTATCGCCCAAGCTATGGAAATACCGTCAAAGGTAGAAGTGCCACGCCCAATTTCATCTAGCAAAACAAGCGTAGCATTAGTTGCGCTTGCTAGTATTGCGGCGGCTTCGCGCATTTCAACCATAAAGGTGGATTGGCCAAGACTTAAAGCGTCTTGCGCGCCTATGCGGGTTAAAATTTTGTCGGTAAGCGGTATTTTTGCATGGGCCGCAGGCACAAAACTGCCCATTTGCGCCATTATTGTAATTAATGCGGTTTGTTTTAAATAGACGCTTTTGCCGCCCATATTGGGGCCTGTTATAAGCATAATTTGCGGGCCTTCCCCGCCGCCCAAAAGCAAATTGTTGGGGACAAAACTTCCGCTTGGAATATTTTCTTCCACTATGGGGTGGCGACCTTTTTCTATAAAAAGCGTTTCATTGCTTTTTAGTGTTTGCGGGCGGGTATAATTGCCGTTTAGGGCGGCAATGGCTAAAGAGGATAGACAATCGGCCTTTGCAATTTCCTCTGCAACGGCTTTAAGTAAATCAATATTAATATAGAGATATTTTTTTATTTCTTCAAAAATGCCAAGCTCTAGTCGCAGGCTTCTTTCTTCTGCGGATAAAATTTTCTTTTCCAACTCTTTAAGCTCTTCTGTTATAAAACGCTCGGCATTAGCAAGGGTTTGCTTACGGGTGTAGTCATAAGGCACTTTGCCCGCCTGAATTTTTGAAACTTCTATATAGTAGCCAAAAACATTATTGAAGCCAACTTTTAGCGTTGGGATACCTGTTTTTTCCCGCTCACGCACTGCAATATTTTGTAAGGCAACATCGGCATTTTGTTTTAAATTTGTTAGCTCGTCAAGCTCGCTATTATAACCCGGCCTTATTATGCCGCCGTCGGAAAGTTTTGTCGGCGGATTTTCGTCAATAGCGTCAAAGAGTAGTTTGGATATTTCTTTTAGTTTGGGCAAATTGCCCTCAATTATTGTTTTAAAACGGGGCAAAATTTCACCATAAGTATTTAGCCAGCTTTCAAATTTATCCACAAGCAAAAGCGAACTACGCAGCCCCGCCAAATCCCGTGGCGTGGCTGAAGAGGTTGCAACACGGCTCATAATGCGGGCAATATCGCTTACTTCTTTTAAAATAAGGCCAAGGCTATCACGGGCGGCCTCATTTTTTAACAAGGCCTCAATAGCGTCTTGACGGGCGGAAATTTCGGCAATATCTAGTAGCGGGCGTAAAATCCATTCTTTTAATAGACGCGAAGCCATAGGCGTTTTTGCATAATCCAAAATGCCCCAAAGCGTATTTTTGCGAGCGCCGCCTTGGCTTGAAACAAGTTCTAAGGTATTAACGGCGCTATTATCAAGCTGCAAAAACTCGCTTATTTCCTTGTAATAAGGTGTAAAATATTCCTGAAAGTTATTATTGTTTGCCGTTATATAACTAAGGCTCATAAGGCCGGCTTTTAGAGCTAGCGGCTTAGCGCAAAGCGCGCCGGGCCAAGTTTGCGGCATATCAAGGTTGCTATGCGTTGCAAAAGTGGACAGCGCAACGCTGGCAGGCAAAATAATTTTTGTTTTTAATTTTGATAAAGTTTCTTTGCTTGCAATAATTTCAGCTGGGTTTATAGAGCCAAGCAGGCCGGCCAAGGCGGTTAAATCGGCGTCGTTATTATTTTCTGTTATCCAAAACTCGCCCGTAGAGGCTTCTAGGCACGCCAGCCCCCAGCCATTTTGATTAGTTTCAATAGCGGTTAAATAGTTGGAGTTTTTGGCGTCCAACATAACATCTTCAAGCACGGTGCCGGGCGTTATAATACGCACTATTTTGCGTTCAAAAAGTTTTGTTTTTGGGTCTGGGGTGGTGGAAGTCTGCTCGCAAATGGCAATTTTTTTGCCCATTTTTAAAAGTTTAGAAATATAGGAATTTGCGCTGTGGTATGGCACGCCGCTCATAGGCTCGCCGTTTCGGGCGGTTAGGGTAAGGCCAAGCAGCGCGCTGGTTTCTTTGGCGTCATCGCCAAACATTTCGTAAAAATCGCCCAAGCGGAAAAAGAGTAAAATATTTGGGTTTTTACTCTTCATATCATAATATTGCTGCATTATTGGGGTTCTAGCCATATTTATATTTTAACATTTAATAATATTTTTACGCCTTGCGTATTGTTTAATAGGTATTGCCTTTGGCTTATTTTATAAGCGGCGCAAGTATTTTTTCCACTTCACTTAGCGTTTGGGCTAAAACAAGCTGGCTGCGAACTGCGCTAGAGCCTTCAAAATCTTTAAGCCAATAGCCGACTGTTTTTTTGCTGCGAGATACGCCGGTACTCTCGCCGTAAAATTTCACATTTTCTTCTATTAATTCTTTAAATATTTTTATTTTTTCGCTTAGACTTAAAGGCTTAGGCTCTAAACCGTTTAAAGTGGCGGCAATTTCGCTAAAAATAAAAGGATTGCCGACTGCGCCGCGCCCTATCATAATGCCTTGGCAGCCGCAGTTAAACATTGCCTTTGCGCTTTTTGCGTCCGTAATGCCGCCGTTGCCTATTACCGGGATATTAACCGCTTTGCAAGTTTCTTCTAAAGCTTTTAAATTTGGCTCGCCGCTATGCATATCAACAGCGGCTCTTGCGTGTATTGTTATAGCGTCTGCGCCATTATCTTGAGCAATTTTGGCAATTAAAGGGCTTAAAATTTCCGCTTTGTTTAGCGATATTCTGGTCTTTAAAGTTATAGGTATTTTTACGCTTTTTCTAGCGGCCGCCACAATTTCGCCTATTTTGGCGGGGTCTTTCATTAAAACGCAACCTGCGCCTGATTTATTAACTTTTTTTGCCGGGCAGCCTGCGTTAATATCAATAATATCTGCGCCTTCTTTTTCTGCTAAGCGGGCGGCAAGGGCTATGGTTTGCGGGTCCCCGCCGAAAACTTGCATAGAAAGCGGGTGCTCTTTTGGATTTATAGAAAGCATTTTAAAACTTTTTTTACTGCTAAATTTTAGCGCATTGGCAGATACCATTTCTGCGCATACAAGGCCTGCTCCGCCCCGCAAACAAAGAAGACGAAAAGGGCTATCGGTTATCCCCGCCATAGGGGCAAGAATCAAATTTGACGGGCAAATAAAACTTCCTATTTTTAAAGGTTTGATTAATGTTTCCATTTTTTGCTTTAACGCGCGGCCCAAGTAGATATTTTTGGCATACTTGTTTCTTTGTTGCCAGACAAGCACCAGCGAACAACCGACATAACAGTTCTATCCGTATTTTTAAACTCTACTACATTTATAAATTCATTATGCCCCAGTCCGCCGTCTATAATATGGTCGCTAGCTGCAATTTTGTATACAAGATTTGCGCCCACGGGGTAGCCGTTATATAGCATCTTTTTTATGCGCTGCCCTGCTGGGGCGGACATATCATAAACTATTTCAAGCCCGGCTAATTGCGGCCAGTTGTTTTTAAGTTCAAGAGAGGCTTCTAGCGCATTTTTTAGCTCGTCGCCACGCATTCTAAAAAGCATAACTCTATCATTAAAAGGCATAGAATTATATATATCAGCCTCTGTCAGGGGGCCCTTTTTCCAGCCGGATAAAAATAAATCAGAGTTTATTATGCCTATATTATAGCCGGACCAGCGTTTAATGCAGTTTGCCACAAAGGCGCCAATGTCAGATGGCCTATCTGCAAAATTATTAAAATCAGCGCTAAGTTCTGTTAGTTTGCGATTTGAGCTGCGTTTTACATTATCTTGCAAGGCTTGGACGGTTTTGGCAATTTCTTCGTCCTCATCGTAAGTGTTTTTATCTAGTAAGATAGTTTCATAGGTATGGCCTAAAAGTTGATTAGCTTTGTTTAGCCGCAATGTTATTTTTTCCACTTCAGCAAGCATAGCGGGCGAGCGGGTAATTAAAGTTTTTGCTATAGTTTCCGCTCCTTCCTCTGAAACAGCGGCATTGCCGCCTAAAATTAAATTAATTTCCGGGAATTCTTCTGCAATGGTTTTTTCGTCCACTCTAGCGGCATTGCCGTCCACTTCAAAGCCTAAACTGCTTAAAAGTATTATTATATTTGCGCCCTTTTCCTGCATTTGAGGGATTAAAGCGCGCAGTGTTGCAATTTCGTCTTTTGGACGCAAGTTAAAATTTCTTTGCGTGGTGGGGAAATCGGTTTTTGACAAAAGCCCCAAAACTGCTATTTTTACGCCGTTTTCTTCTATTAAAATATATTCTTTTATGTAAGGTGGAAGGCCGCCGCTAGCCGTTTCAAGGTTTGATACTACTATTGGGAAATTGGCTTTTGCAAGGGCTGGAGCGGACGTGTCCCAGCCAAGGGTTAAATCAGCAACGCTTAGAGTGGCGGCAGTGTAGCCGATGTCGTTCATTAAATTTACTACGGCTTCTATTTTGCCTAGTTGCCCCTCTTGCGTTTGGGAAAAAGTGTCCCCACTGTCAAAAAGCAAGGTGCGAGCGGGCTGAGTTTTTAGCATATTTTTTAAGACGGCAAAGCCGCCCGTTGTTTTTGCCTGATTTTCGCTATAAAGACGGGGCCAGTAAAAGCCTTGTATGTCGTTTGTATGTATTATGTTTATGGTTTTGCCGCCTTTTTGGGAGCAGGCCGCTAGGCAAAATAAACAAAATAAGCAAAATAAAAGCGGCAAAATATTTAATAGCTTTTTCATTTAATCCACTCTTTTTATACGGCCGTTTTTGGGGGCGGGAACGCCGTTTGGGTGTTTTATAAAATAGTCGGTAAAAATTTCTTCTATGTTTTTGTTGCCAAAAGCTTTTTTGTTTTTTACTTTTTTAAATAAATAACCCTCGGAGTTGCCTTTGCCGATATAATCATTTACAACAAGGCTGTATTTGCGGCTATTTTCAAGCGGCTCGCCATTTACTTTTATTTCAACAATTTGCGGCTCGTCATTTTTTAACCTATATTTTACAGTTAAGCCGCTATAGTTAAATGCGCTATTGTTTGTGCGCGCGTTAAGGGCTTTTAAAACTAATTTATGAATAAATTTGCCGTCAACTTCCATAACCAAAATGCCGTCGGTAAAGGGGAAAATATTGTAAATATCTCGCCTTTTTATAGGGCCTTTTTTTAAATCCGCTCTTTGGCCCCAAGTGTTTTGCACGCCAATATCTGCCTTCGCATAATTCTTTAAAATATCGGCAAAAAGATTAGCAAGGGGGGAATCTATTTCGCCCTCGGCATTTTTGGGATTATAGCGGGGTATATCTTGCTTTAAGCTGGAAATAGTTTTATCAAGCGTTTTGTTTTGGTTGCTGGCGGCAAAAGCTAAAATATCAAGATTTCGCCCCGTTTTTGCAATATCTAGCGGTATATAAACAGATTTCATATTTTTAAGTTCGCCTGTTTTATCGTCAAAATCTAGAGCAATTTTGCTAACGCCTTTTAGCTTTTCTCCGCTTTCAACAAACACAACTCCGCCGACTTTTTTATTTTGTATTATTTTATGCTCGTGGCCGCCAAGCACTAAATTAATGCCTTTAATGCCTTGGATTTTTTTGTAAAGATTGGTTTCTTTTTCCTTTCCATTACCTTTTATAGACTCGTGAGCTAAAACCACAATAGCATCGGGGTTTTGTTTGCTAAGTTCTTCCACAGCTTTTTTTATAGCGGTTTTATCTTTAGTGGTTATCATTCTTTTTGTGGAGGGCTGAGGCCTGCGCGCCAGGCCGATAACGGCTATTTTTTTGCCGCCTTTTACAAAGGTTTTAAACGGGATAACGCCCTCTGGATAAGTTTGCGTTTTTGTATCTTTTAAGTTGGCGGCTAAAATTGCAAAATTTGCATTAGATATATTTTTTAACATTGCGCTAGGGCCAAAGGTTCCCTCGTGGTTGCCTATTGTGGCGGCGTCGTAGTGAAGTTTGTTCATAAAGTCTATAGACAATGCGCCTTTGGTGGAGTTAGCTTCCCAGGTGCCGTCGCTAAAATCGCCGCTGTCAAGGAGTAAATAAGGCGTGTT
>JAISHT010000108.1 GCA_031262415.1 Elusimicrobiota bacterium | reverse complement strand
TTGTTTTTGTAAGATAGATTTATTTGTTGCATATGAGATATTTTAGATAATTGAGCCACACAAAAAACCCCGCGGCTCAATTATCCTAAAGTCTCATATGTCTTTGATGTTTTACAGTAAATATATATTATATTCACTCGCCTAATAAAAAATGTTTTACAGCTCTGCGCTACATTTGTAATTTAAATATTTATTATATTTTTAAGAGTTTAAACTCCGCGTACGCTATGGCGGCAAAAAGGCCCACAGGCAGCCAGCCCGCTAAAATGGGGTTTATCATACCGCTTTGCCCCGCTGAAGAAAGCATAGAAACTATCCACCAAAAAGAAAAGCCTATGGCTATGGCGGCAACTATATTTAAAAGTTTGCTTGAACGCTTTACCGCTATAGCTAGCGGCATACCCAAAAGGCACATAATAACCGTTGCAAAAGGAGCGGCTAGTTTTGCATTTAAAAAAGTTCTTTCCTGAAAAGTTTTAAGCCCGCTGGCCTCTAAAAACTTTATACGCTTAATCAAATCCCGTATTGTTAAATAAGTTGAATCCGCCTGCCCTACGGCAATTTGATCGGGCAGCATAGAGAAATCTGAAACCAATTGCTCAAAAGGCTTTTCTTTAACAGTGGCGTTTTTGCCAAAATCACGGATAAGGCCGTCTTCAAAAATCCACCGCTGTGTCCTTGGGTCCCAGCGGAAATAACGCGCGCTTATTTGGCTTGAAAGAGCGTGAGAATTATCATAAAGGTCTATAAACATACCCTCCATAATGCCGTCTGCGGGGCGGACGGTTTTGGCAAAAAGCATTTTTTGGGAATTTAGCCTTAAAGTAACATCATTTTGCACATTAAACTGCCAATCTGTTTTGCCACGGATACTACGCTGCAAAGTTATGGTTGCGTGCTTGTTCATATTTGGCACCAGTAGCTCTTGAGCGGCAAAACCAAGCAAAGCAACTAAAAAAATGCAAGCTATAATAGGCTTAAAAATTTGCCTTACGGTAAAACCGCCAGCTAGGCACGCCGTCCACTCTCCAGAAGAAATCATATCAGAAATCACAAAAAGCGCGCTGAGTAAACAAGCAACAGGCAAAACTTGCAAAAGCCAAGAAGGCATAGTAAGCAGCGTATATTTTAAAACTAAAGATAGCGTAGTGTTATATGTGGAAATCCAACGCATTTTTTCAAGGCTATCGCCAAGGAAAATTAAAGCCGCAAAAATGCAGATTATAAAAATAAACGGGCCCCAAAATTTACGGGCTATATATTTTGAAAGTATACGCATTAGTTAGAAAGCCTTTTACGCCATAAATATTTACTGACAATTAAACCAACAACAACAGGCAGCAGCGGCGCGGTATAGGAAATTAGCCAAAAAGGAACTTTTTCCCCAATATTGCCGCCAACTGTTATTAAACCAAAGTAGCCAAAAATAAACAAGATGCTAAATATCATTGCGCTGGCCCTCCCCGCTTTTTTATTAGTAACAAAAGCCACGGGGCAACTTAAAAAAAAGAAAATTATCGGCGCTAAAGCCATAGAGAGGCGAAAAACAGGCTCTGGCCTATAATCGGCAAGCCTTTTGGGGTCGTCTTGCCCTAAACGCAAACGCTTGATAAGCTGCAAAGTGGTAAGCTCGCTTGCTTTGGGCGTGCGTTTTGAGGCCGCTTTAAAAGTAAGCGGGATAAAAAGATTATATTTATCAAATTCCGCCGTGATGATTTTGCGGCTTTCCACAGAATCAACCCTTTGCATTTGCCCGTTAAACAAATCAAGGCTGACGCCGGCTTTACCCACGGCAATTTTGCCGGTTGCGGCGTTTATCCTTGTGCTTAGGGCGGTGTCGTCATTTTTGCGAGATAAATGCACCTGGCTTAAAGTTTTATGTTTTTTATCAACATCTTCGGTAAAAAAATCCCAATCGCCAAGGTTGATAAATGTTTTAGGCTCAACATTAACTTTTGAAATTTTGGAAGCTATATCTTCTTTTGACTCTTCAACCTTCGCCCTGCCTAGCGGGCTTAGCCAGCTGTTTAGAGCAAGCATAACAAAAACCAAACAAACGGCGACAATAAAAATAGGGCGGGCAATTTCTTTGAAAGAAAACCCGGCCGCTCTAAGCGCCATAATCTCGCCGCTTTGGCTCATAGAAGTTAAGGTCATCAAAATAGCTATTTGGAAGGCCATAGGCACGCTTAAAGCTAAAATATCTGGCATCATATAGGCCATAGTGGAAAGCACCCAAAGCATATCGGCCCCGTAGGTCATAGCATAGGTGAAAATCCTTGAAAACTGGGCCATAAAAACAACAAAAATAAAGACGAACAAAACCCCTATAAAGAAAACTAGCAGGTTTTTGGTTGTATACTTTTCTATTATTCCTATGTTTGGCATTGTTTTATTTTAGCAAATTATACGGCAAAGCCTACAGAGCCGTGGCATTATTTTTTATGATAAGAAGCAGTTTGTTTTATATTTTATACACGAAGGAAATTAAAGCGTCTTTAGTTTTATCCCGTCTATAAGAAAAGAAGTCTTCTTTGTTGCAAGCAGTGCATTGGCAATTGCAACCTGTTTTAATATTTTCTTTTTTGACGCCCTCGGCAGTAAGTTGCAAAGTAATTTCATTTGCCAAATCAACAAACAATTTGCCGTCTTTATTAATGATGGAAGTTTTATTAAATTTATTTGCGACATCTTCCTTAACTTCAAAACAACAAGCGCTAATATGCGGGCCAATAAAAGCGCAAATATTTTTGGCTTTTGGCGCATTTTGGCCTACCATTTTGGCGGCTTTTTTGGGCAACTGCGCCACCACGCCGCGCCAGCCGCAATGCGTGAGAGAAACCGCTTTACCGTCGTCGTCCCAAATATAAAGGGGAACGCAATCTGCCGTCAAAATAAGCGCGCCAACGCCGCTTAAACCTAACAGCCAACCGTCAGCATTATGAGTAGTTTGTTTGCGGTAATTATCCAAATCTTCTGCGTTAAGTATTTTTATAATTTCATCGCCATGCACTTGGTTTAAGCCTAAAATTCTAGCGGGCTCTATGCCAAGTTTTTGCATAAGCCTCTCTACATTTGCTTTATCACGCCCACTGCCCGTATGTTTTGAAACAGTGCCAGATACATAGCCTAAGGCAACTAGTCTTTCGTCTGAAAATATCTTCATATATAAAATCTGTTTTCTTTAACTTTTGGTTTTTTACCGCCTATAATATTGACGGCTAATTTAGAAAAGCGGGCGGGCGAATCGCTAGCGTAAATTTCTATTTTACCTTTGCCGTTTTGTTTAAGCAGCCCTTTCTCAGTTAAAAGTTTTTTGGCTTCTTTTGCGGTTTCCTCGGCGGAATCCACTAGTAAAGTTTTACCGCCTAAAATGCGGGAAATATGCTTTTTGATAACAGGGTAATGAGTGCAGCCCAAAATAACGGCGGCTGGTTTCATTTTTTTAAGCGGGGCAAGGTATTTATTTATAACAAGGTCCAAAAGTTCGCCGTTTAAAATACCCTCTTCTATAACGGGCACAAAAAGCGGGCAGGCATATTGTTTAACTTCTGTTTTTTTATCTAATTTAGCAATTTCTTTAACATAGGCTTTGCTTTTTACCGTGGCCTCAGTGCCAAGCACAGCCACTTTGCCGCCTTTGTTTTTATTAACGGCGCATTTTGCGCCTGGGGAGATAACGCCCAAAACAGGCGCTTTAGTATGCTTTTTAACGGCGGACAGAGCTAAGGCAGAAGCCGTATTGCAAGCAATTATTATCAATTTAACTTTTTTGCTTTCTAAAAAGCGGGCTATGTTTAAAGAGTATTCCGTAACGGTTTCTTTTGATTTTGAGCCATAAGGCACATGGGCGGTGTCGCCAAAATAAATTAAATTTTCGCGCGGAAGCAAAGCATGGACTTCTTTTAATATAGTAAGCCCGCCAAGCCCGGAGTCAAAAATGCCAATAGCTCTATCGTCTTGTTTCATATATTATATTATACACTATTTAATCAAGGCGCTTTTTATGCTAAAATATATATATCCCTTTAAGAATTTACATTTTTTTAGCTGTAGTTTAGCGGTAAATTTTTTAAAATTCCGGGATGGTGTAATGGTAGCACAAGCGCCTCTGGAGCGTTTAGCCTAGGTTCGAGTCCTAGTCCCGGAGATGTTTTAAATCCACGCAAAATGCGTGGCTTTTTGTTGGCAAAAGACGCTGTTTAATTGGTATAATTTTATTTGCGGGGCATGGCTCAATGGTAGAGCGCTCGGTTTGGGACCGAGAGGTTCCCGGTTCAAGCCCGGGTGCCCCGATTTTATATTTAACAAAACCGCAAATCTTCATGGGGGGATATATGCCTTGTAAAAACAAAAAACAATTAGCCCTATTACCTTCTCATAATCTCATTTTTACTGGCAAAGCCTTAACTCCCACGACCTTAGGTAAAAACCTTTTTGTATTAACTTCCAAACCAATAAAATCGCCTTTTATTTTTGATAGCCTTGTCTTATCCGTTTCCGCCAAACTCGCTAAAGAGGCCGCTTTACTTATTCAAGCTTCTGTTAAAACCGAAAAGGGTTGGAGCGGGTTTTATAAACTTGCCTATATCTCAAAAAACTATAAAAAAACTTTTACTCACGATAAGGACGCTTTTGCAAATATCGCCGTTGATACTCTTTTGCCAAAGGGTAAGGCGCAGTATTTTAAATATCAAATAACAGTGCTTGGTCACGCGCAAATAGGCCTAATTTGCGCCGCGCTGACAAATGCAGAAGTGAAATACAATAAATCACTTGCTTTAGAAACCTTGGGTTTAAACGATTTTGAGTTAAAGGCCGCCCCGTTAAGCCAAAGGGAATTTAAAGATAAAAAATTACAAGACAAAATTTGCGCCCCCGCCTGCTTAACAATGGTTTTAAATTATTATGGCAAAAAAACAACTTTAGCCGAAACTATAAAAAATGTTTACGACGACACCACCAATACTTACGGCGTTTGGCCGCTAAATACTGCCTTAGCCGCTCAGTTCGGTCTAAATGCCTGCGTTGTGCGGGCTAGTTCAATAGCGCAAATTGAGGGCGAGCTTTACAAAGGCAAACCCGTTATTGTCAGCCTAAGCTATAAAAAAGGCGAATTAAAAAATGCTCTACAGCCACAAACACAAGGCCACCTTGTAGTAATAATAGGTATAGACAAAAATGGCAATATTATTGCGCTTGACCCTGCCGCCAAAACAGCAAAACAAGCCCGTATAGTTTATAGCAGGGAGCAATTTGCCAAAGCGTGGCTTAAAAATAAAAAAGGCGTAGCTTTTGCAATAGAAGATTAAAGGCCTAAGGCCAGTTTACCCCACATTTTGCTAAAAAGCTATATACATTGAGAAAATTTTTTGCTAAAATAAAGTAAATAAGCGCCTGTAGCTCAGTTGGTTAGAGCAATCCGCTCATAACGGATGGGTCACAGGTTCAAGTCCTGTCGGGCGCATTCACTTTAAAATATCAAAGACCCCCGCTAACACGGGGGTTTTTAAGCTAAAAGAGGCATAATTATGCAGGAAAATAATCAAGAACAAAATCAGGTAAAACTATCCGCTTTAGAGGATATTATAAAAAACAAATATCAAGAAGCAGCCGATTTAAAAGCCCAGGGCATTAACCCATACCCCGCCCATGTTGAAGTCAAAAACACCTGCCTTGAAGTTAAAAATGCCCCAGTTGACACGCAAGTAATTACCGCCGGCCGTTTGGTTCAGCTTCGCCTTATGGGCAAAGCGGCCTTTGCGCACATTAAAGATTTTACGGGCAAAATGCAAATTTATGTGCAAAGGGACCTTCTGGGCGAGGATAAATACACCTTCTTCAAAAAACATATTGCCGTTGGCGATTTTGTAAGAGTAAGCGGGCATATCTTCCTAACCAAAACTGGGGAGAAAACTATTAAAGCAGACAGCGTTGAGCTAATTTCAAAAGCCATTCGCCCCTTGCCGGAAAAATTCCACGGCTTGCAAGATACCGAAGTCCGCTTTAGAAACCGCCACCTAGATTTAATTGCAAATGAAGATGTAAAAGAAATTTTTATAAAAAGGGCCAAAATTATTTCTTCCATACGCAAAACCTTAGACGAAAAGGGCTACCTGGAGGTTGAAACCCCCACCCTAACCCCCAGCGCAGGCGGAGCAATTGCTAAACCTTTTGAAACTTTTCACAATGCCTTAAAAATGCCGCTTTTTATGAGGATAGCCCTTGAGCTTTACCACAAAAGGCTAATTATTGGCGGGCTTGATAAAATTTATGAAATTGGCAAAATGTTTCGCAACGAAGGCATTGACACCACCCATAACCCAGAGTTTACAATGATGGAGCTTTATCAAGCTTACGGAGATGTTTATACAATGGCCGATTTGTTTGAAGAAATTTTGGGCAATGCCGCTAGCGCAATAGGCGCGGGTAAAGTAATGTATCGCGGCAGGGAAATTAATTTAAAACCACCCTATAAACGCATTTCTATCCCGGTTATTTGGCAGGAAACTTTCGGCCAAGATATACACGAAGTTCTTGACGGGCGGGAATTCAAAAAAGAGCCTTTACTAGCATTAGCAAAAAAAGCGGGCGTAGCGGTAAAAGAAAGCGAGCCTGCAAATAAAATTTTTGACGCTTTGTTTGACGAGCGTATTGTAAATAAATTTGACGACCCCGTTTTGATGATGGATTACCCAACCGCTGTTAGCCCGTTCTCCAAAACCAAACCGGGCGACCCTGCTATAGTAGAAAGGTTTGAAGCCTTTGTCGCTGGCGGGCAAGAAATTGCCAATGCTTATAGCGAAATTAACGACCCAGCCGATCAATATCAACGCCTTAAAGACCAAGCCGCCCAAAAAGCGCAAGACGCTGGCAATGAAGACGCCGATATTGTGGATATGGATTATATTGTGGCTATGGAATCTGGTATGCCGCCAACAGGCGGTATGGGCATAGGCATTGATAGAATTAATATGATGCTTACCGGGCAAGATTCTATAAGGGAAATTATTTTATTCCCCACGCTTAAAAACTTAGATAAACAAACAGAAAATAATTAAGCAAGTTATTTAAATATCTTACCAACCAAAAGCCCCAATCTTAATAATGATTGAGGGCTTTTATAGATACAAATCATTACCATTTTTTTATTATCTAAAACTTATAGCTTTTCCAACCTCCGTCCGTTAGTGGTCCAGTAAGATTATAAATTTTTACACAACAACCATTTTCCGCTCCAGATGCGTTTTGTTGAATACACCAAAGTTGTCCGCCTTTTAAATACTTAAAACCGCAGACTCCATTATTGTATTCTCTAACAGCCATTATCGCCCCGCCCCAATTAGCACTTTGATCTCCAGCGCTACTTATAACATAGTCAAAATGTTCCCCTCTTATTGCTCCGCCTGAAACATGAGATAAACCTCCTAACGGAGTGCTTGTTGAAACACCATTGGGAACGCTTACCGAAAGTTGGGCAAATTTATTGGCTGGCTTACCTTGCGCCATGCGGTATGAATCTTGAGCTTTGCCAATTGAAGATACTATTGCTTGAGCTTCTGCCATACGGGCTTTTTCTACGGACTTTCTATATTGCGGCAATGCAATAGCGGCGAGTATGCCGATAATTAATACAACTACTAATAGTTCTATTAATGTAAAACCTTTTTTACTTACAAACTTATTTCTTTTTTCTTCTTTCATTT
>JAISHT010000107.1 GCA_031262415.1 Elusimicrobiota bacterium | reverse complement strand
AAAACACCGTCTGAGATTATCCTTGCGCAATTAAAGACAACAAGCAAAAGCCCTCGCATTATTTAATGCGAAGGCTTTTTTTATGACCTTTTAATTTTTGGCCTAATTTTTGTTTAATTTGCGGACTAGCTTACTAAAATACTATTTCTCAAGCAATTTCATCAAGATTTCGTTTAACAAAGCGGGGTTCGCTTTGCCTTTTGATTTCTTCATAACATTGCCAACCAATGCTCCAATGGCCTTAAGATTGCCCGCTTTTACATCTAGGGCGGCTTTTTGGTTTTCGGCTATGGCTTCAGTTGCCCAAGCCTCAAGCTGGCTTGCATCGCTTATTTGCCCGCCGCCGCTGGCCTCTACAAGTTCATTAATGGTTTTGCCGCTTGCCCAGGCTTTTGCAAAAATTTCTTTAGCCATTTTGCCAGATATTTTGCCAGATTCTATAAAGCCCAGTAATGCCGCTAAATCGCTGGGTTTAAGCGGGCTTTGGGTAATTTCTTTATTTTCGGCATTAAGTTTGCCCAAAATATCCGTTCCTATCCAGTTTGCAATAGCTTTTGCCTGTGTTGGTTTTTTAGTTTCAACAAGAGTTTGCTCAAAGAAGTTTGAAATATCTCTGCTTAAAGTCATGACGCCAGCGTCGTAGGCGGAAAATTGATATTTCTCCATATACTCTTGGCGTTTTTCTGCTGGACCTAGCGGCATAGTCGCCTGTATTTCTTTAATATAGGCGGGCGTGAGTTTTAACGGCGGTAAATCCGGCTCTGGGAAATAACGGTATTCCTGAGCGGTTTCTTTAACACGCATAACAAGCGTTTTTCCCTCGGCCTCGTTCCAAAGACGGGTTTCTTGGTTTATTTTTCCGCCGCTAGAGAGAACTTCAGCCTGACGGCTGATTTCATAATTTATACCGTCTTTAACAGCTTTGAAAGAGTTTAGGTTTTTTATCTCCGTCCTTGTGCCAAAAACGGTTGAACCCTTAGGCATTAAAGAGAGATTGACATCAACCCTTAGCTCGCCCTTTTCCATATCTGCGCTTGAAATATTAAACCACTGAAGCAGACATTTTAAGGCGGTTAAATACTGATAGGCCTCATCGCCGCTTCTAATATCTGGCGCAGAAACAATTTCAAGCAAAGGCACGCCGGCGCGGTTAAAATCTATTAAAGAACTATCGCCACCGTGCATAGATTTGCCTGCGTCTTCTTCCAAATGCGCGCGGATTATTTTTATTTTTTTCTTCTCGCCGTCTTTATTTTGTATTTCAATAAAACCGTCTTCAATAATAGGTTTATCGTCTTGTGTTATTTGGTAGCCTTTTGGCAAATCGGGGTAAAAATAATTTTTACGGGCAAAAACAGAAACCTCGTTAACACGGGCATTTAGCGCGCGGCCCGCTATAGTTGCAAGCGCAACCGCCCTTGAGTTTATAACTGGCAAAACCCCCGGCTGTCCGCTGCATAGCGGGCAAATGGCGGTATTGGGCGCAAGCTCAGCTGCGGCATTTGGACAAGCGCAAAACATTTTGCTTTCAGTTGAAAGCTGGGTGTGTATCTCCAACCCTATTACAGATTCAAATTCATTTTTCATATATTTAATATAATATCAAATATGGAAATATCTTATAAACAAGGCGCAGCCTATTCTGTTATTTTTAGCGTAGCGGCCAAAGCTTTCTCTTTGATAAGCAGCCTTGCGCTGGCCTTCTATTTTGGCGCAACCGCTCAGACGGATATTTATTTTTATCTTATTTTGGCCGCCGCCTTGTTAAACGGCTGGCTGCAAGGCATAAATACAGGCGTTTTGCTGCCAGAATTTATGCACCAGCGAGAGCATGATAAAAGCAAAGCCATAAGTTTGGTTAACTTTTTTCTCTATATTTATTTGATAGCCTCCCTTTTAATTATTGCCGTTTGCTGGCTGGCTCCGCAGCAAATTTTATCTTTTATTTCGGCTTTTCCGTCTTATGAAATCAGCCAGAATTTGCATTTTATGGGGCTTGGCGGAATTTATTTTACTTCTTTTTTCTTGATGACTTTTTTAATTTCTCTGGCGGAAAGTTATAAACTTTTTAATATCTATATTCTTGGTCCGCTAAATTCCTTACTGCCGCTAATTTTAGTGATAGCGACAAAAAAACTTGAGGTTATGTTTATCGGCTACATTTTGGCATATTTAATACAAATAACGGTTTGTGTTTTTATGCTTAAAAAACACGCCAACTGGCATTTTGGTTTTAAAAAGCCACAGTTTAATAAAAAGTTTTTAAATAATTTAACTTTGTCCCAGCCAAATAATATTGCTTGGGCAATTTTGCTTTATGCGCCTTTGTTTATGGTATCGGCCACACAAGCGGGTATGATAAGCGCAGTAAATTATTCCCGTATGTTATCAGACAGCACTTTAGATATTTTTGTTTCAAAAACAACAAGCGTCGCCAAAGTAAAAATGACGGCTATGGCCGCAGTAAAAAACTTTAAAACATTGGCCGATACTTTGTTTAGGACGGATAAAATACTTATGTTTGTTCTTATACCTTTTTGCGCTTTCTCGTCGGTCTTTGCTTATGACATTGTGGTTATGTTTTTTATGCGGGGCAGTTTTTCTGTTGTAGACGGGCAAAATACCGCCGTCTTCTTACAGGCTTTTATTTTAACTATTCCGCTTGTTTCGCTTAATGCAACATTTAGCAATCTAATGTCTTCTATGCGGATTATTAAAGAGCTTGTGCCTAGGTATTTAAGTTTAGCGATTATCTTCACTGTTCTATTTATAATTTGCATAAAAAAATGGGGCGCATTTGCATACCCCGCCGTCTTTGTTGCTCTATATTTAACTTTAACGCTTTTTAATATATTTACAGCTAAACAATTTGCGCCGTTTTTAAATTACACAAAGCATATACTTTATATTTTAAAACTGCTGGCTATAAGCCTGCTTTGCGCATTTGGGGCAAAATATATGTTTGCTTTTTATGATGGCAATATCTTTTTAAAAATTTTCTTAAACGGAATATTTTTTGTGGTAATAAACTCAGCCTTATTTAATTTAAGCGGCGACACCAAACAATTTAAAGAGGCCTTAAATATAAAATGGAAATAACAATAATAACCGCAAGTTATAATTGCCAAAGTTCTATAGAGAACACTATAAACTCCGTAATAAACCAAACCTATACAAATTGGCGGCTTATTGTTTTTGACGACGGCTCAACAGACAATTCTACGCAAATAATAAAAAAATATGCCGATGAAAACCCAAAAATCAAATTGCTTCGCCATGCTGGTAATGTAAATAAAGGGCTGGGTGAAACCTTACAAAAAGCTTTAACTTGCGTTAATACTCACTATGTCGCTTTTTTGGAATGCGACGATATTTGGCATAAAGATTATTTAAAAGAAAAAGTTTCTTTGCTACGCAAAAACCCAAAAGCTGATATTATTTTTAATAAGGTAAAACCTTTTGGAACGGCAAGCCGTGTTAAAAAACTTAGCCTTTATTATGATGCGGTTAATTTTTACCTAACTTGTTTTAGCCCATTTTCTCGCGCGTATAATTTGCTTTTTTTCTTATATTCTTTTAATCCTGTTGCCTCGTTTTCTTGCATTATGCTACGGACAAGCTTGCTTGAAAAACTGGATTTTAACCCTGCCTTTTCCCCGTGGCTTGACCGTTGGCTCTGGGCGCAACTAGCGTTTAAAAATAAGTTTTATTTTATTGATAAAGAACTTACCAAATGGCAGCTACACCCCACCAGTATGACGATGAAGACGCTTAAAGAAAGCAAAAACAAACAAGCCGCTTTTAAAAAACAGATTGATACTCTATATAAAAACAATTTGCCCGCTTATAAATATTTTTTTATTAAATACTTAAACTTGATATTAAACTTTATTTTTAGAATCATCAAAACAATAATAAAACACCCGTTAAAGTTTTTTTACAAAAACTAAACCCCCACTCTTCATTAATAACCGAAGGTTTTTATTTAAACAAAAAACATCGCTAACTACAGCACAATGCTGCTAATTTTGCATTGTATTACTGTATATTGTAATATCCACCATCTCCAGGAACCCCGCCCAAAGATTTGCAAACTTTTATAGATTGTTCATCTGGAACGTGACACCTCAGAACAATACAATTTTTGTTACTTGCGCACACAAGCCTTGGGTACAAGGAAGTGTTGCGCGAATCTGCCCTTGGTTTAGCGTCGCCAGCATTTGCATTAAGCATATATTGATATGTTTTGGTGTTTATTAGCGTATTACTGGCGTTTCGTGTACCAGGAATATCAATATCTAGTTGATCAAATGAGGTTGCATAAGCATTATGTATCAAAAAATAAACCTGCTGCGCTTGTGAAATAGAGCGAAGGTTCATAATAGCTTCAGATGTTTTAGATTTAGCAACAGTAAGTCTATATTGCGGCAATGCAATAGCGGCGAGTATGCCGATAATTAATACAACTACTAATAGTTCTATTAATGTAAAACCTTTTTTACTTACAAACTTATTTCTTTTTTCTTCTTTCATTT
>JAISHT010000097.1 GCA_031262415.1 Elusimicrobiota bacterium | reverse complement strand
AAAGGTTTTACATTAATAGAACTATTAGTAGTTGTATTAATTATCGGCATACTTGCCGCTATTGCGCTGCCACAGTATAGAAAAGCCGTATTTTCATCTAGAATGAAAGAAATTGAACTTACTATGATAACTATTGAATCTACTTGGGCGGAATATCAATTAATTAACGGGTCAATGACTTCTCCAACTAATGCAGATGGTTTTACGGTAAAATTACCAGAAAATTGTGTTGATCAAAATCTTTCGTCAGGTGGTTGGGTGTGGCGGTATAGTTGTAAAAACTTTTTAATTGGAGCAGTGACTCCAACCGAAGCACGTCCTCGCCAGCTAAAGGCTTATATAAAGTTTGCAAAGAGAACAGATGGCACTCAAATAGCATTCCATCTTATTGATAAAAATACTTTTCTCTGTGATGTGCATGCTCAAGATGTAAAACTTTACAAAGCTTATTGTGATAGTATGGGGTATGGTTGGGGTTAATTTGAAGACAAACGATTTGATGCTTGTAATACAAATATCCCTCACATTTATGTGGGGGATATTTGTAAATCTGTCCAGTACAGGATTTATCTTCCGATAATTTCCCTGATTGGAAATTTCTGCAGGCCGGGCTCGCGATACTCGCCTTGCGCTACGTGCAAACTCGTATAACGCTGCGCCTTTCAAGTCCCGACGGCACAACAACTGCTTGTTGTGCCTACAAGGGCAAACAAAAACCGCCTTTCGGCGGTTAACGCCACTTTTGATGGCTCAAAATAATGGAATAAAGATTGATTGGTTGTGGCGTGATAAAAAAATGCCCAGTACAGGACTTGAACCTGTGACCTTTCCCATGTCAAGGGAACGCGCTACCAACTGCGCCAACTGGGCTTAAATTATTTACTGTTGCTACCATTCAAACTTAAAGCAAAATCTTACTTAATATATTATAGCAAACTTAAAAATATATATCCAATGCATCTATTCTTTTATTTTCATGCGTAAAAACTCGTATTGATAATTTTCTATCAACAATGCCTATTTGCGCAAAGTGCGGCAGCTCGTAATATTTTGCGGTCCATTCATTTTTATAGGACGCAGGCTCAAGCAAATTTCCGCCGCCTATTGTTAAATAAATCGGCCCGCTTTTTGCGCTTTGTCCGTTGCGTATAGGTTTTGTTCTCTCGTATGCGCCTTGGTGGCCTTGTATTACAAGGTTAACTTTTTGCGCCTCAAATAAAGGCGCTAAAGTGTGGCTAAGTAAATCAGGCGTGGCCCCGCTGGAATAAACTGGGTGATGCATTATAACAATCTTCCACTTGCCGTTATCCGTCGTCGCTAGCGATTTTTTTAGCCACTCATATTGCGATGATTTTGGGCTTAGAGAAGGCGCAGCCAAAGCCTCGTAAAGATTATTAGTATCAATAAAAATTAAGCGGGCGTTTGCAGTGTCAATATAGTAATAATTAGGCGTGCCTTTGCTCCACGGCATAGAGTGTATTTTTTTGTAATTATTGCTTAAGAAATATTTGCCCTCGGCGCTTGCCCTGTTGGGGCCGTATTCTGCCTCCCCCAAAGCTATTAAAAGCGGATTGTTTTTTAAAACGCTTTGATAGTATGTAAAAAACTCGGCGTCTGTCGCTTCGGGGGTGCCGTTAGAAGCAATATCGCCTGTGTGTATAAGAAAGTCGGAATTATAGGCCGCCATACTTTGGGCCATGGCATTTTTTATATCTTTAGAAGTAAATGTAGCGTCGGAAGTTTTGCCAAGAACCATAAAGTTAACTATCTTACGCTCTGGCGAGGATAAAGTTTTAAATGTACCCTCAAAAGGGGCTTGCACGCCGTTGCCGGCATTATTTTGAACATACACTTTATAGCAAAATTGAGTGTTTGGTATTAGACCGTGCAAAGTGGTAGAATGCGACATTTTTTTAGAAGAAATTAACATAAGCTGCGAGCATTTCCCCTCTGGCCCGTATTCAAGCCAAGAGGCCGTGGGTTCGTTTGCCGCCCATTTTATTACGGCGGTGGTTTGCTCGGGGTCTTCTGTGTAAGGGCCGCGCACTATTTGGGCTGCATTAGCCGCCGCTGTTGCAAATAAAAATAAAACTGTTAAATATAAAAACTTTTTCATAAGCTAATTCTACAAAATTAATAGGATACTTATTTCCTTGATTTTTTGCTATTCTTTACTTATATGAAAAAAGTTATCTTATCGCTTTTTTGTTTATTTTTTGCTCTGCCGGCTCTATTTGCCTTAGAAGTGGCGGATAATTATACCCACAACTCAAAGTTTTGGAAGAACTCCGCCGCTATGTCTATCCGTCCGTATTATGCGCTGAAAATTGGCGCAGAATTTGACATAACAGAACACGATAATTTCGCCAATAATATTTACGCCTTGCGTCTGCCAATAACGCTAAATATTTCGGGGTTGGGCTTAATCCTAAAGCCTTTTTATTATCCCGATAATGCTAACAATGCCTCGGCTTGGGGCGGCAAAATGATGTTAGTTAGCAAACTTAGTGAGGACGAGATAAATGAAACGCTTGTGCAGGCTTATATAGGCGGCGGTTTTGGCTCGCAAAAAGCAGATGTTTTGCGAAATGGCTCGCTTACCTCAAAAGATACCTTTTCGCAACTGGCTTATGAGCTGGGTTTAAATATTGATTTTTTTAATCAATTTAGTTTTGAGGCCGGAGGCAATGCATTTCAATATTTATCAGGCATTAGTAATGTGCAAAGTGTTGGCGGCGTATTAAACCAGCAGGAACTTGCCGACTTAGGCACGCTTGATTATGTGCTTGGATTACCACGGGCTTCTGGCGGGGCAAAAATGCGTTGGCGCTCCGTGCAGAGCCGCTCTGATAATTATATTTCTTATAGATATATAGATTTTTACAGACAAAAAGCGGCGCATTCTTTAATGGCGTCTTCAACAATAGCAATTTTTAGCAAATTATTTTTAAATATTTCTTATAACCATTTATTTATCGCCGGCAGCACGGATAAGGATTTATACGGCGGCGGTATTATGCTAAAATTTTAAAGATAAGTTTAGGGGAAATTATGATGCAAGAAAAAGAAAATCCAGATTATAAAGACCCTGCTTCAAGGGTAATTTCTTTAGTTTCGCACAAGCTAAAGACGCCGCTATCTATTATAAACGGATATAGCGAGGCTATTTTATCGCAATTAGAACCAGGTGAAATGTCTCCATTTAATCTAAAGGCGTTGCAAGATATTAGCAAACAAGGCGAGAAAATGGCTGGACTAGTAGATAAACTAGTGCGTTTTTCAAGCGTTTCAAACCTTAATTCTAGTGATGTTAAAAAAGATAAAATAAAAGTTTGTCCTCTGTTTTCAGCAGCATCTGCTAAAGGCGTTTTGCGAGATGACGCTCTTAATGTCCTATCTTCAGACGCTACAATACGCACGCACGGACCTTCTATAGAAATTAAGTGCGACCCTAAAGTTGGAATTTATGCAGACGGCGCGCTTGTATCTATAGCTTTGGAAGAACTGATAGATAATGCTATTAAATTTAACAATAATGTAGTTAAAAAAATCCGTATGTTTTACTACGAAGAAAAAGATAAAGATATTCTTGCCGTTGCAGATAACGGCGTAGGTATAAAAGAAGAATATATAAGTAAAATTTTTGATAAATTCTATCAGGTAGAGGATTTTTTTACAGGCCAAATTGAAGGCTGGGGCCTTGGACTGGCGCTTGTTAAAAAAATTATGAATATTCACGGCGGTACTATTTCCGTGCGCTCTCAGCATGGCGTGGGCACTATTATTTCTTTGAGATTTCCAAAAAAATGACAATAAACAGTGAAGAAAAATTAAAAGAAATGTTAGAGGAAGTGGAAACCGCAAAAGATAAATTGCGAGATATTAACGCCCGCCTCAAGCAGTATTATAGCCGTATGGAAAGTATTTCCGCCCAAAGCCGCCGCAAGTTGCCAATAAAAGACGAGGCTTTGCAAGGCGAGTTTCGCTCAACAGTTGAAGAGTTGCGCAAAATGGCCGATAAGACGCAAGATTTTTGGCAGGAAGTTCGCCGCAATTATCAGGCTAAGGATAGAAAAAATGAATCTATCCGAGATAATAGGGTTTTAATTAAACAGATAAATATTTCCGCCCTTTCTTTTACGAGGCAAGTGGACGAGCTTTTTACAACATTTAAAAATATGCAGGCCATAAGTAAAGATGTGCCGCTTAGGCTTAATTGGTGGCTGCTAGAATCCAGCACTGATGACTTGTTTAAAATTACAGATAAAATACTTTTTTTAATGCGTGATATGGAGAAGCATTATGCACAGTGAAAATTCAAAGCACCCGCACAGTGAAAAACCAAAAAATATTTTGGCCGCTGTCGTTGGCGAAAAAATACCCAAGGCGGATATTTACTCCAAAATCAATACCGCTTGCCTTATAATTATTGCCGCTGTCAGCCTTACTATAGCTTTGATTTATACTAAATCAATTCTGATACCTCTTGTTATATCAATTTTTATCTTTACTATGATAACGCCGCTTGTTAGATATATAAAATATCGTTTTCATTTCCCGCATTTACTGGCGGTTATTACGGCTTCTATTGTTGTTGTAGTGCCTTTAGTTTTGGTGGTATTGTTTCTTATAAACTCTGTAAGCAATTTTGTACACGTGGCGCATACTTATCAAAACAGGCTTATTGAAATGTCTAATTGGCTTGTTAATTATGCGCAAGTTAACGATATACCCGTGCCAGACGGCATTTTGGAAGTGGAAAACTTAAAAAATATGCTTACTGGCCCCACGGTTACTGATTTTCTTAAGAGAGTTGGCAATGGTACTTTTAAATTTTTCTCGTATTCTTTGGTTGTTCTTATATTCCTTTTCTTTTTGCTTATTAGCTCAAGCGGTTCAAAAGTTACTAATAAAGTTATAAAGGAAATGCAAAATAAAATTTCAGCTTATTTATATATTCATATCACTCTTTCCATACTTACTGGACTTTGCGTTGGCGTAGTTTATTATTCCAGCGGATTAGAGCTAGCGCTTATGTTTGTCGTCCTTACTATTATTTTAAATTTTATACCAAATGTCGGCTCTATAATAGCGGTTTTACTGCCGCTGCCCATAGCGTTAATACAGTTTGATATAAGCGCAGAGTTTTTTATGATTTTGATAATACCCGCCTGTATGCAATTTTTAATAGGCAGTATTTTAGAGCCTAAACTACTTGGCGATGGCGTTGGCTTGCACCCTGTGGCGGTTATAGGCTCGCTTATTTTTTGGGCATTAGTTTGGGGTGTGCCCGGCGCATTTATGGCTACGCCGATAACGGCTGCTATCCGTATTATTTTAAGCAAGATAGAGCCCACTCGCGGCATATCTGAGATTTTGGCGGGGCGTTTGCCAAAATAGACGCAAAATAGCTTTGTTTGTAGTGATACCTAATTGACTAGTAAGCCAAAAGTCTGGTATCATAGATTAGAAAGAAATAGGAGAAGAGCATGAAAAACACAATGAAGTTCGTACTCGTTTTTGCCTTGGCTTTTGGCCTTTTTGCTTGCAGCAAAAACGTTAAAGAAGCACCTAAAGCCGATGCTATGGCATCTGCTGGTTCATCAGACGAAATAATTGCAGATCACGTTGTTATCGTAGAAGAAGATAATAATGAAGATGTTGCTATTATTTCCGAGACTATCGTAAGCCTTGAACCGGTTTACTTTGCCTTAAATCAATACACCCTTAACAAAGATACAAGGGCTGTTCTTGATAAAAATGTCAATATTTTAAAAACCAATGGCGCAAAAAACATTACTGTTGAAGGCAACTGTGATGAAAAAGGCACCATTTCTTATAATATTGCTTTAGGCGATAAAAGAGCCAAAGAAGTTAAAGATTATTATGTAAAACGCGGTATACCTGCGGACAATATCACAACCGTTTCCTACGGCGAAGAAAGGCCCGTTTGCTTTGAGCAAGCAGAGTCCTGCTGGTCCAAAAACCGTCGTTCTGATACTTTAATCAGATAAGTGCTTTATAAAAAGGGGCTATTTCCTATGAAAATATCAAAAAAGTTATGTTTAATTTTCACAGGACTTAGCCCCTTCTTCTTTTGCGGTTGTCTAGCTACGCAAAACGATGTTAATGTTTTAAAAACCCAAGTCGCCGTCCTTAATCAAACTTTGCAAGATATGCAGCGCACGCAAGCCGATACCGAGCAGCAAATGGAAGATTTAACAACCCAGCTTGTTCAGTCGGGCGATAATCTTTCAAATTTTGATTATAAGCTCGATAATCTCTCTACAAAACTTGATAATATTTCCACTATGTTAAGCGGCTCAAAGTATGAATATAAAATGCTGCCTAGCGATATTTACGCTGAGGCCAAAACTCAATTTGACGCCAAAAAATACGCCGCCGCTATCAATGGCTTTACTCTCTATATAAAAAATGCTCCGCAAGGGCAAAATATAGAAGAAACTTATCTTTATTTGGCGGAAAGTTATTTTAATTTAAAAGACTATCAAAACGCCGCTATTAATGCTGCGTTACTGCTTGATAAATTCCCAAAAAGCAAACACATTGCCCAAGCCCGCGTGCTTTATGCAAAAAGCATTTTGCCGTTAGATAAAAAAGACGAGGCTAAAAGCTATCTCAAATCAGTCCAGCAAGATTTTAAAGGCACCCCGCAAGCAAGCGAGGCTGCCAGCCTGCTAAAAGGCATTAAATAAAAATGAAAAAGTTTAAATTATTTTTGGTTGCCGCATTGCTGCTTCCCTTACTTTGCTTTGCAAAAGAAAGCGATGTCTATATTGGCATTTCATCAAAATATAATCCAGACCTTTTGCCAAAAATAGGGCTTGCCGGTTTTTATCCCAAAGATAGTTCCAACGTAGAAGAAAAACAAACCGCCACTGCTCTTGGCGAGGTTGTCCGCGCAGATTTAATGCGCGCCAGATACTTTGATTTGTTTGAAAATATGGAGCCCGTTGATGTAAAAAATCTTGGCGTGTATCTTGCCAAATATAAGAGTGAGGGCGTCAATTATGTTTTATTTGCGCAAGTTTCCGCCTCCGACGAAAATCAATGGGATATAAAGGCTTTTTTGTATGATACGGACTCCCAAAAAGCTGTGCTTGCCAAAAACTTTAAAAGCAGCTCCAAAAGTTTAAGACGCACGGCGCATTTATTGTCAGATAATATTGTAAAACTTCTTACTGGGCGCCGCGGTATTGCAGATACAAAAATAGCTTTTTCAAACGATTCTACCCGCCGTAAAGAAATTTATATGGTTGACTACGACGGCTATAATCTAAAAAAACTTACTAAAGATAATTCCATTGCGCTTTTACCGCGATGGAGCAGCGACGCTACCAAAATTTATTACACTACTTATCGCCGTGGCAACCCCGATGTGTTTTTTATAGATTTAAAAGAAGGTAAAATAAAATCACTACTGCGTGGCAAAGGACTAAATTTAATTGGCGGCGTTTCGCCTGATGATAAATTTATTGTCTTAACACTTTCCCGTGGCGATAATCCAAACATTTACCTCCACGAGCTTGAAAGCGGACTGCTTAGGCGGCTTACGGATAAATACGGGGTAGACGGCTCCCCGTCCTTCTCGCCCGATGGCAAATTTGTTACTTTTGTTTCAAACCGCTCCGGCAATCCGCAAGTTTATATTATGGAGCTTGCAACCAAAGAAACCCGCCGCCTAACTAAATTAAATTGGACGGACACCCCCCAGTGGTCGCCAACAGGCGATTGGATTGCATTTGCCGGCCGGTCTAGCGCAAACCACCCAATAGACATTTTTAAAGTTGATATTACAGGCTCCCAACTGGTTCAGTTAACTTTTGATTCAGGCTCTAATGAAGACCCCACTTGGTCGCCCGATGGCC
>JAISHT010000017.1 GCA_031262415.1 Elusimicrobiota bacterium | reverse complement strand
CTGAAAGAGTACACAAAGGTTTAAAATATATTACTCCAATGGAATATATTTTAAGCCGTCCCACAGCTCAAATCCAAGTTGTCCAAAAGTCTCATATGTATTGATGTCTAACATTCCATTGACAAAAAGCCCTTTATGTGATTAAATTATGTAGAGCAGTAGGTAAGCTATGTTACTAAAGAGGGGAAGATGGCATCAGAGGAAAATAGCAACCTTAATCAAGATATTTCTGAGTTTTTAAAATCTCTAAAAGACGACAAGACTGCCAAAGGCAGTGAAATTGGCGGGGACGGCTTTCCTTTCTCTGACGATTTTGATATGGACGCTTTCGTTAAAGCAAATAACGACCCTCTTGAAAGAACTTTAACCTCAATTAAACTACCTCAGGTAAAAACAACCCAAAAACAAGATTATAATTTTGAGCCTAAAACCCAAAACCAAACGCCTGCTCAGCCAGATTTAACTAATCAAGCAAGTCCGTCCGCTCAAGCGGAGCCGATTAAAAACGACAAAGAACCCTCTGCCCCAAAAGCGGAGCCTGCGACAAAGCCAGCATTAGAAAATTTAGAAGACTTTAACCTTGATTTTCAAGATGATTTAAAAGAGCAGTCTATCAAACACCTTGAAGCAAAAATAGCCGAGTTGGAAACCCGTTTTGTTGACGCTAATAAAGAAAAATCTCTTAACGCCGCCCTGTCGGCCGAACTTGACGGCGATAAAGACGAAGGCCAATATACGCCGCAAGTTAAATCTAACGATGAATTTTTCCACAATATTTCTTCAACGATAGAAACTTTAAAAGGCAGCCTTGAAAATATTGTAAGCGCAAGGTTGCTTTACGAAGAAAATATTTTACGCCAAGACCAAACTTTAATAACCCGCCTGCGGGAGAAAACAAGCCGTCTAAAAGCCATCAATTTAGCTTTAAATAGCGAAGTCAAACGAGCTAAAAACGAAAAGCTGGAATCACTGCGCCGCTCCGCCGAGCAAACAAAAGAATTGCTTTCCATAAGAATGCAATTATCCAAAGTGGAAGAAAAGGCCCGCCACGGCGATTTTAAACTATCCCGCCTTGAACAACAGCTTTCTATAGTTAATGAAGAAAAGGCGACGCTTGATAGTGAAATCCAAAAAATTAGAGAAGAAAAACTTAATTCTTTAAAAGAAACTTCCCAGCAGGCAAAAGAAATTATGGCTCTTCGTTTAGAATTTTCTAAAACGGAAGAGCGTTTCCGCCAAGAGGAATTAAAATCCGCCTCCTTGCGCGAGCAATTGCAAATTTTAGAAAAACAACGGGCAGAACGTGATAATGCCATTTACGCCACTCGCTCAGAAAGAGAAGAAGCCAACCGTCGCGCCGCTGCTCAAGAGCGGGAAATATCAAATTTAAAGCAAGATTTGGCCTCGTCGCAGGAGCAGCTTAAAGCAGAGGCTTCTCAAGCCGGCAAACTTAGGGAAACTCTTTTAAATCTTGAAACGCAACTTCAACGCATTAGCTCAGAAAAGGCCGATGCTCTGTTTAAAGCGGATGAGGCTTTAAACGCTTTGCAAATTGCCCGCTTAACGCACGAGCGGGAAATATCAAATTTAAAAGCGGCGCAAATACAAGAAATAGAGCTTTTAAAGAGCCAAAAAGAGCAGGAATCAAACGCCATTGCCCAAGAACTCAAACGGGTCGAGGGTAAATACAGGCAGGAAGAAAATTTTGTAAAAACTTTAAAACTACAAATTGAATCGCTTGATAACGACCTTAAAAATATAGAAGTATCTTTGGCCGCAGTAAAGGGTAAATCCTCCGCCTTAACTGGAGAGGAAGCTTTTATAAAAGAAAATCATACCCGTCAAATAGCAAATTTAAATGCCGAGCTTGCTTCTTCCCAAACCAAATTTCAACGCCTTGAGGAAAATTATAAAACATTAAGCGACCAGCTCCAAAATGTAGAGGCGGAAAAGGCGACGCTTAACGAGGAAATCAAACGCCTTTTATCGCAAAACAAAGATTCTTTAAAACAAAACGAAGCCTATCTTACCCAAATAGAAACTTTAAGAAGCGAGCATTCTTCCGTCTTAAATAAACTAAAAACAGCTTTGGCTGACGCTGCGCAAATAACAACTTCTCTAACAAGCCTAAAATTTGCTTTGAATGAGAAAGATAGTATAGTTGCCTCGCTTAAATCAGAAGTAGCGTCTTTAGAAAGGGGCAAGGCTTTAATTGACGAAGAGGCTAAAAAAGCCGCTATTGAAAGGCTAAGCCTTTTAAAACAACTGGAAGATACCACAAAAGAATTTACTGCTTTCCAACAAAAACACGAGCAAGAAATACAAACCTTGCGTGATGAAAACGCCGCTCAAGCCCAAGTTTTTGAAACTAAACTTAGCGAAGCCGCTCAAAGGCTGCAATCCGAAGAAAAAACGGTAGCGGAGCTTAAAGGGCAAATTAAAACGCTTGAGGAAGAAAAAAACTCCCTCGGGCAAAATTCCGCCGCCACAAGCCAAGCTAATGCCGCTAATGTTAAAAAAATGGTTGAACAGGCCGAGGAAATCCTTGCGCTTAAATCGCAACTAGCTAAGGCGGAAAATAGATTCTTGCAAGATACCGTTTTGCTGGATCAGCTTAAAGATCAATTTAAACAAAAACAGACCCAAACAAGCCAGTTAGACGACCAAATGCAAAAACTGCGCTTAGAAAACGAAAAAATAGCAAAAGATTTGCAAGAAAAAGAGCAAGAAATTGCCGCCTTGCATCAAGATTTAGCCAATGCCGGCAAGCAAATTAAAGAAGATGAAATAGCTATAAAACAACTTCAGGAGCATACTTCAAAATTAAAAGCCGTTAACTTTGCTTTGGATAAAGAAATCAAAAAAGTCCAAGCGGAAAAGATGGAAGCCTTGCAAAAATCCGCCGACCAAGCAAAAGAAATTTTAATGCTTCGCTCCCAACTTTCCCGCGCGGAAAGCGGTATGCATACGCTTGATTTCCAAAACGGCATAATTTCCATACGCAAAGAATACGAAGCCAAAATTGAAAAAATTGAGGGCGAGTTAAAAGATGTTTCCGCTAAATTTGCAGAGCAGGTTAAGGAAATCCAAAGCCTGCGCACGGATAATACCCGCCTTAAAGACGCCGAAAGCGAGAGAATTAGAATTGAAAACGAGTTTAATCTTTTATCTCAAAAAGCCGCCAGCCTTGAAGCGCAACTTGGCGACTATGTGAAGAAAGATAAAGACCAGTCCACCCTTATCAAGGCAAAAGCCGCCGCCTTAAGCGCGCAAATTGCCAAGATAAATAATGAAAAAGCCGCTTTACAAACCCAGCTTGAAGAAAGGCAAGCGCAAATACAAACGCTTACCGCCAGCGAGAAAAAGATGGCAAGCACGCTTATTTCGCTTAAAGAGAAAATTGACGGCAATGATGCGGTTATTGAAAAACTTAAACTTGATATCGTCAGGCTTACCTCTGAAAACGAAAATTTACGCGCCAGCGCCGAACATAGTTTAAGACGAGAGCGAACTTTAACAAATAAAATAGAGGAAGTTGAAACAGAAAATAAAAAACTCACTTCTACTTTTAGGAGTCCGCTAGTCCAAGTTATACAAAATCATACCGAGCAAAGTGATACGGCGGCTATTGAACCTAGTAAGGCGGATACTACGGAAGAGGCTGCGCAAAATACTGCTCAGCAGGGCGCGGCAAAGCAGGATACTGTGCAACCAATCCAAGCGGCCAAAAATACTCGGGAAATCAAAGCCAATATAACACAAACTTTTACCAGCCCGGCAAAAATTTTTACTAGCGACGCCCGCCCTATAACGCCCAAAGAGCAAAATGCGCCTGAAGAGGAAAAAGACGACGCTTTCTCTCTTTTAGATTTCCCCGAAGTAAAGGAAGCCGAGGATAGCGAAGTTATTGATGTAAAAAGCAGCGGTATGGACCTTAGTATGATTTTTGGCGACGATTTGCCAAAAGAAGATGCGCCAGTCCCCGCCACTAACGCAAACGCTAGCGCAAGCCCCAGCGCAAAAGCAAGAGACGGCCTTAACAGTATGCCGCCAACTTTGCCGCCAGTCCCGTTTAAACAACCCTTTTCCCCAGTGCCAGATTATGATGACGATACGCAAGATCACGCCGCCAAACCGCAAGGCACAGCCCGCAAGTCGGCGCTACGGGTGCCGCAAACTTACGACGGGACAGAGCCTTATTCTGACTTCCTCAAAAGAACAAAAAGTATGTTTTTTAGGATAAAATGGTCGCTTTTTAAAGACTAACTCAAAGACTAATTTAAAAACTAATCTTTTAGATATAATTGGGATACAATAATGAAGAAATTAAAAATAGCCTTGCTTTACGGGGGCAAAAGCAGCGAACACGATGTTTCTATTCATTCCGCATTTGATGTGGGCGAAATTTTGCAAAAAAAATATGAAGTTTATAAAATTTTTATATCAAAAGAAGGCCGCTGGTTTTTGCAGGAAAACATAGGCCCCGCCGCCACAAGCGACAGAGAAATATCCCCAGTAATTTCCCCAGATACAAATTTGTATACCAAAGACGGCAAAAGTTTTAAGGTTGATGTGTTTTTCCCCGTTTTGCACGGCGCTATGGGGGAAGACGGCACCATGCAGGGCTTGTTTGAAATTTTAAATACGCCTTATGTGGGCTCTAGCGTTTTAACTTCCGCCATTGGTATGGATAAAGAACTTTGCAAATTGCTAGCCTCTTTTTACGGCGTGCCGATAGTGCCATATATCAAACTTGAAAAGGGCGCAAATTATATTTTGGAAGATTTAAAAAAAGCAGTTTTGGCTTTGGGCTATCCGCTTTTTGTAAAGCCGATGAGCTTGGGTTCCTCTATTGGCGTAACGCGTGTTGAAAACGAAGCTGAACTTGAGCCCGCAATAAAAAAAGCTTTTGAATACGAGGGTAATATCCTTGTGGAAAAGGGCATTGACGAGGCTAGAGAATTTTTTTGCGCCGTCGTAGGTAGCGGCGCAAAAGCGCATACTTCCCTTTGCGGCGAGCTTGCTACAGTAAACAGCAAATTTTTTGATTATAAAGCAAAGTATGAAGACCCCCACGGCTGCGATATGAAAATCCCAGCCCAAATACCCTCCCAAGCGCAAGATAAAATGCGTCAATATAGCCTTGATATTTTTAAAGTTTTGCGGGGCGAGGGTATGGCTAGGGTTGACTTCCTATACGGCAAAGATGGTAAATTTTATTTTTCCGAGATTAATACAATCCCCGGCCTGTCTGCTAGCAGCTTGTTCCCGCAGCTTTGGCAAGCCAGCGGCAAAGAATATCCCCAAGTGCTTGACCTCCTTATTGATATGGCTATAAAACGCCACAGCGAGCGCAAAGCATACTCGCTTGAAAGGTAAAATGGGTAAAAATGAAAACAAAAATACTTAAATATTTACGCTCCATAGACGCTTGGCTTTACTTAATTTTATTTTTTTGTTTAGCGGGTTTTTTGCGTAATATTTTGCAACTATTTCGTTTTGGCTTGGACTATTCCAATATAGCCATTAGAGTTTTTGTTGCTATGTCGGTTATTTATTTTGCGCAAATTCTTTTTATTTTTATGAAAGAGCGCAAAGCCTGGATAATATCCGCCGTGCAAGCCTTATTTTGTGTTTATGTTTACGAGGATTTTACTTTCCTTCCGCTAGCTAATGCCGTAGAAATGCTTACATCTGCCCTTTGGCCTAATATGGATTATGGCTGGTTTTATTTTAGGGAGATGGCTTTAATATCCGCTTTATTTTCGCTTGAAATAATAAAAACTTATTTACTTTTTGTCCTAACAGACACCCCAAAGAAAACTAAAAAGCCTAATAACAAGAAGACAATCTCCAGAAAAGATGAAGTCGTTGTTGAAATATAACTTTCAAGCCATGTTATTTATAATTTTTTTCAACTTCTTCTTTTAGTTCTAGGAAGGTGCCGTCAGCTATGCTTTGGCGCACACGTTCCATAAGGCGGGTTAAAAAGCGGATATTATGCACGGAAAGCAGGCGGTGGCTTGTAAGCTCGCCCGAGCGGAAAAGATGAGAAAGATACGCCCTGCTATATTTTTGGCAGACGAAGCAATCGCAAGTATCATCAAGCGGCCGCTCGTCGGTTCTATAAGTATTATTTTTGATATTAAATTTGCCGCTACTGGTCATAACTTGGCCGTTTCTTGCAACACGGGTAGGCCAAACGCAATCAAACATATCAACGCCCCTCTCTATACAATCCAGCATTTCCTGCGGGGTGCCTAGCCCCATTAAGTAGCGGGGTTTTTGCTCGGGCAAATGGGGGATAGTATGCTTTAGGGCTAAATTCATTTCCTCCCGTGTTTCGCCGACGGATAAGCCGCCTATGCAAAAACCGTGAAGAGGCAGCGTTGCCATATCTTTGGCGGCGTCTTCTCTCAATTTTGGGTAAATGGAGCCTTGTATAATGCCAAAAAGAAGTGAGTGCGGTACATTAAAACTGCCGTCATTGTTTTTTGCTATAGCTTGTGGGATTAGGGCGTGATATTTTGCCGCCGCCCTCCTTGCCCAGCGTTTAGTAATTTCAAGCGCGCGCCTAGCGTCGCTTTCTTTTGCAGTTGAGGGGATAAGGACATCAAGGCAAGTCCAAATATCTGAGGCTATTTTACTTTCGTATTCTATAACATTTTCGGGCGTAAAAAAGTGTTTGCTACCGTCGTGGTGGCTTTTAAACCAAACGCCTTCTTCCGTTATTTTACGCAGATGCGACAGGCTATGCACTTGAAACCCGCCCGAATCCGTCAAAATAGAGCCTTGCCAGTGCATAAATTTATGCAGGCCACCCATTTTTTCCAGCAGCTCAGTGCCCGGGCGTAAATAAAGATGATAGGTATTAGATAAAATACACTCGGCCTTGATATGGTTTAAATCTTCGTCTGTTAGGGCTTTTACGCTAGCTTGCGTGGCAACAGGCATAAAAACAGGCGTTTTTACAGCCCCGTGCTTTGTATATAATACGCCAGAGCGGGCATTGGTTTTTGTATCTTTAGCGGTTATTTTAAAAGGTGAAATAATATCCATAGAATTAGTATTTTACAAAATTAACATTGCATCTCCAAAAGAATAAAAGCGGTATTTCATCGCCACGGCTTGAGTGTAGGCAGAGTAAATAAAATCTTCGCTGGCAAATGCGCTGGCAAGGCAAAGGGGGGTGGAATCGGGAAAGTGGAAATTTGTTATAAGCGTATCAACCGCCTTAAATTTATAGCCTTGATAGATAAATAAATTTGTCCATTTTTGCCCGGGCGAAATTGTGCCATTTTCACTAGTAAAACTCTCAAGCGTTCTTGTGCTTGTTGTGCCAACGGCAATTAGCCGCCCGCCAGTTTGTTTGGTTTTATTTATAATGTCTGCGGTTTGGCTGGAGATTTCGGCAAGTTCGGCAAGCATTTTATGCTCGCTAGGCTCGGTGCGTAGCGGCTTGAAAGTGCCCCAGCCGACATGTAAAGTAATATAGGCAATATTTACGCCCATAGCTTTAATTTTATCTAGCAAGTTTTGCGTAAAGTGAAATCCCGCCGTCGGCGCAGCTATGGAGCCTTCCTCAGCGGCGTAAACAGTTTGATACTTTTCTTTATCTGTAATAATTTCTTTTGGCAAGCCAGCGTGCTTGCGGGCCTTTTCTATATATGGCGGCAGCGGCATATGGCCGTATTTGCGGGCATAGGGCAAAATATCGGTGGTGTTAAATTTTATTAAAGCTTCGCCATTTTCGGTGTTGCCTATAATCTCGCCAGTTAAACCATCTTCAAAAGTAAGTTTAACGCCCGGTTTATACTCTCTTACTAAAACCGCCCAAATGGATTTATCTTCCAGCGGGTGCACAAGTAAAAGTTCAATTTTGCCGCCTGTTTCTTTGGTGGCAAATATTTTTGCGGGGAAAACTTTAGAATTGTTGATAATTATTGTATCGCCCGCTTTTAAGTAGTTTGGCAAATCGTAAAAGATTTTATGCTCTATAGTTTTTGTTTTTCGGTTTAAAACCATTAGACGGCTGGAGTCGCGCGGCTCGGCGGGGTTTTTTGCTATTAACTCGTCAATATTAAATTTTTTAAAACGTTCAAATGCCATAAATACCTAGTTGTTTGATTGATTTTTTTACTACGCTCTTGTTATATTTTTGTTAAATCGCTACTTGGGTAAAAGCGGCTTAAAATAAATTTGTAATTTTTACCGTCTTGCGCCATACCTTTTGCGCCGTCTTGGCACATACCGCGCCCGTGGCCATATCCACGGCCTTCAAAATTAAAGCCGTCTATTTTTGTTATAAAACAGCTTTTAAGTTTTGTTGAGCCTATGGCTAAGCGAAAAGTGTTGCAATTGATAGTCTTTTTTTCTTGCGTCGTAGTAAAAACCAGATTTTTTGCCCTGCCGCTGCTAAATTTATCGCCCACTTTTATTTTTTTTATAGAGCCTTTTACTTTTTGCTTTTTTAGGAAATTATTAATATCTGCCTGCGGCGCTTGATATTTCCAAGTAGCGTTTTTGCTTTTATTGCAATATCCGCATTTTGCGCCTTGCAGGGGTTTTATATCCTCTGCTTTATTTACCCAGGCGGCTTGGTCGGTATGTCCGCCGCAATTAGCGTGATAGTAAGTATAAAATAATTTATCTTTATATTTTAAAACTTGTCCTTTAGTTCCGTCCACAGCTTTTTTAACGCTGTCATATTTCTTTACGCTTCCTTTATACATTTGGCTGCGAACATCAGAATACAAATCAAAATCTTTCATTCTCTTGTCTTCAAGCGATTTTAAAGTATATGTGCGCGCGGCTACTGCTTGCGCTTTTAAGGCTTCAAGCGGCCAGCTATAACTCATTTCATAAGGCAAAACGCCGTAGAGATAATTTTCTAAATCAATTTGCTCTATAATATTAAAGCCTTTGGCAGCTGGTTTTATTATTAATTTGCCTTCGTATTGATTATTTTTAATAGTGAAATGTCCGTTATTTTCTGCCGTTATCAAAACCCCGCTATTTGTTTTTACGGAGCCTACTTTAAGCGTTTGAGCGTTTTGGGAGATATTAAAGCTGCCGCCTTTTTCTACTTTATATATTTTGTTTGTTTGCAAATCTTTTAGGCTAAATGGGCCGCTAGCTTGCACGGTAGCAGAGTTAACGGGGCCTAAAATAAGCACTTTAACATCAAGAGCGTAAAGGCCCAAAGTAAAAGATAAAAAAAGAAAAGAAAGTAGTAGTTTTTTCATTAAAATTCTTTAATTAAACTTGCATTAAAAAAGAGTATTGGGGCTTTTGTGGCCTAGGTGCAAATACGCTTTTGGCGTTGCCACACGTCCCCTTGGAGTGCGTGTTATAAAGCCGGCTTTAATAAGGTAAGGCTCTATAACATCGGTAAGAGTATCCGCTTCTTGCGAGACGGCAATAGCCAAATTATCCATGCCAACCGGGCCGCCGCCAAACTTTTCAATTAATGCGCTTAAAATTTGTTTATCCACGGTGTCAAGGCCTTCTTTATCAATATCCAAAGCCTCCATGGCGACTATAGCAATATCAGCCGTTATAATGCCATTGCCTTTTACTTGCGCAAAATCCCTAACCCTTCTTAAAAGGCGGTTTGCTATGCGGGGCGTGCCACGGGAGCGTTTGGCAATTTCAACAAGGCCTTGGCGCTCTGCGTCAATATTTAACAGACGGGCGGAACGTTCTAAAATATCAGTTATTTCTTTAATTTCGTAAAAACCTAAATTAAAAATAATGCCAAAGCGGTCCCTAAGCGGGCTTGTTAAAAGGCCGCTGCGGGTTGTTGCGCCAACTAAAGTAAATTTAGGCACGGCAAGTTTTAGCGTCGTTGAACCCGCCCCTTTGCCGGTATTAATAAAGAAAGTAAAATCTTCCATTGCGGGGTATAGCGCTTCTTCCACAGCGGGGTTGAGGCGGTGGATTTCGTCAATAAATAAAATATCGCCCTCGTTAAGTTCGGTTGTGAGCATAGCGGCCAAATCGCCCGGGCGGGCCAAAACCGGGCCGGAAGTTACCTTAATATTTACGCCCATTTCGTGAGCTAAAATATTTGAAAGCGTTGTTTTACCAAGACCGGGGGGGGAGTAAAATAAACAATGGTCCAAGGCTTCTTTGCGGTTTTTGGCGGCGGAAATAAAAACTTTGAGATTATCTTTAAGTTTATCTTGGCCGACAAATTCCCCTAGCGTCGTCGGGCGCAAAGCGTGTTCTATGGAAGATTTTTCTTCTTCACTGGCCGATAAATTAAGGTATTCGTTTTTAAGCTGGGTCATTTGCGTAGTATCCTTAGGGCGGCTTTAATATTTTCTTCAACGGTATTATTATTTGCGCCCTGTTGATAAATTTTTTCTATGGCCCGCCTAGATTCTTGGGCCGAGTAGCCAAGAGCAGTTAAGGCAGCCATAACATCGCTCATAAAAGGTATTTCGGCCGTCTTAATTTTGACTTCGCCCTGCACGGTTATGGTGTCCATTTTGTCTTTAAGCGAATCAATAAGTTTTTGCGCCGTTTTTGCGGTAAAGCCAAAAATAGTTGTAAGTATTTTTGGGTCTTTGTTTATAATAGCTCGGTGGAAATCCGCCACGCTGCGCAATGCTTTTGCTAAAAATTCCAAAGCTTTTTTAGGGCCAGTATTTGGGATAGATTCTTTAAAGAGTAAAAATAGTTCTTTGTCTTCTTTAGTTAAAAAGCCGTAAAGAGCGGTGCCGTCGTAGGGGGAGAGTGATTCCGTTATATAAACTTCAAGCTGTTGGCCCTTTTCAAGCGTAGTCAGCGAAGGCGAGGCCATATTAACATAGTAGCCCACGCCGCCAACTAATAAAATAATGGCATTATTTGAAACTTCAAAAACTTCACCTTTTAAATACGCTATCATAAATTTATTTTACTTTTTTTGAACTTTTTTTGCTTTTTACAAAATTAACGAAGTTTGGATTTTAAAGCCGCAACTTGTTGCTTTTTTGCTTCTTTAAGTTTATCAAGGAATTTTTGCTGCGCCGATATTTTAGCCATTAGCGGAGATGTTTTTAAGTGGCATATTGCAATTGCGGCGGCATCGGCGACATCGTCGGGCCTAGGCGCTTCTTTAAGTTTAAGCGTAAGCTGCACCATACGCTGAACTTGCTTTTTATCAGCCGAGCCGCTGCCGCAAACAACCATTTTAACCCGCTTTGGCGGATAAGCGTTTATGCTAAGGCCTTTTTGATGCAAAGCCAGCATAATGACGCCGCGGGTTTGTATGGTGTGCGACATAGTTAAAGCCCGTTTCAAAAAAAACATTTCTTCCATTGCGGCGGCCTCGGGGGCAAAAACTTCGGCGACTTTGCGGATTTCTGTGTAAATTTCTTCAAGACGCTGAGGTAGTGGCGTGCCAGCGGCGGTGTGTATTAAGCCGCAAGCATTTAAAACAAGACCGGCCGGCCCGTTGTCTTCTACAACGGCCCAGCCGGTTCTGTCTAAACCTGGGTCAATACCTAATACTTTATTTGTTTTCAATTTTGGCTAGTATATCTTCTGGTATACTATAGTTTGAGTAAACTGCTTTAGTATCGTCGTGATCGTCTAAAGAGTCCACCATATTTAATATTTTTTCCGCTGTTTCTTGGTCTTTAATTTCAACCTCGTTTGCGGGTATCATAGTAAGCTCGGCGGAAACAGGGGTAATACCCTTTGCTTCAAGGGCGGTTTTTACTTTATCCAAATCTTCCATGGCGGTTATAATTTCATAACCTTCGGCTTGGGTTTTAATATCTTCTGCGCCGGCTTCAAGGGCAATATCCATCATTTCTTCTTCAGATTTCGCTTCTTTATCAACCAAAATTATGCCTTTTTTTGCAAACATATAAGAAACGCAGCCCGATGTGCCAATACTGCCGCCTCTATCGGAAAATTTCTTGCGGATTTCGGCAAAAGTTCTGTTTTTATTATCTGTTGTGCATTCCACAATAACCGCAACGCTGCCCGGGCCGTAGCCTTCGTAAGTAATTTCTTCATAAATTGCGCCGGGTAGTTGGCCCGTTCCTTTCATAATTGCGCGCTTTACATTGTCAGCCGGCATATTGGCGGCTTTGGCGTCGTCAACGGCTTTACGCAAGCGGGCATTGCTTGTTAAATCAGCCCCGCCGATTTTTGCGGCAATGGTGATTTCGCGAATAATTTTTGTAAATACTTTGCCTTTTTTTGCGTCAACTAAAGCCTTTTTGTGTTTGATACCTGCCCAATGTGAATGTCCACCCATAATAATGACTCCTTTAAAAATGTATAGAATATTCTAGCAAATTGCAGGCAAGTAATAAACCACCCGCAAAAATACCCCGGATAGGATTTGAACCTACAACCCTCGGTTCCGAAGACCGATGCTCTAGCCAATTGAGCTACCGGGGCTTATATATATTCTATTATATTAATAGATAGCCAAGGTAGTATTATTTTTGCTAAATTATTATATATGAAATCTATTAAAGGCCAAGGGCAGGCCAATTGCCCTAACGGTTGCGAACCTTTTGACGCTGAGTTTTGGACGCTGATTAGAGGCGACCAGGACACTGAACTTAAAGCCGCATTACTCGGAGGGGAGCTTAATTTACTACGTTGCCCAGAGTGCGAAACTTTTTTTTATCACGATAGAAATTTTATTTATTTTGACCCTTCTATAGAGCTGCTTGCTTTAGTTTCGCCAAAAGCGGATAAAAAAGATTTTGATAAAATAAAGACGCAAATGCAAAAAGATTTTAAACTTTTAAAAGATAATATGACTAGCCTCTCCATTGATTACGACCCGTTTTATCTAGCAGGCCTAGAAGAACTTAAAGCTATGCTTGAGTATGAAGAGCATATAACGCAAGAGAGCGAAGTAATAGCCGCATACGCCGCAGAGAAAGGCTATAAAATTGCGGCTTTAAAACGCTACGGCGCAAGGCTAAAGGGCTATCCGTTTTATATCCCTGTTGACGGGGGGGATTATAATGCCGCCTCCGTCTTATCAGCCGCTAGGGAAATACTTAAAATTAACCCCTCTTGGCATTTACTTACCGCTTTGGAGAAAGATTTAAAAGCAGGCAAACCTTTGCCAGAGAAAATATAATAAAAAAATAAAGAAATTATGATAAAAGAGCAAAAAAAAATCCTGCAATCAATTGGGCTGGTAGCTAAAAAAAATAATATAAAGGCTTGGGCTGTTGGCGGCTTTGCAAGAGATTTATATTTAGGCAAAAAAACCTTTGATATTGATGTGTGCGCAGAGGGTAATATAAAGCTTTTTGTTGATTTTTGCATAAAAAATTTTGGCGGCTCGGTAGAATATTTTAAAACTTTTGGCACGGCCCGTGTTGTTTTAAAAAACGGTTTAAAAATTGATTTTGTGCGTTGTAGAAAAGAAGTTTACCCAAAACCCGCCAGCCTGCCAAAAGTCAGCCCGTCAAACTTAAAAGACGATTTGTATAGACGGGATTTTACGGCTAATGCTTGGGCTTTAAGTTTGCTGCCGGGTGAGTTTTTGGCAAGTTATGATTTGTTTGGCTCACAAAAAGATATTGATAAAAAATTTGTAAGAATTTTGCATTCCCAAAGTTTTATTGACGACCCAACACGGCTATTTCGCGCGCTTCGTTTTGCCGCCCGCTTTAATTGGGTTTTGGAGCCAAAGACAAAAAAACTTTTTAAACAAGCTGTGCAAAACAAACTGCCCGCCTTACTTTCGCGCGAGCGTGTGGCGGCGGAACTTATCAAAATTTTAGAAGAAAAAGACCCCGCCCCAGTTTTTAAACTTATGAAGACTTACGGCCTTACCCCGTTTATTTACATTGGCCTTAAATATCCAAAAATCCAAAAAAATAAAATTAAAGGTATTATACCCCGCCTAGCTTTGCTTGCATTATCTCTTGGTAAAGAAGGTAAAGATTTTTTAAAAAGCCTTCATTTAAGCCGCTTGGCTATGGGCGAAATTTTGCCCTTGCTTGATTTTTATGTAAATAAAGAAGCGCAGCTTAAAGGCCTAAATACCAGCCAACAAAAAATAGTAAAGGCATTTGATAGCAAGTTGCCAAAATCTTCTCTTAAAAAACTTGTTATAACAGGCGGCCAGTTGCAAAAACTAGGCTTAAAAGGCCCGGCTATTAATCTTGCTCTTAATAATATCGCCAAAGCGCAATTTAAAGGCCTTGTAAATACAAAAGCGCAAGCCCTAAAATACCTTAAACTTAAATAAGGCTTTTGCCTTAAAACGCTAGTAATTTAGCCAAAAAAATGGGCTAGACTGGCGTCTAGCCCTTGTGTGCTTTGAGTGGCAGGCTATATATCTGGTCTAATTGCGCCCGCACCCCTACGACTAAATGGTAAACCCTTTTACGGCAGGGTCTTGCCCATTAATACTTCAATTTAAGTCGCTTTTGTGTTTTACGGCTTCTACTTTTTACCCTCATTTCCCCGCAGAGCATAAAGCGGCTATTTTGCCTCTACCAGATATTTATATTGATAGAATAACCAAATATAGTTATTTTGTCAACCCCCTTACTTTAAAAATCTGTTAATTTCGCTAAAAATAGGCTTACAAGCAGGCTATTAAAATAGTAAAATAATAACATATATGGAAATGCTAATATATTTGCCAATTTTATTTTTTTCCGTAATACTGCACGAGTTTGCCCACGGCTTTACAGCCTATAAGTATGGCGACGATACCGCCTATCTTATGGGCCGCCTTACATTTAATCCAATGGCGCATATTGACTTAGTGGGCACTATAGCGGTGCCTATGTTTTGTTATTTTGCCAATATACCTATGTTTGGCTGGGCAAAGCCGGTGCCCGTCAATTTTATGCGGCTTCATAATCCTAAGGCTGATACGGCAAAAGTTTCTTTTGCCGGGCCAATGTCCAATTTGTTTTTGGTGATACTTGCCGCCCTTATATTAAAAACGGCGGTTGCCGCTAATCTTAGTATTGGTATTTTGGGCTCAATGCTTGTTTACGCCATAATGATAAACCTAATTTTGGCTATTTTTAATTTAATACCATTGCCGCCATTAGACGGTAGCAAAATTTTAGCTAGCTTTTTGCCAAACCGCGCGGCGTTTAAATATATGCAATTAGAAAGATATGGTATGCTGCTAGTAATTATCTTGCTAGTTAGCGGTATTTTTAGCAAAATAGTTATGCCCATTTTCAATTTTGTTTTAAGATTAATTTTTGCTTTTATTGGAGTGTCCTATGGATAAAAATATTGTTGTATCAGGCATACGCCCAACGGGCAAAATGCATTTAGGTAATTATTTTGGCGCGCTTAAAAACTTTGTCGCCCTGCAAGAAACGCATAAATGTTATTTTTTTATAGCTGATTTGCACGCCCTTACAACCGCTTATGATAAAACCCAAACCCTAGCGCAAGATAGCCGCAATATGCTAATTGATTGGCTAACTGCTGGGCTTGACCCCAAAAAATGCACAATGTTTATACAATCCCATGTGCCGCAAATTTCCGAGCTTACCACTCTTCTTGGTATGCTTACCCCGCTTGGCTGGTTGCTGCGCAATCCAACCTACAAAGAGCAGTTAAACGAGATTTTTAAGAAAAAATACGCCGGGCAAACTGGCGAGGCGGAGGCGGTAAATCCCACCACTCCAACGGCGGCGGCTGAAAAAATGGCTTTGCTTACGGAAAAGGAAATTTCGGAAATGTCTTCTTTTGGCTTTTTGGGCTATCCCGTTTTGATGGCGACGGATATTTTAATCCACAAAGCGCAATATGTGCCAGTTGGGCAAGACCAAATTGCGCATTTGGAAATTTCTAGAGATATTGCAAGAAGGTTTAATGATATGTTTAAGGCTGATATTTTAGTTGAGCCAAAACCTTTATTAACCGCTATTCCAAAAGTGCCGGGTTTAGACGGGCGTAAGATGTCAAAATCATACGGCAACACCATAGAGTTGGGGGAAGATGTTGAATCCGTGCGCAAAAAAGTAATGGCTATGTTTACAGACCCGAATAAAAAAAGAGCTAGTGACCCGGGTAATCCAGACGGTTGCACGGCTTTTGCTTTCCATAAAATTTATAATCCGCAAGCTTGCGCCCGCTACGAAGAGTGCAAAAGCGGCGCATTGGGTTGCGTTGCCTGCAAAAAACAACTCTTTGAATTAATGGAGCCAGAGCTAAAGGCGTTTAATGAAAGACGTCAAGTCTACTCCCAAGACAATGCCCTTTTAGATAAAATTATTAAAGAAGGCGCCCAGGCCGCAGAGGCAAGCGCAGCGGCAACATTAAAAGAAGTGCAAAAAACAATGAATTTGTGCGTTAAATAATTATGTTAAATGAAAGTATTAAAATACATTTAGATGTTTTTGAAGGGCCTATGGACCTTCTCTTGCATCTCATTAAAAAAGATAATTTAGATATTTACGATGTTAATATATCCGAGATAACAGCGCAGTATTTGGCTTACCTTGATGTTATGAAAGAGCTTAACCTTGAGATAGCGGGGGATTTCCTTGTTATGGCAAGCACGCTTATGCAAATTAAAGCTAAGCAGCTTTTGCCCTCTCAAGCGCCCACTTCCGAGGAAGACGGCCCGGACCCGGCAAAAGAACTTATAGAAAAAATTGTGGAATACCAAAAATTTAAGGAAGCATCTAAATTTTTAGAGGGTAATTTTGATAAATTTAAAGATAATTTCTATAAAAACACGCCTATTTTTGACTCTGGAGAAAAGGTTTTAAATGTTCAACTTTTTGATTTGCTAGCCGCTGTGCGTAGAGCATTTGACCAGTTAGAAGAGCGTCAGCACGCTGATTTACTGAAAGTAGAAGAATTCCCCATAGAAAAAAAGATGGAAAAAGTGCTCTCTTTATTTGAGGAGCGAGATTGGGTTTTAATAGAAGATGTCTTTCGTGGCGAAACCAAAAAACGGGGCGTATTAACCTGTTTTTTAGCGGTTTTAGAACTTTTGAAAGTGGGCAAAATTTTTGCCCGTCAAGATAAACAAAATACTGAAATTAGGCTTTATCTTAACCCCGATAAAAAGGATTTAGATTTCCACACGCTTTTAGACGAAAACAGCCAGAAAAGCGGCGAGTTAAAAACCCCGCAAGAAAAGGAGCAAGAAGATGCAAAATAATAACCCCCAAACACAGGAGCAAACATTATCCGCCCAGGATTTGCTTGTAAGGGAAGATTACAAAAGAATTATAGAAAATTTGCTTTTTATAACCGATAGGCCGCTAAGCCTAACAAAACTTTCGCAAGTGGCAGATATTAATAATATTGAGCTTACTCGTGATATCGTCGCCGCTCTTCAACAAGAATACGCCCAAACCGCTCGGGCTATACAAATTTTAGAAATTGGCGGCGGTTTTCAAATGGCTACTAAGCCAGAATATGGCCGATGGATACGCAAACTTTTCAACGAGAAGATGACGGCAAAACTATCGCCCGCCGCTCTTGAAACTTTGGCCATAATTGCCTATAAACAACCAGTTACCCGCGCGGAAATTGAGGCTATAAGAGGGGTAGACATTGTCGCCCCGCTTGAAAAAATTATGGAGCGCGGACTTGTTAGAATAGTCGGCAAAAAAGATGCGCCGGGCAAGCCTATGGTATATGGCACTACCGAGGAATTTTTAAGGCTTTTTGGCTTAAATAAAATATCAGAACTGCCCGAGCTTAAAACATTTTCCGCCAAAGGACCAAGAGAAGTCCAAAGCGATTTGCCCTTTAGCGATAATTTGCCCGATATAAGGGAAAATATTTTACCCCTAACCGCAGAGGAAGCCGTGCGCCATAACCATATTGTGCGCCAAACAGAGGAAGATATTTTTATATCCTCGGTAGCTAGCGACGATATGTCATTAAACGAAAACGCAAACACTGACGCCGTCGCCGCAGACAGCGACGCAGACGCCGCCGTTACCGCCCAAACCGATGAGCAAACAGGTAAACAAACAGACGAGCAAACTGAAAAAGCAGAAAATTAATTTTTAGGAGATTTTAATATGAATATAGTTTTAGCCGCAAGCGAAGCCTTCCCATTTTGTAAAACCGGCGGTTTGGCAGATGTCGTCGGCGCGCTTACGCAGGATTTTTCCCGTGCGCGCGGCACAAAAGTTCTTTTGTTTTTACCGCATTACAGAAGCATAAAAAACGCCTCTTCGCTAAAAACAGTGCCGGGCGCATTTTTTATACCAATAGGCGCGCGGCTTGAGCCTGCAAAAATCTCTTATTTAAAATGGGGCAATGCTCTGGTTTTCTTTATACAATCCCGTAAATATTTTGACCGTGATGAGCTTTACCAAACCGCCGCAGGCGATTATCCCGACAATGACGAGCGTTTTATTTTTTATTCCAGAGCCGTGCTAGAAGCCTGTAAGTATATTGGCTTTCGCCCAGATATTATCCATGCGCACGATTGGCAAGCAGGCCTGCTGCCAGCTTATTTAAACACCGTATACAAAAGCGATGCTTTCTTTACCCGCACCCGCAGTATGTTTACCATACACAATATTGCCTATCAAGGGTATTTTAGCCGCGCCTCATTTATAAAAGCCGGTTTTTACGACGCTGATTTTACCCCAAATAAATTTGAATATTGGGGCGGTATAAGTTATTTAAAAACAGGCATAGTTTTTGCCGATAAAACAAATACCGTCAGCCCAACCTATGCTAAGGAACTTCTTAACGGACAAAATAGTTTTGGTATGGAAGGTATTTTAAAGAGCAAAGGCGCAGACTTTATGGGCATTTTAAACGGTATTGACACCGAAGTCTGGGATCCGCAAACCGATACAATGTTGCCTATGGGATACGATGATGAATCTCTAAAAGGCAAAGCGGTTTGTAAAGAAACTTTGCAAAAAGAACTTGGTTTTGAAGTTAACCCAAATATTCCGCTTATTGGTATGGTAAGCCGCCTAGCCTATCAAAAAGGCGTTGATTTAGTGTCCGATATTATCCCGCAATTTAATAATAAAGCGCAATTTGTAATACAGGGCCGTGGCGACGCTAGGACGGAAGAAGCTTTTAGCCGCCTTGCTTCTTTAAACCCAAAAAAAGTTTCTTTCCAAAAAGTTGTGGATGAGGAAATGGCTCATAAAATTTACGCCGCTAGCGACATATTTTTAATGCCGTCCCGCTTTGAGCCTTGCGGCCTTAGTCAAATGATATCTATGAGATACGGCGCTTTGCCTATAGTTTCAAAAGTGGGCGGCTTGCTTGATACCGTAAAGGGCAATGGAACGCCGCAGCAAACAGGGTTTTTTATGGATACTTTAGACGCAAAAGGCCTAGCTGGAGCAATAGATAAAGCATTGCAGGCATATAGCCAAAAAAGTATTTGGCATAAATTAATGGTAAACGGTATGCTTGCCGATTTTTCTTGGGAAAATTCCTCAACACAGTATTTTAAGTGTTTTAAAGAAGCCGTAAAAAGGGGCGCAAAATGGTAAAGAAGTTCTTTGGGATAATTTTATTTTCTTGCCTTTTTGCTTCTTTTGCCTATAGCCAAGGGAAGAAAAATGTTATTTTAGTTATTGCCGATGGCGGCGGGCCTTCCATAATGGCTTTACTTATGCAATATGCCCGCTACGCACCAAACTCGCCCTATAAAGACCGCTTGTCTAATATAGAAAAGATTTTTAACGAGGGCGTTTTAGGCATAGTTTTAAATGATACCAAAAACACTCTTGTGGCCGATTCTGCCGCCGCCGCCACTCAAATAGCAAGCGGCGGGCGTACAAATCCGCTTTCTATCGGCGTTGACGCAGAAGGCAAGCCGCTACTTAATTTAGCCGAGCAGGCTAAAAAACTAGGCAAAGCTACAGGCGTTTTAACAGATGTTTTTGTTTTGGACGCTACGCCAGTTGTTTTTGGCGCTCACAGGGCTAATCGCAAGGATTATGATAATTTAGCCAAAGATTTATTAGATTCAAAACTTGATGTCGTTTTGGGCGGCGGGTTAAATTATTTTATGTCAAAAAATAATTTAAAAGACCCGAAATATGAAAATATTTTGCAAAAAGTGCCATATAGCTCTACTCTTGCGCCTCGCGCAAAAGACGACGAAATTTTTAAGCAACTACTCTCTAGCGGCTATCCTCTTGTCTTTCACAAAAAAAACCTAGCTAAAGCCAAAGGCCCAAAATTATTTGGCTTGTTTGCCGGGGCAGCTTTGCCGCAAACTATTGATACAAATCCAAAATCCTCTTACCCTACTTTGCGGGAAATGACGCAAAAAGCATTGGAAATTTTATCCAAAAACGAAAATGGGTTTTTCCTTATGGCTGAGGCGGGTATGTTAGATTGGGCCGCTCATAATCACGACCAAGGCGCAGTTTTGCAGGAATTATTAGAATTAGATGATTTGCTGGGTTATTTAACCGACTGGGTTCAAACGCACCCGGATACTTTGCTTGTTTTAACTGCCGATCACGATACAAGCGGCTTTGCTTTTGCCTATCACTACGCAACAGAGGAAGAGAGCAAGGCAAACCAAGCAAAGGAGGCAGGCGGCTATATTTTTGGCGGGGAGGATTTCGTATCCAAAGCCAATTTAGATATTATTGCCAAACAAAAAAGAAGCGCCTATGAGCTTATAAAAGACTTTAATAAACTTGATAAATCTAAACAAACTCCGCAAACTATGCAAAAACTTATCAAAGATTATTTGGCTTATGATTTGACCTTGCAAGATATTGAAAAGGCAGGTTCTTTTAATGCGGCTATAGATGAAGTCGTCCGCAGGCTTGGCATTGCTTGGGCAAGCAAGTATCACACCGCCGCCCCGCTTTTTGTAGTTTTTTACGGCGCAAAAGATGGCATTAAAGGCGGCGTTATGCATAATACGCAAATTAATGAAAAAATAATGGATTTTTTAAATGCAAAATAATGACTATTCAAAAGTAGTTTTCCGTGGATATAGAAGAGTATTTTTGCTTATTTTTACCTTAGCGATGCTCTTGCAGGCGGCGGCTTTTTTGCAAGATAGGGCAAAAACTGCGCTTAATTTAATTAATAGCGATTTTCGCCTAGTAATAACTTTAAATAATGTTTCTAATTTGCAAGCGGCTGATTTCCAAGGGAAATTAACCGCATTAAAAGATGTAAAAGAAGTTAGCAGCATTGACCCTATGCGTACGCTTGCTAAAGCTACTGGGTCAAGCAGCCGTCTTAAAGCGGCGACGCAGGCCATTAACCCAGATTTCTTGCCAAAGTTTTTTGAGCTTAAAGTTAATACGCAGGCTATGCTTAATCCAAAAGTATGGGTTCAAAATAATATTGCGGTTTTGGAGCCAAACGCCGCCGTATATTATAAAGAAGACCAAGCCCGCCTAGCAGTCTATTTAAACGGACTTGTTAACTTTGTAAATATAATACTGCTTGCGGCTTTATTTGGCTTTCTCTCTTTTGGCTTTTTTGTGGAGGCTTATTACACTAAAATATCATCTTTTAGAGAAAGGGCGGGCGGTTTGTTTTCGGCTTGCCTATCCTATGCTTTGGCTTTTGGCGTAGTATACTTTGCAGCTACGGCGCTAAATACCCTTGCCCCCGCTTTAAAGTATGAAATGTTTAGCCATACGCAAATATTAGTTTTTGCGCTTTGCTTAGCGGCGGGTTGGACGCTTGCAAAATGGAAAAAGTTTTAATAGTTTTTTTATCAGCATTTGTTTTGCTAGCTGGCCCGCTTCACGCCGCCAGCAGTAAAGACCTTGCCGAAATTAACCGTCAAACTAAAGAGAAAGAAGAGCAAATAAAGAAATATAAAGAGCAGGAGGCCCGCCTTGCCCGTGAAATTAAAACCTTAACCCAAAAAGAAAAACAGGCCGAAATTTTAAGCGTAAAAATAGCTGGCGATATTGAGGTCGTCCAGTCCCAAAAAGCTAAAACGCTTGAGCATAAAGCATTAATGGAAGATAATTTGCCGCTTTGGCAAAACCTTCTTCAACAAGAAGTTTCAAATTATGTCTTACAAGACGCATTAAAAACAAAATATTTTAACTCTGGCGAGTTAGAGGCTAACCTAGCGGCCTTAGCTTTACTTCAAACCCATTTGGTATTTTTGCATAAATTAAACGGCGAAGTCCAAGAGAGTCAGGAAAAGTTAGAAGATATGCAAGGCAAAAATCAGGCCCTTTTAGCTCGCAAAAATAAAGTTGAAAGTCAAAAGAAGGATATTAAGGGCGACTCCCAAAAAAAGCGGGAAGATATGCTAGCGGCCCATCAGCTTTACGAGAAGGCTCAGGCCGATTTGGCGGAGCTTAAACATTCCGCCGAGCAAATGCAAAAGATTTTAAAAGCGGCCGAAGCCAAACGCCGCGCGCAGGCAAGAAACAAAGGGACGCAAGTTTCAAAATCCGCTATAAATATTGAAAAAAACTCCCTACCTTGGCCCGTTAGTGGTAAAATAATAAGTAGGTTTGGCAAAGAATATAATAGCCAGTTAAAAACTTGGATTTTTAGAGACGGCATAAAAATTTCGGCCCAGCAAGGCGCAGAAGTTAAAAGCGTGGCAGAGGGAGCAGTTATTTTTGCGGGGGAATTTCGCTCTTACGGTAATGTGGTTATTTTGGACCACGGCGGCGGATTCTTTACAATATACGGCTTCCTTAGGGAAATTAAAGTAGTTGTAGGCCAGCAAGTAGCCGCAGGCATTACTCTAGGATTATGCGGCAGAGATACGCAAGGCTCGGCCATGGGCAGCGGCGCCAATGCGGTTTATTTTGAAATACGCAACGGCACCAGCGCATCTGACCCGGAAATTTGGTTAAGTAAAAAATAAAAGGATAAAAATATGAAAAAGAAAGTAAATGTATATGTAATTTTAATGGTGGCGGCTTTTTTTATAGGCAGTTTGTTTCCGTTTGCTTATTCTGGGGTTGATAGCGGGCTTGAGCAGCTAAAAGTTATGGTTGATGTTATGGATAAAATACAAGATAGCTATGTTGAGGAAACTACCGCTAAGCAGCTTGTTGACGGCGCATTGGAGGGTATGGTTGGTAGTCTTGACGAATTTTCGGAATATATCAGCGGGGATTCTATGAAGCGTATGCAGGAGGAAACAAAAGGCGAATTTGGCGGTATTGGCCTGCGTCTTACAACTTCAAGGGAAGGCGTTTTGTCTGTTGTTTCCCCAATGTTAAATTCCCCGTCTTATAAAGCGGGCGTTGAGCCGGGCGATATTATTTTAGATGTTGACGGCAAAAAAGTTGCCGATATCGGCACGGAAAAGGCTGTTGCCGCATTAAGGGGGCAAGTTGGCTCAAAAGTTAAATTTACCGTTGAGCGTAAAGACCCCAAAACAGGCAAAACAATTAAAAAAACCTTTAATCTTAAAAGATCAAGAATTATACCAGAAGTAGTTTTTTCCAAAATGTTGGATAAAGAAATTGGCTATATTTTTGTGGCCGATTTCTCGGGACACACAATGGAAACTTTCAACAAAGCAATGCAAGACCTTACTAAGAAAGGTATGAAGGCTTTGGTGCTTGATTTGCGCTTTAACCCCGGCGGTTTGCTGGACGCTTCCGTAGATATGGTAAAGCTTTTTATTGGCGAAAATAAACTTATAGTTTATACAAAAGGCCGCAAGGAAGAATACTTTAAAGAATACAAAAGCAATGCAAAAGCGCAGTATCCCGATATACCGATAGTTTTATTGGTTAACGAGGGTTCCGCCTCCGGCAGTGAAATTGTGGCTGGCGCATTGCAAGATTACGGACGGGCCGTTTTAATTGGCAATAGAACTTTTGGCAAAGGCAGCGTGCAGCAAGTTATTATGTTGCCCGGCGATAATGGCCTGCGTATTACAGTAGCCAAATACTATACGCCGCTAGGTAGAATGATACATAGAAATTTTAAGGAAAAAACTAATCATGGCGGTATTGTGCCAGATATGGTTATACCTTTTGATTTGTCCACCGCTAGACGCATTACTTATAATACAACTAATCTAGTCTACTCGCCGTCCAAAAAAACAGCCGAGCCTGAATCAAAAGAAAAAACGCAGGACATACAGCTTGATAGAGCCTTAGAAGTTTTAAAAGCAAGGAATGTTTTAGCTAATTTAAAACCCCAAGCGGCAACCCAAGCGGCGGCCCAAACGGCAAATAATACAACTGATACAAAAGCTACAAAAACAAATAAGGCCAAAGGCGGCAAATAAGAGTGAAAGATAGTTTAATCCTAGCTTTGGAGACGACTTGCGACGAAACCTCCGCCGCCGTATTAAAAAACGGCAGCGAGGTTGTAAAAAATGTTGTCTACACTCAAATTGATATACACAAAAAATATGCCGGCGTAGTGCCGGAGCTTGCAAGCCGCGCTCACGCCGCTAAAATTGCAGGCGTAGTTAAAGAGGCGCTAGGCCCGCTAAAGCCAGATTATATTGCCTTTGCTAACGGCCCCGGGCTGCCCGGCGGCTTACTAGTTGGCCGTGTTGCCGCCGAAACTCTGGCAGAGTTTTACGGCGCGCCAATTATCGGCGTAAATCACTTGGAGGGCCACCTTTATGCGTGCGAGCTTACTTCAACGCCAAAACTTGACCCCCTTGAATTTCCTCTAATTTCCCTTATAGTATCAGGAGGGCATACCGAGCTTTGGCTGGTTAAGGGATACGGCCAATATAAACTGCTTGGCAAAACCCGTGACGACGCCGCAGGCGAGGCCTTTGATAAAGTGGCTAAATTGCTCGGCCTCGGATACCCGGGCGGGCCGCAGGTTTCCGCTCAGGCTTTAAAAGGGGATAGTAAGGCCATAAAATTCCCAAGGCCGTTTATGCCCGGCACTTTTGAATTTTCTTTTAGCGGGCTAAAAACTGCGGTAAGTTATTATTTAAGGGACCACAAAGACATAAATATAGCTAATGTTTGCGCATCTTTTCAGACGGCGGTGGTTGAAACTTTAGTAAAAAAAACCGTGGAAGCCGCAAAAAAATATAAAGTTAAGTATATTGCGGTTGGCGGCGGGGTAGCGGCAAATGAGCTTTTAAAAAGCACAATGATAGAAGAGGCTAAAAAAGCAGGTATAAAAGCAAGGTTTGTTGACAGGCGTTTATCATCGGATAATGCCGCAATGATTGCGCTTTGCGCCTCCAAAAAATTGCAATATGGCGCAGCAAAGGGTAAAATAAATATTAACCCTAATATGACGCTTAGGAACTGGAAGAAAAAATGATACTTTGGATGATGCCCGATAATGCAACCCATACACAGGATATTATGGATAACCTGCTAGCTCCTTTTCGCGCGGAAAATCCAGATATAGATGTCCAAATAAAAATCATTAATAGACGCAATTTGTGGACCCGCATTTTCACTCTAAAGCACAAAGTCGGCCATGATTCCTGCCCAGATTTAATTGCCATGCCAAATTATTGGACGGAGCTTTTAATTAAAGCCGATGTCCTTGAAAATTTAACCGAGCTTGATAAAACCCTGCGTGTTGACAACTGCCTTGATTTGCTAAAACCGTCAAGCTACAAAAAAGATACCGCAGATATTTACTCTTTCCCGTGGTGGATGGATATAAGCGCCTTGCATTTTAGGGAAGACCATCTTAAACTTATAACCGACGACGCTGAAACAATGCTCTCTACTTGGGGCGGATTGCTTGAGGCCTGCCGTCTACTAAAAGAACATTTTAGCGGTAGCGAAGAAGGCTACTACCCCATGCAAAATAATGATTGGCGTGGTTCGCTTTCGCACCGCTCTGTTTTGCCTTGCCTTTGGAGCCGCGGCGCATATATTTTAAGCCCCGACGGCAAAACCTGCGGCCTTGATAAGCCTGAGTTTGAGCAAGGTATGGCCGATTTTATAGAGCTTGCGCTAAAGGGCTATATGCCGATTTTAAAGGAAAGAAGCTCGCTAGGGCTAATTTCCTCAAATAAATCCACTTTTATGATGACCCGCCGCCAAGGCCTTACAATGTTTGAGGGCAATCAAAAAAGCATAAAATTTAAAACTTTACCCGTGCCTCGCACTGGCGATAATTATGCAAACTATATGGGCGGCGTTAATTTAGCTATAGTAAAAGGCGGGACCCAGCGGGAAAACGCCCTAAAATTACTTAAATGGCTTACCCAGCCCGATACGCAAATTGAATATGCCGCCAAGACGGAAGCCTTCCCCGCTATGGAATCCAGTTTTGATAATTTTTTAATGGCCTCGCCCCAGCGTTTGCAAAATTATACAGGCATTATAGCTTCTGCCAGCTTACTGCCTAATTTTGTAATAACAGGCACTATTATGGAGATGTTGGCAAATATAATGTCGGTTATAGCAAGCTCTATTTTAATGCATAAATACGATAGAAAAATTCTAAAGGACGAGTTGCAAAATGCCGCAAAAGAAATTGATAATATTTTACGCTTTTATATAGATTAATTATGATAGATAAACGCACATCGCTTTTTTATGATTTTTACCAAAGCCTTTCAGATAGATATGAAAGCATAGGCTCTTTGCTCAAAAAGGCATTGCCGCTTATGGCCGAATATCTAAACGCTGATAGGATTTTCTTTTTTGATTGGATTGGGGAGCAATCCATAATCTCGCTTAAAATGATGTGCATTGGCAATAAATCCTATTATATGCAGGAAGATGTTTTTGTTGATAAAAACTCCCCAGAAATTATTAAATTTATGGAAGACGGTATAGGGGACTCGCCCACGTTAGACTATCCTGCCGTATATAATTTGCTTAAATGGCGCACTCCGCTAGATAGCTTAAAAACAATACAAAGCGGCGCGCCAGCCGGCAATCAATACGGCGTAATTCGCATTGAAAGGCTCAAAAAAAATAAGCCCTTTTCGCAAAGCGATAGGGAAATTTTATCCGGCCTTTGCCGGGAGCTTTCCGTAAAAATAAATATAACCGAAGTTGACCACTACAATACTACCCAACTTCGCCGAGCTTTGGCTTTAAACGAGCTTGCCGCAGTCTTTGCAACATCACTTCGCCTTAGCGACGGTATTGCAGATATTTTAAAAAGCATACAAAAAACTTTCCAATTTGATAGAACAAGCCTATTTTTAAACGACCCTAAAAGCGGGGAGTTTAAAGAGGCTTATACATCTGATTTATCCGGCGAAATAAAAGAAATTGATATAAAAGAAGCCGCTATTGCCGGCGTTAGCGAGGCTTGCTCCAAACAAGCATGCACGCCGCTAATAAAATCCGACATTATTTTAAGCCTGCCTATGATAGTGCAAAACAAGCATTTGGGCTGGCTTGTGTTTGATAATATGCTTTCCCGTATGCAAATATCCGACGAAGATGTTTTGTCGCTTAGGCAGTTTTCGTCGCAAATAGCTTTGGCTATTGATAATGCCCGCCTGTTTGAGAGAGTGCAGGAATTATCCAATTTTGACGACCTTACAAAACTTGCGCTTAGGCGGTTTTTTAACGAACATCTTGAGCAGGAAATTTACCGCTCCGAGCGTTTTAATTTAACTTTTTCTTTAATACTTTTAGATATTGACCATTTTAAAGGTATTAACGACACTTACGGACACGCCGTCGGCGACGAGGCTTTAAAAGCCGTTAGCGAGGTTATCCGCGCTAGCCTTAGGCAGACGGATATCCCCTGCCGCTACGGCGGCGACGAAGTTTTGATAATGCTGCCCCGCACAACGGGGGAAGAGGCGGAGCATATTGCAAAACGCCTTATGAAAAAAGTGAGCGAGATTGAACTGCCCAGTAGGGTTACGCGCGGGGCTGATATAAAACTTTCAATAAGCCAAGGTTTATCCGTCTTCCCCTACGACGCTACTAACGGGCAGGATTTAATTAACTGCGCCGATAAAGCTTTGTATTATGTTAAAGAAACAGGCCGTGGCAACTGGGCATCTTACAGCGACGCCATAAAACAGGAAGAGAAAGATAAACAGGACGCTAGCAACGGCAAAACGGATAAGTAGATCGTATAACCATATAAAATCTATGGCTCTGGTGCTGATAATAAATAGGAGCAATTCAATGAAAACAAAAGAAGAAGCAAAAGTAATTTCTATATTCAACCACAAGGGGGGTGTTGCTAAAACAACCATCGCTTATAACTTGGCGTGGTCTCTTACTAATCAGAAAAAAAGGGTACTGCTAGTGGACGGAGATTCTCAATGCAATTTAACAGCTCTTGTATTAAGCGATAATTTTAATGATTATTATGAAAAAGATGAAACAAAAAGTCATAATATAAAAGATGGCGTTAGACAGGCTTTTGATGCTAAGCCAGAGCCTATCAAAGCTATAGAATGTCCTAATCACACACAAAATAAAAATCTCTTTTTAATTCCTGGTCATATGGATTTATCCGCTTACGAACCACAATTAAATTTAGCTCTTACCACTAGCGCAACTTTAACCACGCTCCAAAATTTACCTGGTGCCTTTGCCGAACTTATTAGATTATGTTCTGAACAATATAGTATAGATTACGTAATAATTGACTTAAATCCTAGTTTAAGTGCAATTAATCAAGTTTTATTTATGTCTTCTGATGCCTTTATAGTGCCTACAAATCCAGATCCTTTTTCTATTATGGCGTTAAAAACTCTTAAAATTATACTACCTAGATGGAAAAAACAAGCTACAGAATTGTCAAATTTAACCAAAGAGGCATCTTATCCTCTGCCAGATAAAAAAATGTATTTCATTGGGGAAGTTATATCTAGATTTGCCGTAAGAAACGCTAAGCCTGCAGCCTATTACAGAAATAAGATAACCAGTATTAAAAAAGAAGTAAAAGAAGACTTGGTCCCAGCGTTACAAAAAGAAGGAATGATTAAAAATATGCAAAGTGAATTTTGCTTAACTGAAATTAAGGATTTTGGTGGATTACAACAAACAGCCACAGAAAAAGGTGTTCCTATAATAGCACTAACGAATAATGATTTAGGGCAGGGTGTAGTGCACAGTACAAATATAGTAAATAAGGATCTTTTTGTTAAAAATTTTAATGATATTGCAACGCCTCTATTAACAAGAATATAATGAAAAAGTCATATAATACTTTTGTAGCAATGATTGCCGAAACAGAAAAGGCAAATGTTATATACCAGTATCTAAAACAAAATAATTTTAATGCAATTGACTATTCTGATTTGTTAAGATTTCAGTGGGTACAAGTGATTTCAGCTCTTGATAAGTTTATGCACGATTTGATACTTGCAGGTATTACTAATGTTTATTTGAAGAAAAGACCAATAACACCTGCCTTAAAATCATTTAAGGCAACAAATCTTCACAATATTATAGTGGACTTTGATAGTTCTAAAAGCGAATCAGAACGTCTATCGTCGCTACAACAACTTATCATTGAGGCTAATAGCTTTAAATCATTCCAAAAGCCTGAAAAAATTGCTGAGGGCTTAGCTTGTATCTGGGAAGAAGCACAGAAATGGCAAAAAATATCTGCACAAATGAAACGAGATGAAAGGCAAGTCAAAACCGAACTATCAAATATATCAACTCGTAGAGACCAGATTGTTCATGAGAGTGATTATCAAGCTGCTTCTTTGGGGCGACAAAATATAATAGAAGGAGATACCAAGATAGCGATTGATTTCATAAAAAAATTAGGTAAAGCGATATATGAATGTGTTAAATAAAAAACTGTTTAATCTTACAATAAGGTAAAATCAAAAATGGAACAAAAAACGGATAATACAATTGGGGTGGGGTGCGGTGTTTTCGTTTTTAATAAAAAAGGGCAGTTCTTAGTTGGCCAGCGGCTAGGTCCTCACGGTGGCGGCACTTGGGCTTTGCCCGGGGGAAAGTTGGAATTTATGGAAACGCCTCAAGCCTGCGCATACCGTGAAGTGTTGGAAGAAACAGGCCTTAAAATCCAAAAAACCAGCATAATTAAAATAGCAAATGTTTTGTTTTTTAAAGGCAAGCATCAAAAAGAAGATTCACATAGAATAATCATTTTTATGAAAGCAGAGTCCAAAGCAGAAACACCAAAAATAATGGAGCCAGAAAAATGCGCCCAGTGGCTTTGGGTTGATAGCCTAGACGCAATCCCCACGCCTCAATTTGTTAACTATAGAGAATTATTAAAAGAAGCCTTAGGGTAATAACACTAAGGCTTCTCTCATCAAATATCTGGCTTTAAATTCACTGCTTTAAATCTAATGCCTTACTATAATAATTTCTCTTGGGAATTTTACATGCGTGCCAACTTTGCAGTTTTCTACTATGGAAATTAAAAGTTTTTCCTTATCTTGAGGGAAATCAGCAGGCACATAAATTAAAATAGAGGCCTTTGTTATATCTCCGTTTTCATTGAAAACAGGTTTAAGCTCAAGGGTAACTTTTTCTTTGGGGTAATTGATTTTATCAATGAAAAATAAAGCGTGTATTGACGCACAGGAAAGTAATGCCGCTTGCAACAGTGCCATTGGGTCGGGCGCGCTATTATCGCCGCCAAAGCCTTCTTTTGGTAAATCTGCCTGCAAGGTAAAACCATTGACTTCCATCTCAACTTTTTTATTTCCTGTGAATTTTGATTTGGGCATAGTTGCCTCCTTATTTTTTAGTTGCCGTTGGCGTAATTTCAGCCTGCGTTGTTGCCGCTAGGGTTGCCTCTGCCGTTAGGTCGCTTTCCTGCGGTTTAATTATTTCTATTTGGGTTGAGGTTTGGGGGAAATCAGCCTCAATAGTTTCAATTATTTTTAGGTAATTATCGCGCGCTTTTATATAGGCGGTTTTATGTTCAGGCGTTTCGTGCACTTTTAAAAGTTCAAGTTTGTATTGATACTGCGCCGCCTTAAAAGCCGCAAGCAACAAGGCTTTTTTTGTGTCCTGGGCGGTGTTTTGATTGTTTTCTTGACCAGCGGGGCAAGTTTGCAAAACACTTTGAATTTTTGAAACATCTTCTAACATAGCCTGCGTATCAAGCGGGGCGGCCAAATCCAAAGTTGTGGCTGGCTCCCGCACGGCGGTTATGGCGTGTTCTTCAAGCTGTTTTTGCGGCATAAAAATATTGCCGACCATTACCCCAGCTAAAAACACAACTATTACAATAAATACTCTTATAATAAACGAAATCATAAACTTAGTATATCAAATTTGAATATGGGCGGGGGTTTTAGCCCTAATTTTGCATATTAAACCCGCTTTTTATCTCTTTTTTCTCTTTTTAAATTTTTTACCGTGATTATACTTACGCTCGGCTATTAAAGCCCATTTTTTTGATTGATGGCGGCCATATTTTTTTGGCTTTTCTTCTTTCTTTTTGCCGACATAAGAAATTTTAAAAGCCCCTTTTTTCTCAGGCTTTTTTTCCGCTTTTACTGGAGCAATTGCAGCAGGTTTTTTAACTGCGATTTTTTTAATAACAGATTTTTTGTTTATTTCCTCCTTTTCAGCCTTAAAGCCAAATTTGCGTTTTATCTGCGCAGGCGGTGTTTTCCTAGTAATTTTTTCTGGCTTTTGTAATGGCTCGCCGCTAGTTGGTATAATTTGCTCAGCTTTTGCAGGCCATTTTATTTGCGCAGGCATTTTGCCGTCGTCGCCTTGTAAGAATTTTTTTATTTGTTTCCACTTGCTTTTATCCGCCCTAGCAAGCAAGGTAAAAGCGGTGCCCTTTTTATCGGCCCGGCCTGTTCTGCCAATTCTGTGAATATACTCCTCTGGCACTTGGGGCAGCTCATAGTTAACAACATAGGCTATTTTTGGTATATCTAGCCCTCTAGCCGCAACATCTGTAGCAATTAAAACATTAAAGGCCGCCGCGCGGAAATCTTTTACAACTTCGTCCCGCTTAGATTGTTTTAGCCCCCCGTGTAATGCTCTAGCGGCAAAACCGCTTTTAGCTAAATATTTTGCCATTTCGCCCACGGTGCGTTGCGTTTTTGCAAAAACTAATACTTGCTGTTTTTTAAAACTTTCTAAAAGTTTTGTAAGTTCTTTTAATTTAGCATTGCCCTCAACTTCTATAGTTTCTTGTTTAACATTTGTTGATACGCTATTGGGGGCGTCAATTTCCACGCGGACAGGGTCAATTAAATACTTGCTTGCCAAGGCCGCAATCCGTTTTGGAAATGTGGCTGATAGCATTATCGTTTGCCGCTCTTTTGGCAAATTCTTCATAATATCTTCAATTTGGTGGATAAAGCCCAAGTCAAGCATTCTATCCATTTCGTCCCAAATTACATATTTGGTTTGAGAAAGGTC
>JAISHT010000087.1 GCA_031262415.1 Elusimicrobiota bacterium | reverse complement strand
GTATTCTTAAAATGGGGTGAACTCAGCCCTTGTTAAAACGAGAATAAATACGCACGCCCCAAACGCTAATGTGGGATTTTAAAAACATTTTTTTGCTGAATTTACCGTTTTCGTCGTAGAAATCGTCTTCAAAGCGGATAGCGTAAGTGCGTCCGCCAACTTTGCCGTCGTAGTAAGCGGCTAGTATAGTTTCGTTTAGGGTATTGCCGCCGGCGGTATATCCCTCTTCCCAATAAAGTGCAAATTTATCTCCGTCTCTGGTTTCGCTGTTAAAGTCTATAGTCCAAGAGAAAAGATCGGTAAAATCAATAATAAAAGACGGCTTTAAGCCGACTGCCTGCATAGAATTAAAAAGAGAATTTTGAATATCGCCCTTTACAAAACGCTCTCTCTCTTTAAAGGAAATATCCATAATGCCGGCAATAAGCTCGCCATTATTTTGTGCGACATAATAGCGGGAAAAATCTTTAGTAACAATTAGCATTTTAAAGCCATTATTATCGTTTTCCGCCATAGTTATAAGGTATTTATCGCGCGGGGCGAGGCGGCGCATATCCAAAACGGTATTTAATTTGTTGACAATTTTTGTCGCCTGCTCTCTAGTAATGCCGGCTTCTTCTAGAGATAAGTTAAGGCGGCGTTTTAAACTGCCCTCGTATTTTTTAAAATAAACTTCTTGCGCTTGTTGCTTAGTTTCTATTTTTTTAAGGTGGCGATGCACGGCAAAATCTACGGCAAAAAATATTATCATACAAATAGGCAAATAAATGGCTACATTCTTCATAAAGGCCATTATATAACGGTTAGATAATATTTTTTTAGGTGATAACATTTAGCGGCAATTCCTGTTATAAAAGTATGCGGTAAAGCCTTTTTGACTTTACCGCATATCTTATTTGCTATTTTATTTCTGGTCTTTTAAATAGGAGCTTAGCGCAATTGAGTTAAGCTTGATATTTGGGTGATCGGCCCTTGAGGGCAAGATTACCGGTATATTTGGGCCTGCAAGTATTGTTGCGCCCTCAACGCCTTTTGCAAAGAAAGCAAGCGCTTTGTAGACGGGGTTGCCGGCGTCAAGATCGGGCAAGATAATCAAATCAACATCGCCGGGCACTTGTTTGCCGGTTATACCCTTTTCCGCCGCAAGTTCTTTGGAGAAGGATATGTATAAATCGTAAGGGCCTTCAATGGTGCAATTTGGTATTTCGCCCTTTTGATTCATTTCAACTAAGGCTTGAGCGTCTAAAGTGGAGGGGATTTTTTCATTAACTTTTTCCACAGGGCAAACTATGGCCACTTTTGGTTTTTCCACGCCTAGTTTCCTAAGAACATTTACCGCATTGTTAATGATTTTTGCCTTTTGCTCAAGCGTTGGGCTAATGACGACGGCAGAATCTGAAACAGCAAACATTTTGTGGTAATTATCCGTCTTAAAAAGCACAAAGTGGGAAAGCAATGCCCCTTGCGGAACTAAGCCCATTTCTTTGTTTAAAATTGCTTTCATATAATATTTGGTATCCACTAAACCTTTTACAAGGAAGTCGCCTTTGCCGTTAACAATTTGCTGCACGGCCAAGTTGCACATTTCAACCACATCTGTGGATTGGATATATTCAAATTTTTCTTCTGGTAAGCCAACTTTTTTTACCATTTGTTTGATAAGCTCCACATCGCCGATTAAAATACCGTGCGATATAAGGCCGTTTTCGTCCGCCATTTTAATAGCTTCAAGCGCTTCCATATTGTTTGCGCCCGGCACTACCACGCGGTTTGATTTACCTTTAACAAGGCCTATAAGTTCCTTGAAACTGTTGAATTTCATTTTTTGTTTTCTCCTATTTATACTCTTTTATTGCCGCAGGGTTATCTAACGCCCTGACGGCGGCTTCTCTTAAAGCGGCTTTTTCATCACTACCCGGGTAAACAAAAACTGGCGCAATCCAGGAAACTTTTTGCTTTAAGGCTTCTCTCAAGCTTTCGCCATACATCAAGCCGCCTGTTAAAATAACGCCGTCCAGCTTACCCTCGGCCACAGCTGCCATATAGCCGATATACTTCATAAATTGATATATCATGGCATCAATAATTTCCTGCGCTTGCTCCCTTGTGCAAGTGATATTTGCGCCCGCAGGTTTTTTGCCTGTTTCGGCAAATTCTCTAACATCTTTCATACTTTGCGTGCCGGTGTAGGCAAATAGCCCGCCGCGGCCTTTAATTTTCAAATACATCTGCGGGAAGGTGTATTTGCCGCTATAGCAAAGCCTTGCAAAATCAGCTACAGGCAAAGTGCCTGAGCGTTGGGGCGACATAGGGCCCTCGCCTTCAAGAGCATTATTGACATCAACAATTTTACCGCCAATATGCACGCCTATGCTTACGCCGCCGCCAGCATGCATAATAACAAAGCGGCAATCTTCATAAGGTTTGCCAAGTTTTTTTGCCGTTAAAAATGCAACCCGCCTTTGGTTTAAAGCGTGGGCTATGGCTATTCTTTTAAGCTCGGGCATACCGGTGTAGCGTGCAAGGGGGTTAAGTTCGTCTACCACAACAGCGTCGCTAATTAGGCTGATGCAGCCTGCCTCGTCGGCAATTTCCCTAGCTAAAATACCGCCTAAATTTGAAGCGTGCACACCGTATTTGGCGGATTTTAAATCTTCAAGCATTAAATCGTTTACATAATAAGCCCCGCCCTCAATAGGTTTTGTAAGGCCGCCGCGACCGGCAACGGCGTTAATTTCGCTAAGGGGGATATTATATTCTTTAAGTTTTTCTAAAATAACCTTCTTTTTTAGGGGAGCCATTTCGGCTATGTTTTTGTTTTCAAATGGGGCTAAGTCTTCTGTAGAATAGTCTAATCTTAATTCAAAAACAGGAGTTTGGCCTCTATAATAGCCTATATCGTCGGAAGTTGAACCCGGGTTTATAACTAAAATATTGTAAGACATAAAAAAACACCTCGCTAGATTTACTGCGTTGTTAATGATATTCTAACATAATTTATTGATATTTTGAAATAAAGAAAACGGCTAGTCCAAGCAGTAATGTTGCTACTAGGCCAAAAGCTAACTTGAGCCACTGCTCGGGCGTATGCTCGTCGCTAGTGGCGGCGTTTTCTTCGCCGCGGCTTTGGGCGGCGGCATTTAAAATTTGCTGGGTTTTAGTTTCTAAAACGGAAGGTTTTGGCAAAGGGCTTATTTTTGGGGTGGCATTTTTTGTAATTGCCTCTTTGTTTTTTTTGGTTTCCTTGTTTGGTTTGGTTGCTTCGGTTGCGGCCTCTATTGGCGCTTCTATTTTACTAGGAGTAGCCGCTTTATGCATTATATCGGCAGAAATTTTATCGGGACTTGCCGCTTTATCCTCTAGCGGCGGGGCGACAAAAAGATTTGGCGTTTGCTCGGGGTTAGTTGCTTCTTCTTCAAGCTCAGTAGCAGGCAACCTTGCCTCTTGCATTTTTGTGGTTTTGGCAAAAAGCATTGAGGGCAAAAGTAAGTTTAGGCCTAAAGTTATAAAAAGTATTTTGCGCGCGTTTAACATATATAAATGATAGCAAAAAGCGAGAGAGAACAATCAAAATAATTATTTTATTTTTTTGTTTATTTTGGCAACTATGCTATTTATAAAGAAGATATTTTGCTTGCTAAACGCCCTCAAAGAGGCAATATTTCTAAAACGCTCGGTTAGTATTTTTTTGTTTAAGGTTGGCGGCAGGGCAAGTTTATCAAGCAAAGCAAGCAAGTTGTTTATTAAAATTTGAGTTTCTTCAAAGGTAGGTTCTTCTTTTTTATTTGGATATTTTGGCAAAGCTTTATTTTTTGATAGTTCATAGCAACACAGTATAACTGCTTGCGCTAAATTTATTGACGGCGTTTTTTTGCTTGTTGGGATATTTAATATTTTATGGGCAAGGGCAATTTCGCTTTGCGTAAGGCCCGTTTTTTCCGGCCCGAAAACTATAGCAATTTTTTGCGGATTTTCCTCTTTAAGCTCTTCATTTAAAGTTGGCAAATTAATTATATTTTGGTTTACTCGTCTATTTTTTAAGGCGGTTGTCGCTAGGACTAAATTTGCATCTGCTAGAGCGGAAGGTAAATCATCGTATAAAGCGGCATTTTTTAAAATATCTTCTGCGCCAACGGCCGAAACTACCTCTTGCCAAACAGGCTTGTGCGGGGCGACTATTCTTAAATCAGATAGGCCGAAATTGCCCATGGCTCTAGCCGCTGCGCCGATATTTTGCGGATTTCTTGGCCTTACTAAAACTATACTTATCTTCATTAACTTATTTTGCCTTGCATAATATCTACTATGGTATTGTCTACATGCGCCATACCTATATTAGATATTTTGCTTAAATTTTGTATAGTTTCCTCCGCCGTTTTGCCGACGAAGCCTTCAACCTCTGTTATGCCGTAGTGATTTGCACCCATATAGGCGGCCCTGAGTGCGCTATCTACAGAGCTTACGACTTTTAATGCGCAACCGCTTTTTGCGCCGTCGCAAAGCATACCGCCAATATCGCTAATTATATTGTTTATGGCTAAAGTTATAGCTTTAATATCCGCGCTCTTTTCTTGAAAAACTATCGCTGCGCTTGCGCCAACTCCGGCCGCTATTGCGCAACCGCAAATGGGGGCAAGCTCGCCGGTAAAAGCCTTTACATAGCCATTTAATAAGTGTGATAATGCAATGCTTTTTAAAATAGTTTCCTCTTTAACCTTATTTGCTTTACCGACGTGATATGGCGCCAAAATTGCCACTAGGCCTTGATTGCCCGATTCGCCGCTACTCATAACCGGCACAGGAACGCCGTCCATTCTAGCGTCAGCCGCGCGGGAGGTTAAAATTTTTGTGGAATTTACTATATTGCCGCTTAAAATGCCTTTTTTGACAAGCTGGTCAAGATAATAGCCAACTTTTTTTAGCTTTGCGCCTTGTTTTGAGGCGGCTAAATTCATTAATGCGCCTTTTTTGATATAGGCCAAATCTTCCTTATCTGCTTTTTGGGCTTCTTCAATTAAATCTTTTAAAGAGCAGGCGGCTAATTTAGTTTTAAAAGTATTTTGCGTTTTATGCAATTTATTTTTTGTTAAAATTTTGCCATTTCTCTGAAGTAAAGAAACATTTGTATGGCTTTGGCTGATAATGCATTTTATTTTTTCTTTTTTATCTGTTTCTATATTTGCTTCTATATAAAAACCTTTTTTATCTTTAACACGCAATTTAACTACTTTTTTAGCAACAAGTTCTTTTGCTTCTTTTACTATTTTGGGCGTTGCGGCTTTCAAAATTTCCATACCAAGCTCCGGCTTTGCTATCAAAACGCCCAAGGCTGCGGCCAGCAAATTGCCCTTTTCCCCGTGAGTGTTTGGAATACGCACGCCAAGGCCGTTTTTAAATGTGCCATGGTCTGCAAATATTAAGGCTGATATTATTTTGCCTTTTGCCTCTTTTGCGGCCGTTGCCGCGCATAGCGCTACCGATACCGGCTCCGTGCAGCCCATGGCGGGGTAAACTTGATGTTTAAGAACTTCTTTTAAAAGGGTTTGCATTTAATAATCTCCTTAGGGTATTTGTTTTGCTATGCTCTATTATTTCTTAGTGTGTCTTGCGGGATTTTATAAACGAACTAGCTTTTATGCTAAAAAATTTGCCTTTGCCAACAATAATATGGTCCAAAACTATAATGCCAAGCGGGGCGGCTATTCTGGATAAGTTTTCCGTCAAAGAAATATCTTCCTGCGAGGGGCTAGGCTCGCCAGAGGGGTGATTGTGAACAAAAATCAAAGCCGCCGCCCTACGGCGAAATGCGTTTTCTATAATTTTACGGGGGGAAATGCTGGCCCTGTCTATAGTGCCTATAGCAATACGCTCTACGCCAATTATTGTGTTGCGAGTTGTTAAGTAAATAACCTCAAAAACTTCATTTGGTTCGCCTTGCAAGGAGGCTCTACAAAAATCCACAACGCTTTGCGGGTCTTTAATTTCCTTACTTTCTTTAACTTCTTCAAGGAAGTATTTGCGCATAGCGCCACGGATTAAATTAATAAAAGTTGAACTCTGCTCGCCAATACCGGGGATTTCCTCAAGCTCTTGTTTTGTTGCGTCCAGCACATTAGACAAAGAGCCAAAACGTTTTATAAGCGCCCACGCTATGGGTTTGGTATCTTTGCGGGGAATTGTGTATGTAAGCAAAAGCTCCAAGACTTCGTGATCCATAAAAGAATCAAGGCCTGCGCGCGCAAAGCGTTGACGGAGGCGATCCCTGTGTCCTGTATATGATTGTTTTTCTAGCATACAAATATTATATACTTTTATCAAGAGAATAATATAGAGGTATTTTTATGACAAAAAAAATAACAGTAATCGGAGCAGGCCCCGGCGGCTATCCAGCGGCCTTAAAAGCAGCGGCTTTGGGAGCGGAAGTTACATTAATTGACAAGATGAAACCGGGCGGCGTTTGT
>JAISHT010000075.1 GCA_031262415.1 Elusimicrobiota bacterium | reverse complement strand
GAGGGACTCGAACCCTCAAGCCCTAAAGGGCATTAGTTTTTGAGACTAACCTGTATACCATTCCAGCATCCCGGCCAAATTGTTTTAAACTACAAAAGGCTACAAAACAAACTTGCAGCGCAACCTTTCTTATATTCTAGCAAATTACGCTGGTATTTTTTTGCCCTAATATGTATTTTTTTAATCAAGTATGCCAAACTTCTTAAACTTGCTATATTAATCCTTCTTAACTTGCGGCACAATTGTAGGTTTATTTTCAATTGCGTCTGGGTTAACAAAATCAATAACGCCGCCTGCTATTGCGCCAGCGAGCATTTGTATAAAATCATCTTTCTTTAACAAATCTTCCTGTTCTGGAAACATCAAATATAAGTTTTCTATAAGCAAAGCAGGCACTTGTGGCAAATTGCGGGTTACATAAAAATTACCTTCAAGCACGCCGTTAGAGGGCAGGGCAATATTGCGTATAAAACTACGCTCCATAGACTGGGCAAAAGCCATACTGTGCGGATAATAATAATAAATTGAAAAGCCTCTATCTTTATCAAAAGGGTTAACATTATCGGCCAGCGCATTATTGTGTATGCTTATAAATAATTTTGCGTCCTCGTCGTCAACCTTTTTCACCCTGTGCTTAAAAGCAGCCTTTTCGTCCTCTTCTTTTGTTAATATTACCTCTGCGCCCTTTTCTTTTAACTTTTGCTGGGCCACTTTGGCTATTTTATAGTTAACTTCATATTCTAGCGTGCCGCTTGGGCCAATTGCGCCGTCGTAAGGGGGGGTGCGTTTTGGGGAATGCCCTGGGTCAAGCACTATTTTTAAACCTTTTAACGGTTGCTCTTTGCTAAAAGCAAAAGCTGGCTTGTGATATAAGTCAAAAATAAGGTTGTTGCCCTCGTAGCGGACTTTATAGCCCCAAATATTTTGGCCTTCTTTGTATTTAAAAATTAGCTTTTTAGTTTTATCTGAAAGCACTTCATAATTTATTGCTTTAACAAGTGGGTCTTCTGTATCATTAATCAAAGTATCAAGCGCTTTTGTGTAGAAGAGGTAGATTTCAAAAGCTTCTGGTTTTTCTTCTATTTTAAAACTTACCTTTTGCGTATTTTTTATTGTTATGGTGGTTTTATCTTTGGCTGCTGTTTTTGCGGAAACTTCCCACGCTGTATTTAGCGGCTGCTCGCCGCGCCTTGGCGTTGTTATAGCAGCAGGGGCGACCCAAGCGATATTATCGTCGTCCAAATTAACACGGTAAAAGTTGTTTTTTTTGCCTGTTATTGTAATGTCGCCAAAAAGCTTTGTATGCATAAGCCGCCCGTAAGGGTTTGGGGCGGGCAAGGCTCTAGCTTTGTTTTTAATGCGGGCTGCGCGTTTTGAGTCTTGCGGGGCGGTTATTTTTATGCGCCCTCTTGAAAATGCCTGCGCTTTTTCCTGCCCGTCTTCGCCCTGCATTGTATAAATGGCTTTAGTCGGTCGCTTTATTTGCTTATCTTGGCTAAAAGTTATGGTTTTTTTGTAAACCCCAGGGTCTTCGTCTACTTCTTCCATTTGAATATCACGGTAAAGGGGCGGTATGCTTATGCTTACTTTACGCTTTGGCGAGCCTGCAACGCTAAACTCAACAGCGTCTTGGGTGGTAAGTTCAAGGTCGTCTTGCGGATAGGTATAATCCCCGTCAAAGCGGTAGCGGTTTTCGTAAGGGCGATAGTCAAAGCCAAGCACTTTTACGGTGCGTTTTACTTTATGCGTTTGGCCATTATCTTTAAGCTCTAAAATAAAATCAAAATTACCGGGGGTAACGGGTAAATAAGCAAGGAAAGCGCCTGTTTTAAATACCGGCACAGCTACTCCATTTATTGTAAGGCTACCGCTAGCCGGCGTGATTTTGCCCAGTATAAAAGCGTTTTTTGAGCCTAGCGGCAGAGCGGCGTTTTGATGTGGGTACTCTACGGTTATGGGGTTAATTTTTTTTGGATTTTTATCGCTACTTACAAGATTTGGGGCGACGGGGATACTCTCCTGAGCGGATAAAAAAATAGGTAGAGAAAATAAAAAAGTTAAAATTGATATTCTTTTCATCTTAATAAAATGATAACATAAAAATATGATTGCACGCGACAAAATTATAAATTTTATAAATGATTACCTTGATATTGAAGCTGCGCCCGAGCAAAACGGCCTGCAAGTTGAGGGGACGGATAAAATCCACAAAATAGCTTTTGGAGTATCTGCAAATTTGGATACTTTCAAAGCCGCCCATAAACTTGGCGCAGATATGATTATTGTCCACCACGGCCTTATTTGGGATAAGCCCCAGCAAATCAGCGGTGTATTTGGCGAACGTGTAAAATTCCTTATAAAAAACGATATTAATTTGGCGGCCTATCATTTGCCGCTAGATATGCATAAAGTCGTTGGCAATAATGCTTCTTTAGCTAAATTAATTGGCCTTAAAAGCCTTAAACCTTTTGGCGATTATCACGGCTTAAAAATTGGCGTTAAAGGCGTATTTCCCACTTCGCAAAGTATAGAGGATATTTGTAAAATTTTAGGCGGGGATTGTCTGCTTACAGGTAAAGAAAAAGTTAAAACCGCAGCCATAGTAAGCGGCGGCGCGCACGATATGGTAGAGCAGGCAATTAAAGAAGGCGTTGATTTGTTTATAACAGGCACTCGCGACGAGTATATAGTTTCTCTCTGCACGGAAGCAGAAATAAATTTTATAACTATGGGGCATTATAACTCCGAAAAGTTTGGCATACGAGAGCTTGAAAGAATAGTTAAAAACATTTTCGCAGTTGATACAGTTATTATTGAAGAGAAAAACCCTTTTTAAAGGAGGCACATACATGGAAAAATTATTCAAAACGATTGAGGGCTTTAGGGATTATGTTTTAGACCTTGAGACTAATATGACTAACAAGCCTGCAATCTCCCCGCTTAGCGGCGGTAAAGGCGAGTACGAAAAGTCTGTTTATATTGAAAGCGAGCTTAAAAAATTAAAGTTTGACGAGCTTTTTAGAATAGACGCCCCAGACGCTACCGCAGAAAAAGGCATACGCCCCAATATAATTGCTAAATATTACGGCGAAGACAAAAGCAAGACTCTTTGGTTTATGATGCATATGGACGTTGTGCCAGAGGGCGATATTTCCCTTTGGAAGACAAAACCCTTTGAACTTACCTTAGACGCCGATAAAGATACAATTTACGGCCGTGGCGTGGAAGATAATCAACAAGCAATAGCCGCGGCAATGGCCTGCGCTAGAGCCATTATGGAAAGCGGCAAACGCCCGCCGGTTAATATGGGCCTTATGATACTTGCCGATGAAGAAGTCGGCAGCGATAAGGGCTTAATTTATTTGGTTAATAACAATAAAGAACTTTTTGGCAAAGGCGATTCTTTTATAGTGCAAGATTCTGGCAGCCCAGAAGGTAATGAAGTTGAAATCGCAGAAAAAAGCCTTTTGTGGCTTCAATTAACAACTACAGGCAAGCAAGCCCATGGCTCTATGCCAAATACGGGTAATAATGCCTTTTACGCCGCCAGCCATTTGGCTATTCGCCTGTCCGACGGCCTTCGCGCTAAGTTTAATAAGCAAGATACGCTTTTTAACCCGCCCGTTAGCACTTTTGAGCCTACTAAAAAAGAGGCTAATGTGCCAAATGTTAATACGGTGCCCGGCGTTGATGTATTTTGTATGGATTGCCGCTTGCTGCCATCTTATAAAGCGGAGGATTTTGAGGCCGAAGTTAAACGCATAATCAAAACGGTAGAAGATGATTTTAAAGTGAGTATTGAATTTGAATACTTACAAAAACTCACTTCCAAAGCCACGCCTATTGACGCTGAGCTTGTTAAAGCCTATTCTGAAGGTATAGAAAAGGTAAATAATGTTAAGGCTAAAATAATAGGTATTGGCGGCGGGACTTTTGCCGCGCATATCAGAAATATGGATATGCCTGCGGTAGTCGGCGGTAAAATCTACGGTATGCCCCATGTTCCTAATGAAAAGGCAAGCCTTAAGTTTATTTTAGACGATGCCAAATTGCTGGCATATACATTGATGAACTTTAAGTAGGCAGATGATGAAGAAAGATACTCTGTTTAATATTGAAATCCTAGTAGCGGCGCTTCTTATAGCGCTGCTGCTGGGGTTTTCAGTAAAAAAAGTTATTAAGTTGCAAAATACCGCCAGAACCAGCGTTTCCCAGCGGAATTTAAATAAGCTGCGCGACGCTTTATCCGTATATCGTGGCGACCACGAGGGCCTTTGCCCCCTAACTCTTCAAGAGCTTGCGCCAGATTATATAGAAAAAATTCCGCAAAGTTATAATCAAGCGGGCGATAAAAGCAGCAAGGTGATTACAGGCTCGTTTAATGATGCTTTTGACGGTAGCGGCGGTTGGGTTTTTGTAAGCGACCCACGCGACGGCGATTATTGTTCTATATTTTTAAATTCTAATTAACGGGGTATTTTCTGATGACAGGCGCAATGCTTTTAATTTTTGGCTTTCTTTTTGGCTTAATAGTGGGCAGTTTTTTAAATGTGTGTATTTATAGAATACCGCAAAATATGTCCGTTGCGTGGCCAAATTCGTTTTGCCCAAAATGCAAGCATAAAATAAAGTGGTATGATAATATCCCAATTGTAAGCTACTTGCTGCTTGGCGGCAAATGTAGGTTTTGTAAAGACCCTATTTCCGCTCAGTATCCTATAGTTGAGTTTATAACCGCCTGTTTAACCGCCGTTTTTGTCTTTAAATTTGGCCTTACAATTTGGACGCCGCTTGTTTTGACGGTGGTTTCCTGCTTAATAGTGCTTTCCGTTATAGATTTGAAGTTTTTTATTATACCTGATAGATTTTCTATAGGACTTATTCTTTTTGGTTTAATAATAAGTTTTTTTAATCCCGCTTTTAGCGGCGCGCCTATTTTAAAACTTAAAGCCGCTTTAATTGGCGGCGGCTTGGGGTTTTTTGGTATGTGGGCCATGGCTGCGTTTGGCAGCGCATTGCTTCGTAAAGAAGCCTTGGGCGGGGGCGATATAAAACTTATGGGGGCAGTTGGCGTATTATGCGGCTGGGTGGGCGTTTTTAATGTTTTATTTTTCTCTTCTTTCGTGGGCGTTTTGTATTACGCTATCTTAAAACTTTTAAAGAGGCCGATAGAAAATGGCGCAATCCCATTTGGCCCGTTTTTAAGCGCAGGTTTATTGATTAATTTGTATCTACCAACAATTAGCTTTATTAGAATGTATTAATGTTTTTGTGGTTTAGTAGTAGAGGTTCCTAGCTTGGACTCTCAGTTCAATTTTTTAATTTTTTCAGCCATTTGCAAAAATGCTTTAGCGCGGTGGCTGATTTTGTTTTTTTCCTCAGCAGTCATTTGCGCCATAGTTTTGTTTGCGTCTTTAACTAAAAAAAGCGGGTCGTAGCCAAAGCCCTTTTCGCCAAGATAATTTTGCGCAATTGTCCCCTCAACGCTGCCTTCTTTTAATATTATCTCGCCATTTGGCAGTGCTAAGGCGGCTACCGTTGTAAAACGGGCTGTGCGCTGGTTGGCGGGGGTAGTAGCCAGCTCTTTAAGCAGTTTTTCATTATTTGCGGCGTAATCGGCCTTATCTTTAAAGGCATAACGCGCGCTATGCACGCCGGGCTGGCCGCCAAGGGCGTCAACAATTAAGCCGGTGTCGTCGGCAAGCGTGGGTATTTTGGCAAGTTTGAGGCCAAAAGTAGCTTTTATTATTGCATTATCTGCTAAGGTTTTGCCATTTTCTTCAGGCTCTGGCGTAGAGGGGAAATCAGCCAAAGTAAGATACTTAATACTCTTGCCGCTATTTGTTTTTAGCGGCAAAATTTTTAAGAGTTCAAAAGCTTTGTGCTTATTGCCTGTTGCCAGTAATATTTCCATTTTATTTTTTATTAAAAACCCCCGCCATATCAGCGAGGGTTTTATAAATTAGTCTAAGCCGCTAATTGAGGTTTTGATTTGCTCCGCCTTAAGCTCCATTTGCTTAAGCTCTTCTTTAGCTTTTGCAATTTGCTCGGCAGGGGCGTTTTTAATAAAGTTCTCATTTCCCAACATTTTTTGCCTATTGGCAATGCCGTTATTTACGGTGGCAAGTTCTTTATTTAAACGGGCTTTTTCTTTATCAAAATCTATAAGCCCCTCAAGCGGGATATAGATTGTGGTATTGCCATAAACGGCGGTTGCAGCTTGCCGCGGTTTTTCTATCTCAGTGGCTAAAGTAAGCGCGGCCACTTTTGCCATAGCGGTTATATAATTTTGATGCTTATTTATAACCTCGGCTTCCCAAGCGTCTTTTGTTGCAAGCAAGGTTTTAATTTTTAAAGAAGGCGGTACATTAAACTGAGCTCTTATAGTCCTAATTTCAGTTATAATGCCTTGCAGTAATGCCATATCTTTAAGCGCAGCTTCGTCAACAAAAGCGGCATTAGTAAGCGGATATGTTTCTTCTATTAAAAACTCTTTATTTTCGCTTGTAAATTTTTTAAAGCTCATTGCAATTTCGTCCGTGATAAAAGGCATCATCGGGTGCAAGGCTTTAAGCGTGCCGTAAAGCACCTGCACTAAAATTGCCAAAACATGCTCTTTGCCATCTGTATTAAAGCGGGGTTTTGCAAGTTCTATATACCAATCGCAAAAATCGCCCCAGAGGAAGTGGTATAAAGTTTCCGCCGCTGCGGCCATATTGTAATTTTCTATAGCTTCAGCGGTTGCTTTTATGGCTTTATTGTAGCGGGATAGTATCCACTTGTCGCAAAGTTCAGTATTTTCTTTTGGCAGGTCAAGTTTTTTGTCAAAGCCTTCCATATTCATTTGGATAAACCTTGCCGCATTGTAAATTTTATTGCAGAAATTGCGGGGGCCTACTATACTATCCTCGCCGTAAGGTATATCTTTACCGGGGGCGGCTTGCAAAAGTAGAGAAAAGCGCAGAGCATCAGCCCCATATTTTTTGATAAGGTCAAGCGGGTCCACCACATTGCCTAGGGATTTTGACATTTTTTTGCCAGTTTTATCCCTTACAATACCGTTTAAAAACACATCTGGGAAGGGGACATCGTCCATAAACTCAAGGCCCATCATTATCATACGGGCAACCCATAAATAAATAATTTCATAACCCGTAACAAGCATACTTGTTGGGTAATAATATTTAAGTTCGGGCGTTTGAGCGGGCCAATCAAAAACAGAAAACGGCCACAAGGCGGAAGAAAACCAAGTGTCAAGCACATCAGGGTCTTGCACTACATCATTGCCGCCGCAATCTGGGCAGACTGGTTTAGTTTGGCTTACTATAGGTTTTGCGCCGTCTTCAAAAGAAACTTTTGTAAGCTGCTCGTTGCCTTGTTTATCTTTTATAAAAGTAAGGCCTTTTTGGCTACAGTGGCGGCAATACCACACGGGTATTCTATGCCCCCACCAAATTTGACGGGAAATGCACCAATCTTGTATATTTTTTAGCCAATTTGTTGTTTGCGTGCGCCATCTTTCAGGGTGGAAGTTAACACGGTTATCCTCAATAGCTTTAAGGGCGTTAGCGGCTAAATTATCCATTTTAACAAACCATTGCTCGCTTAAAAAAGGCTCAATAGGGCTATTGCAGCGATAACAGGTTGAAACCGCATTTACATACTTTTCCGTTTTAACAAGCAGGCCGCTTTCCTCTAAATCTTTAACCACTTCTTTTTTGGCTAAATCTCTATCCATACCAAGGTATTTTTGCGGCGTGTTAATCATTTTGCCTTTATCATTGATTACGGAGAGAGCCTCAAGATTATGGCGTTTGCCGACTTCATAGTCCACAGCGTCGTGCGCAGGCGTAATTTTTAATGCGCCCGTGCCAAAGCCAAGTTCAACGGCTTCATCGGCTATAACGGGGATAGCCCTGTTTGTTAACGGGATTATAACCTTTTTGCCAAGTAAATTTTGGTAGCGTTCATCTTTTGGGTTAACGGCCACGGCGACATCTGCAAAAATAGTTTCCGGGCGGGTAGTGGCAATTACAATACCTTCACCGCCGTCTTCGCCTTTGTAGCGCAAATGCCAAAGCGAGCCTGCCCTTTGCTCGTGCTCTACTTCTGCGTCAGAAAGAGCAGTTGAGCAGCGCACGCACCAGTTAATTAAGCGTTTGCCACGGTAAATATATTTTTTATCCCATAGCCTTTTGAAAGATTCATAAACAGAGGCGGCCCGCTTTTCGTCCATAGTGAAACGGATATTGCTTTGGTCCAAAGCCCAGCCCATTTTTTCAAATTGATTGTAAATTGTATTGCCGCATTCTTTATACCACTGCCAGACATGTTGGACAAATTGCTCCCGCCCCAAATCGTGGCGGGTTAATTTTTGCTCTTTAGCTAAAGCCTTTTCAACCACATTTTGCGTGGCAATGCCGCCGTGGTCAAGCCCGGGCACCCAGTTTGCGCTCTCGCCTTTCATGCGATGATAGCGTATTAAAACATCTTGCAAAGTATTGTTAAGCCCGTGGCCTATATGCAATGCGCCGGTAATATTTGGCGGGGGGATAACTATAACATAAGGCTTTTTTGCAGCGTCAATTTTTGATTTAAAGACCTGCTTGTCCTGCCAGAGTTTTGCTAGTTTCTCTTCAACAAGTTTTGGGTCGTAAGCCTTGGGTAACATAATAACAGCCTCCAGTTATAGTATCTATATATTCTATCAATTTAGTAAGATTAATGTATGGCCCAAAAAACTAAGAACCCACAAATTATAGAGCCCGAGGTTATAATTAACGGCGAGCCGATGCTTACTCCACGAGAGGAAAGTAGCAAGCAAGACGCTAGCCGCCATAAAATACCTACGGCGGCATTTGCCTTGCACGGCATTTTGGGCGGAGTATTAACAATAATTTTAGGTATTTTAATGTTTTTGTTGTTTATTTTTGTCGCCATTTTGGCGGCTATACCAATGCTGATAATGTCGCTTTTTGGTAAAAAACCAAATATAAAAATATTTAAATATAGGATTTAGTTAAGGGTATTGATAATGGATAAGAAAATAACAGGCATTATGTGCGCTATGCCAGAGGAAATGGCGGCAACGCTTGATTTTATTGAATATAAAAAAGAAATAAAATTATCTAGGCGTATTTTTTATACGGGCAAGATTAATAACCGTGAGGTTGTGGCGGTTGTTTCTGGCGTGGGTAAAGTTTCGGCTGCATTGACGGCTGCGGCCTTAATCTTTAAATTTGGGGTAAGCGAAATTATTTTTACAGGCTCGGCTGGGGCAATTAGTAATGATTTGAAAATAGGCGACATTGTGCTTGGCAAACGCTTTATCCAACACGATATTGAAGAGAGTTTCCTGCTTGCAAGAGACGGCGCAGTGCCTATGCTTGGCGGGATATTTTTGGAGTCGCCAGCTAGTAGCGTGGAGCGCGGCAAAGCAAGCATAGAGCGGTTGATTAGCGAGAGGGCGTTTACATATAAAGCTGACAAACTTTCAATAACCGAGCCAAAATTGATGATTGGCGATATTGCTAGCGGCGATAGTTTTTTTGCCACGCAAGAGCAAAAAGATAATTTGCTGCGTAAACTACCCACAATTTTATGCGTTGAAATGGAAGGCGCGGCCGTAGCGCAAGTGTGTTTTGAAAATAAAGTGCCTTTTACTATTATAAGGACAATATCCGATACGGCGGATAATTCTTCGCCCGTCAGTTTTTATTATTTTGTGCAAAATGTTGTAAGCAAATATTCCGCGCAGATAATCAAAAGTTTTTTCTTTTAGAGTTTACCAACAAAGTAGTGAGTTTAGAAATTGCTTTTTGATGGCTGAGGCGGCGTATTTTGTTTTTTTGGCGGCTTTTGCGGGCAATAATTTTTGTTTGCTGGAGTAATGCCGGCAATATTTGATATAATATTTTTAATGAGCGGCCAGTTGCCGCTGTTTTTTATCAGCTTTTTGTATAGTTTTTATTAGCTGAATATTTGTTTTTCTTTACGATTTTGGAGAGGTGGCCGAGCGGTTGAAGGCGCAGTCCTGGAAAGACTGTATACCCGAGAGGGTATCGAGGGTTCGAATCCCTCCCTCTCCGTTCTATAGTGTCCCCGTCGTAGAACCGCTTTCAGTAAAGGGGATTAGAAACCTTTGTTCCGTCGGTGTTTTTTTAGTATCTACTTCAGAGAATTTATTTTTTGACTGTTTAGGGCAAAAATATAAGGCAACCAGCCCAATTTTCTCTGCTTGTCTTTTCTGAGTCTAAAAACAAGAACAAAAAAAAGACAATAACAAAGACTTAAAGACCAAATCTTCTGCTCGCAACTGTTCTATAAAATGAGGGAAAGTCAGAGGCACATAAAATCCAAGGAGAAAAATAATGAAAAAAATAGTGGTTATCTGTTTTATATGTTCCTTTATTATTGGTTGCGGGATCGCCAATAATCTTGTGACGGTGGGAGGGGATTTGACCTCTCTTGTCACGCCCCATCCTTTAAAGGTAAAAGATGCCGATATGGAAGAAGTTCTTGCCAGCGGTTATGGTATTGTGGATATTTATTTTGCCCCCAATGCAGAAACAACGTGGAGAAAGATAGAAGACGACGGCACTATAGGTAAGAAATCATTAAAATTAACATATTTTGACGCCGCCTCCTCAGGTCGCAAAAAATCCAAACTTGAACCCGGTACCTATTTCATGGATGGCGCAAGGTTTAATCAGGGCAATATGCACTACAGAAGCGGTTCCTCCTATAATAAGTTGAAAAACAAGTCTTATGGTTGGGATGAAGAAAAAAATGAAGCAAAATGTTTTAGTTTCACTATAAAAGCAGGGGAATATCTTTATATACCAGATATACAATTATTGCCGAAATATGATAAGGACGATATTTGTTTCGTGATGGGGATGTCAGGAGAATGGCCGAATACAGATTCATATAAAGTTGGCTATTTAAGCGCAGGATTTAAATAATTTCCCAAAACATATAATCTTAAAAGCTCCCGCTGAAATTTTTAGCTGGAGCTTCCGTTTAGGTTCTACCGTTGTGTCAAAAATAAAAAAACTTCTTTTGGTCAAGAGGACGGAGCGTTTGACACGCTTTTTCTGAGTCTTTCACGGCCCACCTCCATTATCTCGGTAGCTCTCGTTTCTTGTTCCTTTTCACTACCTTTGTTTACATTCGTTATCGTCGTGCTGCCATCACTATCAGGCTCGTTTATTGGCGTAGCTCCATCGTGCCTACCTAGCGTAGCCCCAATTTCAGTATACTCATCATAATCATATATGTCTTCATAACCTAATGAGCCTGTGTTTAAACTTAGGTTGTTGCTTAAACTACCTAATACACCGCCTGTTAACTGTGTGTGTTCTTCTATTTCGGCTTCAAGTAAGCCGGCGCTTATTATGCTGCTTTGATTACTTACCCAACCGCTATCACCCTCTCCACTACCTGCGCTTACTTCAAACCCGCCGCCCGTTACCCCTTTACCTGACATCTCTATGTCAAAACCTACGCTGGCATTATAATTACTATCACTGCTTATGTCTTGTTGACTTATTATATCTAAATCTTTAGCCTTTAGAGTTATTCCCTCCTTTTTGCGGCCTCTTTAATTTCTCTTAGTTTTTCTTTATTCACTTTACCATCTGGGGTAAAAAAACCACCCCAATGAGGATATTCCCAGTAAATATTAGGGTCTTTGTCTTTAAGCATATTTTTCCTTTCTTTTGGAGTTGGATATGATTTAAATATTGCACCATCCCATTGGTGGGGAAGGGTCGCTTTTAATGGCATGCCAAAACAATAGCCGAGATTGGGAGGCAATATAGCTTTCTCTATAATTTCCTTTTTATATTTAATGGTGGGTAATCCATTATTGTAAATTTTTACTCCTAATTTCTTAGGAACCTCCAAATACCATCTAAGCACAACTTCATTTTTAAAAACTTCCAGAAACTCCGAGTCTTCCTTTATATAAATAGACTCTCTCATAATTGGACAATATCTAGGATCTACTTCATAAAATACATCGGTATCTTTTCTTTTTATCTCTTCCGTCATACACCTATGTTCTATTATACCCTCCTCTAACGCTTCTTTATATTCTTCAGTAAACAGTTTATATTCCTCTCCATTTTTAGGATAAAGGTCTAGCTGTTCTTTGACTGTTGGTATTTTTAATACTTTGTCTTTAGTTATCACAATTGCCCCCGCATATCCAGTTGGGACTAATTGTGTACCACATTTGTCTGGTATAAGGGTTCTTCTTATTCCAGGGCCTTCTGAATATGCCAGATATACTCTTTTTAACTCACCCTCTACCTTTGGGTATCCCGTAGCGCAACCAGATAAAATTACACTTACTATCATTAAAAATATTATTTTTTGCATAAGTTACCTCGCTTTACCTGCTATATTAGATGTTCTCTCCCCTACGCCTAAAACAGCCCGGGTAGATTTTGATATAGTTTTGCTTATTTTTTCTCTTTCAATACTTACATTATCGCCAATTATGAGCTTGCTTGTTTTGGGAAGTTTATTGAATATTGCAGCTTGTTCTGTTGCGCTTTTACCTTTTATAGCATTATTGTAGTTATTTACTATTTTCTGCTCAAGCGCGTGGTTTATCTCGTGATTTATTACAGAATTGAGAGTATCAAAAGTACCGCCTTGAGAACCGTGATATATCCCGCTATCTGTATTTACAACTATGCGATCGTTTGTTGGATCATATATGGCTGCTGTTCCTGGAAGACCTCCCAATCTTGCGTAATCAGAAGAATTTGCTAAAACAACGCCTACCTCGGAAGCCCCAACAGCGACAAGCTTTCTTTTAGCTATAGCATATATCTCTTCACTATAACTATTAGATGCCGATCTTTGCCCTTCTCCAAGATATCCAAGTACTTCTGGAGCGTTTAATTTAGCATTTATATCTTCTGCCCGTGCAACTAATTGAGGATCTGTAGGCACTAGTTCTAAACCATCTACGTAAGTGTCTATTGCTTTTTCGTAAGTTATATTTTTTTGAATTAATTCATCTTTTAATTGCTTTTGTTTTATAGGATCTTTTTCCGCTTCTATTAAGTCAGGCAATTCCTTAAGCCTCGGCCCTAAAACAACCATATCATTATTGGCTTTATTGAATGTGTTGATATACTTTTGTGTCCTTTGCGCAACTAGTTCATCAGATAAATGCTGTGCCATAATTTCTCTGGCAATTGCATCTCTTTCTTCTGCAAATACCGCTAATCCCGTTTCTTCTCTTCGCTCTTCTATCTTTTCATTTATTTCCGCAGCAACTTCTCTTTCTAGCGCTTCCCTGTCGTCCGAGGACATAGCATCAATTATGTTTAACCTAACCGCCGTATCTAACTCCTGCTCTGTCGTTTCAGCCCTTTGGTCATAATCAGCATATTCTATCTTTTTAGACATTTCTTTAGCATCTGATGCTTTTTGATCCAGTCTGCGCTTTATAGCCGCACGGAGTATTTGCTTTTGTTCGTCTGTTAAAGGCAACTGATCTATTATATTTTTTGGTTCTTCTCCAAAAATATTGCTTATCGCACCCGCTACTTCGTCTATAGCTTTTTGAGCCAACTCCCCACCTGCTTCTATAATTTTCCAAGTGTTAGCTGGAATATTGTATATGTTTTCAAGTTGTTTTATGGGGTCCGTAATCCACCCGTCATCTATAGTAACCTTAGTATCCAACCCCCCTTCTATCTCGTCTTTCGTTACCTCTTGTGTGTTTGCTAAGTCTCGGTTTAGGCCTGTAAGTTGCTCTTCTTTAGCTTCTTCCCCGTTAATCATTATTTCCCCTTCCCCTATCGTCGCCTTTGTAGTCTGCTCTATGTCGTGCCCTATGTACTTGCCCCCTATTGTCGTGCTGCCCTCGCTATCAGGCTCGTTTATTGGCGTGGCTCCATCGTGCCTACCTAGCGTAGCCCCAATTTCAGTGTATTCATCATAATCATATATGTCTTCATAACCTAATGAGCCTGTGTTTAAACTTAGGTTGTTGCTTAAGCTACCTAATACACCGCCTGTTAACTGTGTGTGTTCTTCTATTTCAGCTTCAAGTAAGCCGGCGCTTATTATGCTGCTTTGATTGCTTACCCAACCTCTATCACCCTCTCCACTACCTGCGCTTACTTCAAACCCTCCGCCCGTTACCCCTTTACCTGACAT
>JAISHT010000059.1 GCA_031262415.1 Elusimicrobiota bacterium | reverse complement strand
CTAAAATATTTCAAAAAGCCGCTGGTAACAGCTATGCCAAAGGGGACATCTCGCTAATTTAAAACTAAGCTATCTATCGGCGCTTTTGCCTTTTAAATTTACAAATTAAAGATTCCTCTATATTCTTAGGGTTTACAAAAAGAGTAAGCCCTTTTTCTTTTACAGGCTCTGCGCTTAAAGAATCTTTACCAGTATATGTTTTCCCGTTGCAGGTATAGGTATAATTAACGATATAGAGATGTGGGAAAATAAGCGCCGTAATGCCGCCCCGTGTTCCCATTTTGCCCAAAGATATATCGGTAATTTCCGCATTTACCTTTAACCACGAGCGATGTTTAAAATATGTGGGAGCAAAAGAAATAACATCTATTAACCTAATATATAAAAGATATAAAACAACCAACATTAATCCAATTAAAAGCCATATTAAATATGTCATATTTTTTCCTTTTTAAACTAAATATTTTTTATCTCTTTTTCAAGATATTTATCAGTTTCCTTAAAAATATCCTTTCTTAGGATAAAAATCATTATCAAATTAGGTATAGCAAATAGGGCTATAAATAGCTCCACTAGCGACCATACCAGCCTAGACGCCGCAACCGCGCCCAAAAACATAAAGCCTAGCCATAAAATTCTAAAGGGGATTATCACTTTGCCGCCGCCTAAAAATTCTATAAATTTCTCCCCATAATAAGCCCAGCCGATAATTGTAGTGAAAGAAAATACAACTAATGACACCACCAGTATCACCACCCCAGCGTAAGGTATAGTCGCAAAAGCGCTGTTGCAAAGATCGCCGGCAAATTTAGCGCCGCTGTGCCAATCGCCCGCCAGCAAGATAATGAACCCCGTAAGCGTGCAAACAAGCATAGCCCAAAAAACGGAAGTGCTGGCAATAAGCCCTTGGCGAACAGGGTTTTCCGTCTTAGCGGCAGCCGCCGCAATGCCTGCGCTGCCAAGCCCGGCTTCTGTAGAAAAAACGCTGCGGCTAGTGCCCATAAAAACAGCTTTCATAATTGCAACGCCGGCAAATCCGCCAAATGCCGCCTTGCCCGAAAACGCGCTTTTTACAATCAGCGCGGCCACTGCGGGCACTGCCTCTATATGCATAGCCAAAATTATTAAAGCGGCTATTAAATAAACTACCCCCATAATCGGCACAAGAAATTCGCACGCTTTAGCTATATTTTTTAGCCCGCCCAAAATAACCACGCCTACAAGCACAGCCACCACCACGCCGACAAGATAGGAATTAGTCCCGTAAGCATCGCCAAGGACATCGGCAATAGTATTAACCTGCAACATACCGCCGGCAATAACAGCAACGCATAGCCCAATAAACGCAAATATATAAGCAAACCATTTTTGTTTTAGCACATTTTTCATTATATACATAGGCCCGCCGGCGTATTCGTTATTTTCGTTTTTCACCCTGTATTTAATTGATAAAACGCATTCTGCGTATTTTGTTGCAACGCCAAAAAAACCTACCACTAACATCCAAAACACTGCGCCCGGCCCGCCGACGGCAACGGCCGTTGCCATACCTACAATGCTGCCAGTGCCTAAAGTAGCCGCTAGAGAAATAGATAAAGCCGCAAAATTACTAACATTGCCGGCAGAATCATCTTTTTTAACAGATAGTTTTATTGCCTTAAATATATATTTTTGTATAAATTTAAGTTTAAAGGTAAGGTAAATATGCGTTACCACAAGCAAGACAATTAAAGGAAAGCCCCACAAAAATTCATTTGTTTTATCAATAATAATTTTAATTTCGTCCATGGCGCACCGTCCGTTTTTTATATGGTATTGGGCCTAATATTGAGCCTAATATCCAAAATTCTAGCATTTTGGGATAGAAATGTTATAGAGCATATCCAGATGGCGGGTATAATAGAAAAAATAGCCTCTCTGATAAATCTTTTATATTTCTTTAAGGTAGTCGGCATTTAGGGCTTTTATTTGTTCCATAATTTCCATAGTGTGTTTTAAAACTATTATCATACTTTTTATGTGGGCCAAGTCTTCTATGCCTAAAATAACGGCGTCGGCTTTGCGGTATTTTAGCCACTTTTCAATAGGGCTATAGGAGCCTATTTTAAAGGAGTAAATATCGGGCGTAATGCCATTGAAGATTACTTTTTTGCCGTCTGTAGCTGTTAGGGTAAGTTTATGTTGGGCTTTTGTGGGCGGCTCTATTTTGGAAATAACAAAATTGCTTATTTCGCCGTCAAATTCCTCCCGTATTTCTTTATCTTTGGGGATATCCTGCATTGTGTGGAGGGCGACAAGTTGCTTGCCAAGGGCGGCGTATTTTTTAAATACGGCTTCGTCCTTAGTCATCGGAACTGCGGGGAAGTCCGTCTTTAAAAACTCTAAATAAGTTTCTCTGTAAAGCGGGCAGTGCAAGACGGCGTAAATGTAATTTAAGATATCCTCGGGGGTTGGTTTGAAGGGCAAGGTGGAAAGATATTCTTTTTGGAATTTTGCCGTAAAGTTAGGTGTTTTGGTTTCAAGGCCAAAATCATTTTGGTAGAGATAAAGCGGTGCGATGTAGGATTGGTCGCTATGGATATGCAAATCTACAATATCTTTGCTTATAAACACCCTATTGAAAGTACTATCGTTGAAAGAGCGAGTAAAACATAATCCTATGTTTTCGGTTTTTATAAAATGTTTCATCGTTTCATATCTAGGGCGCGCCAAAAATCCACTGGACTTTGTATTAAGAAAAGTATATCTAATATCAAAAGGCCTATATCCTATTTTATTTATTTTAGATATGTCAAATTTTTCATATGTTAAAGATTTCAATGCTTTTTCCGCAGTCCAAACACCAGCCTCTATTAAGTATTTATTTTTGATATGTTCTATGGGCAATGTTTTGAAATCATTTATAATATTTTCAATATTTTTCTTCCTATATTGTATAGTTAAAACATCATTTTTGCTTTGTATCCCACTATTGTAATTATCAAAAATATCAGTTATTTTATAAAAGTTCTCATAAACGGCGGTTTTACTTAAATCCTTTTTTACAAAAAAGCAATTATCCGTTTCTGCTGGGTTTAATTGTTGCCACTTTACGGAAGATAGGCTTTTTGTGGCAAGCATATCCAGTTTTTCCGCCCTGCCTACAAGGCCATTATCAAGCGTGGAATAATAATAAACTTTTTTGTCCTTTAGCGGCGTTTGATATTTAACAAAAATATTTATGCTAACGCCTACCATAATATCAAAGATGTTTTTATCCGTTTCGCCCTTTCTTGTATTGCCGTGGAGGTTTAGGATATAAATTTCATCAAAAGTTCCCATAAGGTGCTTCCGCATTTGCCTATGCGTAACGCCGTCCAAAAAACTATTGTTTGTAATTATGCCAACTACGCCAAACCCTGCTTTGTTTATCTTCCACTCCGCAAAGCGGATAAATTTGATGTAAAGGTCGTCCAAATTTATTTTGCGTTCGTTAAGGTCTTTTTTATAATCTTTTGTAAACTCGTCTATTTCTTTGCTTATGGACTGGCTTTTGCCGTTAAAATACGGC
>JAISHT010000035.1 GCA_031262415.1 Elusimicrobiota bacterium | reverse complement strand
GTATTCCGCAGAGGTTGTGTCAATTTGTTTTACAACAGGCACAACTTTCATTTTCTTTCTTAAATTACGCACGCCAAGCGATAAAGCGTTAATTTCTTTAACCGTCATTTTTTGCTTTGGCATAACTGCGTTTAAGAAGATTTTTGTTAATTGATAGTCGGAAAACCCTCTGCTCTTTAGCCTTCTCATATAATCAGAATCTACGGCGGAGAAATGTTTTTCTATATCTTTAGCGGTAAGTTTTGCGGGGTTTTTAATTTTGGTATCTTTAAAAAATTCCACAACTTCCCGCTCAAGCTGCACGAGATAGAAAATATGGCTTAAAAACCACGGCTCAATTTTAGTTTTGTTATGCACATCTTCCAAGGTAAAGCCGCGTCTAAAAAGCTCGTAAATAGCGAAAATACGCATATTTGTAGGGTTAGAAAGTTCAAGCAAAAGCTCTTTATTTTCCGTAGAGCGGAAAATGTCTTTTGTTATGCCGTCCTCGTCTTCTTGCACCATTCTTATGGCTTTTTGCATAACTTCGCAGAAATTCCTGCCTATTGACATAACCTCGCCAACAGACTTCATTTGCGTGCCAAGTTCTTTAGAAACGCCGCTAAACTTCTTTAAGTCCCAACGAGGGACTTTTAGCGAAACATAATCTAGCGAAGGCTCGTAAAAAGCCGAAGTTGTGCCAGTTACGGGGTTTTTAAGCTCCAAAAGTTCAAAACCGCAAACAACTTTAGCCGCAACAAATGCAATAGGATAACCCGTCGCCTTGCTAGCTAACGCGCTGGAGCGGGACAAGCGGGCGTTAATTTCAATAACAAAATATTCAAGAGTAAACGGGCTTAGGGCAAATTGAACATTACACTCGCCCACAACGCCAATGCTTCTTACAATATTTAAGGCGGCGTCTCTAAGCATATTATTTTCCCTGTCATTTAGGGTTTGGCAGGGGGCAATAACAATAGAATCGCCGGTATGTATGCCCATGGGGTCAAAATTTTCCATATTACAAATAGTTATGGAGTTGCCCCTAGCGTCGCGCATAACTTCGTATTCAATTTCCTTCCAGCCGTGGAGGGATTTTTCAATTAAAATTTGGGGGGAACTTGTTAAGGCGGAAGAAGCCAATTTTTCAAGCTGCTCGGGGGTTGTGGCCAGTCCGCTGCCTAGGCCGCCCAAAGCATAGGCCGAGCGGGTAATAACAGGGTATCCAATTTCCTTTGCAATTTTTAAAGCGTCGGCCACGCTTGAAACCGCTTTGCTCGGCGGGGTTGGCACGCCAATTTCCTTCATTCTTTTTGAAAACAAATCTCTGTCTTCAGACATTTCAAGCGATTTTACCGGCGTGCCTAAAACTTTAACGCCGTATTTTTTTAACACGCCTTTATTTTCCAGTTCAATAGCGCAGTTAAGCGAAGTTTGCCCGCCAAAGCCGGCTATTAAAGCGACGGGGCGTTCCTTTTCAATAATTTTTTCTATCCAAAAAGGAGTTACGGGGTAGAGATATACCTTTTTATTTGGGGCGGGGTTAGTCTGCACAGAGGCGATGTTGGGGTTTAAAACAATAACTTCCAAACCTTCTTCTTCCAAAGCCTTAATTGCTTGAGAGCCTGAATAATCAAACTCGCCGGCTTGGCCTATGGATAATGCGCCAGAGCCTAAGAGTAAAACTTTTTGCTTCTGTCCTTTTTTAGTTTTTAAAAAATCAAGTATAGGCATTTATTTGCTCTCCTTAACTAACTTTGCAAAGTCCTTAATTATCCAAGCCGTGTCGTTAGGGCCGCCGGAAGCTTCCGGGTGGAATTGCGTTGACATAAAAGGTTTCTTTTTATGCTTTATGCCTTCTATGGTAAAATCATTGGCGTTTTCAAACCAAACTTCCCAATCTTTGGGCAAGGTTTTTTTGTTCACTTCAAAACTATGGTTTTGGGTGGTCATAAACGCTTTTCTTGTAGCAAGCTCAAAAACGGGTTGATTAAAACCTCTGTGGCCCCGTATCAGCTTTTGCGTTTTAGCCCCTGCGGCAAGCGCAAGGATTTGATGGCCTAGGCAAATGCCCAAAATGGGGGTATTGCCTTTTAAAAGCTCTTTAACCCTTTTTATACTGTCGCCTGTATTTTGCGGGTCGCCCGGGCCATTGCTTAAAACCCAGCCGTCGGCTTTTACTTTAGTTAAATCAGTGTCCCAAGGCAAAAGTTCCACTTGGCAGCCGATGTCTAAAAGTATTCTTATAATATTTCTCTTTACGCCAAAATCCAAAAGGGCAATTTTAATTTTGCCTTTGCCAAGGAGCAAGGGTTTTTTGGTAGAAACAGAGGGTAAGAGATTATATTTTGAAGGGTCCACATAATCTTTCTTTTTAAAGTTTTTGAGGAACTCAAACTTTTTATCGTCGTAAACTGCCGTTTTATTTTGCGGAACTATGCGGCCAAAGAGCGGTTTTTTTGTATCTCGTATCATTTGCACTAGGTAGCGAGTGTCAATACCGGCTATGCCCGGCACGCCGTTATCTATCATCCAATCGTTTAAGGTTTTGCCCTGCTCGTAGTGGAAGCACTCGTCAAAATTATCCGATACTATTATACCTTGCGTTTTAATGCTTTCGCTTTCATAGCCCTGAGGTATAAAAAAATCCCCTTCTTTAAAAGAGGGGATACCATAATTTCCAATTAGTGAAAAACTGAAAACTAAAATTTGCCCGAGATAGGAAGGGTCCGTCATAGCTTCGCTGTAAGCCAGCATACCGGTTGTAAAAACCATTTCGCCGCTGACGGTAGCGTTTGCGCCTATAAGGCGGCCTTCCATCTTAACACCGTTGGAAAGTTCCAAGGTGGCTTTGTTATATTCTTTTTTTAATTGTTTTTTCATATAAATTTGCGTTGGTTAATTTTTTAACTTAAACTTATTTATTTTACCACATTTTTATATGTTTAGGCAATAAACATTTTTTTAGGGGGGAATTTAACGGGGCAATTAGGTAGAGGCGAATTAAGCCTTTTTGCTTGCTTCTTTTCTGGCTTCCGCTCTCGCTTCTTTTGCATAAAAAGAAACTATATTTTTAAGCCATTTTTCGCTGGGGTTATGGCGCCAAGCAAGCAGCTTTGCGTTTTTAATGCCAAGCACATAATCAAACGGATTGAAGTAAGGATTTTCTTTTGCAAAATCATAATTTGCCCGCTTTAAAATTTCGGCTGAAATATCAACGGTATTTATTTTTTTATTGCAATATTTAAAGCAGGCTTTAATAAAACTTTTTAGCGTTATTGCCTTGTCGCCAAAGTGGACAACTTTGCCCACACATTTTTCTCTATTTTGCATAACGGCTTTTAGGGCGGCGGTGGTATCTTCTATAAAAATAAAGCGTCTTTTATATTTGCCGCCGTCAGGCAAAATAATGGGCTTGTTATATACTATATCCTTTATATATACTTCTAGCCTAGCCTTAGGGTCTCCTTTGCCTATTACTATTGGAAAGCGCACAATGCTGTAGGGTAGAGGGCTTTTTCGCAATGCAACCTCGGCCTCGTATTTGCCTTTGCCGTAAGGGTCAACTTTGCCCCTTTTGCGGGGGAGTTTATGGGCAATTTCCTCGCCAAAGGGGGAAACTGCGCCCTCAACTGCTAGATGCACATCGCCGCTGCTTAAAAAAACATAATGCTTTGTTTTACCGCTAAAAGTTTTTATAGCTTCTTTCATATCTTTGGCGGTGTAGCAAATATTATCAAGCACAAAGTCCCAGCGTTTTTTGGCTAGTTTGGACAAATCGCTTCGCTGCCCTTTTATTTGCTTAATGCTTTTTGGCAAATCTTTGACTGGGCAAGCGCGCGAATAGACGCTTACTTTGTGTCCGTCCTTTGCCGCCGCTAAAGCAAATGCTTTGCCAAAAAATTTTGTGCCGCCAAGTATTAATATTTCCATATTCTTATTCCCTTATTATATGGATTATATAAAATCCCGCAGGTTTTTGACATTAAATAACAACTATATTAATAGGGCTTTTTGGGGGTTTTATTTTAAAGTTAAATATTGTACACTCTTGTTATAAGCAGTAAAGAGCAGAACAGATAAAATAAATCTGGGTTATTTTCTAGCAATTTCTATGACTTAATTTAGAGGGTAAAATAAAACCCTCTGCCTTAGCATAGTCAAAGCAAATAACTACAGGTTATTATTTTTCTGCTTAATTATAAGGAAATATTAAAGGAGACTCTGCAAAATGAATATAGTAGAGAAAGTTCTTAAAAGCCATTTAAAACAAGGCGACTATGTTAAAGGCAATGAAATCGGCATACGCATTGACCAAACCTTAACGCAAGACGCAACAGGCACCATGGCTTACTTGCAATTTGAAGCCTTGGGTTTAAAAGAAATTAAAACAGATTTATCAGTATCTTATGTTGACCATAACACCGTGCAAGTGGGTTTTGAAAATAATGACGATCATCTCTACCTCAAAACCATTGCCGAACGCTACGGCATTGTTTATTCCCGCGCGGGCAATGGCATTTGCCATCAAGTGCATTTAGAACGTTTTGGCAAGCCGGGCGCAACTTTGCTTGGCTCTGATTCTCACACCCCAACAGGCGGCGGAATTGGCCAAATTGCAATTGGCGCAGGCGGTTTAGATGTGGCGGTAGCTATGGGCGGCGGCAATTTTTATTTAACCGCTCCTAAAGTTTATAAAGTTAATTTAACCGGTTCGCTAAAACCTTGGGTTTCGGCAAAAGATGTTGTGCTTGAAATGCTTCGCATACTTACAACAAAGGGCAATGTCGGCGTAATGTTAGAATACGGCGGCCAGGGCGTAAAAACTTTATCCGTTCCGCAAAGAGCGGTTATAACAAATATGGGCGCGGAAATGGGCGTTACAACTTCTATTTTCCCGTCTGATGAAATCACAAAAGAATTTATGAAAGCGCAAGGCCGCCTGCAAGATTGGAGCGAGCTTAAAGCAGACGACGACGCCCAGTACGACCGCATTATAGATATTGACCTAGCCAAACTTGAACCCCTTGCCGCTGCTCCGCATAGCCCGGGCAATATTAAAACCATAAAAGAGCTTGAGGGTATGGCGGTAGATCAAGTTGCAATAGGCAGCTGCACAAACTCTTCTTACAGAGATATGATGACAGTCGCTAATATTTTAGACGGTAAAATTGTGGCGGAAAATGTAAGCCTTGGCATTGCCCCGGGCAGCCGTCAAGTTTATGAAATGATTGACAGAGACGGCGGCCTTGGCAAAATGATAGCTGCCGGCGCGCGTATTATGGAAAGCGCCTGCGGGTTTTGCATTGGCAATCACTTCAGCCCCAAAAGCGGCGGCGTAAGTTTAAGGACATCAAATAGAAACTTTGAAGGCAGAAGCGGCACAAAAGACGCTCAGGTTTATTTAGTCTCGCCCGAAATTGCCGCTCTAGCCGCCATTTACGGCAAAGTAGTTTTGCCCGAAAATACCGATATTAAATACCCCGTAATTTCAGAGCCAAAAGAATTCCTTATTGACGACCGTATGTTTATCAAACCAGACGCTAAAAAAATGGGCAAGGTTGAAATTTCTAGAGGGCCAAATATTGGCAAGCCGCCAACAAACACGGCTATGCCAGCAAAAATCAACGGCGAAGTCGCCATAAAAGTTGGCGACAAAATCACCACCGACCATATTATGCCAGCCGGCGCAAGGCTTAAATATAGAAGCAATGTCCCAAAATATGCCGAGTTTGTTTTTGAAGGCGTTGATAAAACTTTCCCAGCTAGAGCCTTAGATAATAAGGAAAGACATATTGACAATATAATAGTAGCCGGCGAATCATACGGACAAGGCTCCAGCCGCGAGCACGCCGCAATGTGCCCAATGTATCTTGGCGTTAAAGCGGTTGTGGCAAAAAGCTTTGAGCGTATACACGCTGCAAACTTAATTAACTTTGGTATTTTGCCTTTAGTTTTCGCTAACCCCGCAGATTACGACACCTTGGAACAAGGCGATAAACTTACCGGCGATTTTGCCCCCGCAGTATCAACGGGCAAAATTACTTTGCAAAACGCAAGAACAGGCAAAAGTATTGAGTTAATAAGCAACTTATCCGCAAGACAACAAGAAATTGTTAAAGCGGGCGGTTTATTAAATTATACAGTGAAATAGGAGATAAAAATAAGTATGGCTAAAATTAAAGTAAAAAACCCAATAGTAGAGATGGACGGGGACGAAATGACCCGCATTATCTGGGCCTTGATAAAAGAAAAACTTATCTTGCCTTATGTTGATGTGGACTTGAAATATTTTGACCTTGGCGTAAAACATAGAGATGACACTGACGATAAAGTAACTCTAGAAGCCGCCAAAGCCATTGAACAATACGGCGTTGGCGTAAAATGCGCAACAATTACGCCCGATGATGACCGCATTAATGAATATAAACTTAAAAAAGCTTGGCCATCGCCAAACGGGCAAATCAGGAGCTATCTTGACGGCACCGTTTTCCGCAAACCAATCACTGTAAAAAATATTAAACCGGCGGTAAGATCTTGGAAGAAGCCTATCATCGTAGGCCGCCATGCTTACGGCGATATTTACAAAGCTCAAGAACTTGTGGTAACAGTTCCCGGCAGGGCGGAGCTTGTTTTTACAACCGATGCGGAAGGCAATCACGGTGAAACAAGAGTCGTCGTCCACGAATTTAAGGGCCCCGGCGTGCTTATGGGTATGCATAATACCGATAGCTCCATACGCTCTTTTGCAAAAGCTTGCATTAACTATGCTTTAAGCGAAAAGGTTGATTTGTGGTTCGCCGCAAAAGATACCATCAGCAAAAAATACGATACCCGCTTCAAAAATATCTTTGCAAGCGAAATTGTTGAAGCTATGGACGAGCTTAACAAAGCCGGCATCAGCTACCGCTACCTTTTAATTGACGACGCAGTCGCCCAAGTTATGAAGCACGAAGGCGGCATTTTGTGGGCTATGAAGAATTATGACGGCGATGTCTTCTCCGATATGATTGCAGCCGGTTTTGGCAGCCTTGGTATGATGACTTCCGTCTTAGTTTCGCCAAACGGCAAGTTTGAATTTGAAGCCGCCCACGGCACGGTAAAACGCCACTACTACAAACACTTAGCCGGCGAGGAAACTTCTACAAACTCAGTCGCTTCAATTTTCGCCTGGACTGGCGCATTAAAGAAACGCGGCGAGCTTGATGAAACAAAAGATGTCGTTGACTTTGGCGAGCAGCTTGAAAAGGCTGTGCTTGACTGCATTGAAGAAGGCAAAGTTACAAAAGACCTTATACCGTTAATGGATAACCCGCCCAAAAAGCACTTAAACACCATGGAATTCATTGACGCAGTTGGTAAGAAATTACAAGCGAGCATAAAATAATATGGCTATAAGAGGCATAA
>JAISHT010000122.1 GCA_031262415.1 Elusimicrobiota bacterium | reverse complement strand
GTTTTTGTAAGATAGATTTATTTGTTGCATATGAGATATTTTAGATAATTGAGCCACACAAAAAACCCCGCGGCTCAATTATCCTAAAGTCTCATATGTCTTTGATGTTTTACAGCCCTAGGGTCATTCTATAAATCCATTAAATCTGCTAATTAACATTTTACTATATTTTAATATTCCTCATAAAACTAATCCTCCCCGCAAACGGCGGGGAGGATATAGAGATAATATTTTATTTCTTTTCGTCTACGACTTCGGCTTCTACAACATCGTCCTTTTTAGGCTCTTGCGAGGCTTCTTGGGCTGCCTCGCCAGCGTCGCCTTGTGCCTGTGCCCCGGCTGCGCCTGCTTGTTGCCCAGCGGCTTGAGAGGCTTTATAAACTGCTTCGCCAAGTTTTTGGCTAGCTTGCAAAGCGGCGTCTGTCGCTTTTTTCATTCTTTCGGTATCGTCGGACTTAATGGCGTCTTTAAGCTCTGACAATGTGCCATCAACTTTTAAACGCTCGTCTTGGCTGATTTTATCGCCGTGATCTTTAAGAGCTTTTTCCGTTTGATAAAGGACGCTATCGGCCTGATTTTTGGCCTCAATTCTTTCTTTGGTCTTTTTATCTTCGTCGGCATACTGCTCCGCCTGTTTGACGAAATTATTTACTTCGTCTTCGCTAAGTTTGTTAGGGGCGGTTATTGAAATATGCTGCTCTTTATTGGTGCCAAGGTCTTTTGCGGAAACCTTTAAAATACCGTTGGCATCAATGTCAAAGGTTACTTCAATTTGTGGCACGCCTCTTGGGGCTGGGACAATGCCGTCAAGGTCAAATTTGCCCAAGGGCACATTGTCTTTTGCCATGGGGCGTTCGCCCTGCAAAACATTGACGGTAACTGCGGGTTGATTGTCGGCCGCGGTTGAAAATACTTGCGTTTTGCGCACTGGTATAGTTGTGTTGCGGTCAATAAGTTTTGTCATAACGCCGCCTAAGGTTTCAAGGCCTAAGGAGAGCGGGGTTACGTCTAAGAGTAAAATATCTTTTACATCGCCCGTTAACACGCCTGCTTGTATGGCTGCGCCTTGCGCAACGCATTCCATAGGGTCAATGCCTCTTTCAATTTTCTTGCCAACATGCTTTTCAACATATTCTTGTACAATCGGCATACGAGTAGGGCCGCCAACCATAATGATTCTATCAATCTCATTCATAGAAAGTTTAGAATCGCTAACCGCCCTATCAATAGATACGCCGCAGCGATCAACCGTGGAGCGCACAAGGCTTTCTAGTTTAGCGCGCGATAGTTTCATTTCCAAATGTTTAGGGCCAGTAGCGTCTGCAGTTATAAAGGGCAGGTTAATATCGGTTTCCATAGTTGTGGAAAGCTCTATTTTTGCTTTTTCAGCAGCGTCTTTTAAACGCATAACAGCCTGCTTATCTGCGGATACATCAATGCCTGTTGATTTTTTAAACTCGCTTGTAATCCAATCAATAATGGAATTATCCATATCAGTACCGCCGAGTTTCGTATCGCCCGAGGTCGCCAAAACATCAAAGGTGCCTTCTTTACCCATTTCCATAATGGTAACATCTAGCGTGCCGCCGCCAAGGTCAAAAACAAGAATTTTTTGCTCTTTGCCTGCTTTATCAATACCGTAAGCTAATGCCGCTGCGGTAGGCTCGTTTAACAATCTTACAACTTCAAGGCCGGCGATTTTACCAGCGTCTTTTGTTGCTTGGCGTTGGTTATCGTTAAAATAAGCGGGCACGGTGATAACTGCTTTCTCCACGCTTTGGCCTAAAAAGGCTTCTGCGTCTTTTTTAACTTTCTGCAAGACGAAAGCGGAAAGTTGTTGAGGCGTAAATTCATTGCCTCTTAAGTTAAATTTATAATTTTCCCCCATTCTTCTTTTGAATGCGGTTGCGGTGCCCTCAGGGTTAGCAACGGCCTGACGTCTTGCCGGCTCGCCGACTAAACGCTGCCCGTCTTTAGTAAAAGCAACATAAGAGGGGAATGCCTTGCCGCCAATTGAGCTGCCTTCCGCAGAGGGTATAATAGTAGCTTTACCGCCTTCCATAACGGCAGCCGCTGTGTTTGAGGTTCCTAGGTCAATACCTATAATTTTAGCCATGTCTGTTTCTCCTTAAATTTATTATTTTTCTTGTGCTTCTGGTGTTTCTTCTTTCTTCTTACCAACTATTACTTGCCCGTGCCTAAGTATTTTGCCGTCAAGTTTAACCCCTTGGCAAAGCTCCTGTGTCACAAGGCCGTCCTCGGACGCTTCACAAGGCATAGTGGTGATAACTTCCTGCGTCATAGGGTCGTAAGGTTTGCCTTTTGCGCTGACAAATTCAACCCCTTCGCTTTTAAAGACTTTATCAAACTCCTCAAAAATCATATTGAGGCCCTTTTTGATATGCGCCGCATCGGTATCTTTTTTTTCCAACTCTTCCTTAGCTTTTATAAGGCTATCGTGCAGCGGCAAAAGTTTTTTTAATACTTCCGCTTTGCCGTATTTGATAAGAAGCGGGGCTTCTCTCTCGGTCCTTTTGCGAAAGTTTTCAAAATCAGCCTGCAACCTAAGCAGCTGGTCGTAGTAATTATCTGATTTTAACTCTTGCCCCTGGCCTTCTTGGCAGTGGCAAGATTCTTCTTTGCAGGAGCAATGTTGCGCGTCTTCCTGCTTAGCCCCAGAGGCAGCTTGCTCGCTTACCTCTTCTATAGGCTCTTCTTTTTTGGTTTCTTTTTTCTTAGTCATAATCACTCTTCTTCAAGTGTTTTTTTCCAATTTTGTATAGTGGTGCCCAGCATTTCGCCAATAAAATTGACTATGGACATCATTCTGTTATATTCCATATGCTTAGGGCCGACTATACCCAAAATTCCCACTGTTTTATCCCCCACTTGGTAAGCCGAGGTTATTACGCTTAGGTTTTTAAGTTCGCTAAGTTCGTTTTCCGCCCCTATGCTTACGCTTATTTTTTTGCCCGTATTGTTTTGCATTTCTTGCATTTTTTCGCCGAGAAAACCGGCAAATTTATCACGCTCTTCAATAATCTTCATCATTTGGCTGAGCTCGCCGTAATCTTCCCTTGCGACATTTTCTAAAAGATGCCCCATACCCTCCACATAAAGCCGCTCGGCATGGTCTTGCTGGGCGGTCATATCGCGCAAAATCCTTAGGGCAAGCTGGGCAAAACCGTCAATATCGGCCTGCCCGCTTTGAACACTTTCCCAAAGCGCTCTTTGCGCCTCCCTAAAAGTTAAGCCGGCTATTTGCTCGTTAATAAAATTGCTGAGCAAAAGTAGCCTTTGCGGGGATACCGAATGCTCCATATGCACGGGCCAGTGTTTTACAACGCCGTCGCCCGTTACCAAAACCGCCAAAATATTATGCGCGCCTAGCGGCAAGAAATCTAACCTTTGTATGCTGCTGTCTTGCACATTGCTTCTAAAAACAAAACCAGCCGAGCCTGAAAGCATTGAAAGCATTTTGCAAGTTTGCACCATAACACGGTTTATCTCTTCTGTGTTTTGGCTATATTCCCGCTCAATTTTTTCCCGCTCTTTGGCGGCTATTTTTTGAATTTTGGAGAGATAATCAACATAAAATCTATAAGCCTTATCTGTTGGAATACGCCCGCCTGAAGCATGGGGCTGATATAAAAAGCCTTCTTCTTCCAGCTTCTTCATTGTATTGCGTATTGTTGCGCTGGATACGCCCGGCAAACCTTTTTGGGAAACAAGCTCAGAGCCCACGGGCTTGCGGCTTTCCACAAACTCTTGTATAATCATTCTAAGGATTTTCTCTTCTCTTTCCTTGGCGATTTCAGGTTTTAATATTCTCATAATTTATCCGATTTTCCGACGCTAGCTTAAAGGCTTTTTTAGCAACCTTTAAATCCATCTGCTAATATTGTACAACAAAAAATCAAAGTTGTCAATCCCCTTTTTAGATTGCTAATTTTGGCTGTTATTTTAAGACGGCTTATAATGTTATATAATAACTTTATGAACTTTATAGATTCCCATGCCCATACAAACGACCCTGCTTTTGACGCTGATAGGCAAGAAGTAATAGAACGCGCTTTTGCATCGGGCCTTAGCCATATAATAGAAATAGCTTGCGAGCAAAACGAATGGCAAAGCGCAATTGAGCTTTGCGCAAAATATCCCGGCAAAATTTACGCAGTATGCGGTATGCACCCCATTATGGCTAAAGAGTGGAAAGAAGAAGATAAGGCCGAGTTAAAAAAATATTTAGCCTTGCCTCCCGTGCGCGCGCTTGGCGAAATTGGCCTAGATTAT
>JAISHT010000121.1 GCA_031262415.1 Elusimicrobiota bacterium | reverse complement strand
GTTTTTGTAAGATAGATTTATTTGTTGCATATGAGATATTTTAGATAATTGAGCCACACAAAAAACCCCGCGGCTCAATTATCCTAAAGTCTCATATGTCTTTGATGTTTTACAGCCCTCCAAATTAGCGGCAAGCTGGGCGTATTTACGGGGCGAAATTTCCTCTGGGCGGGCGGAGGCTTGTATATCGGATTTATTTAAAATTCTAATCAAATCGTCCTTGGGCTTTTTGTAGACTTCGCAAAGCGAATTTAAAACAGTTTTACGCCTGTATCCAAAGACGGCTTTAACTACTTGTTTAAAATTTTCTTTATGTTTTAAACTTGTAAAAAACGGTTTTTGAAGAGGGCGAATTAGCAAAACCTCGCTATCAACTTTTGGCGGAGGATTAAAACTACCGGGGCTGACCCTTGCTATTTGCTGGGCGGAGGCATAAGCCTGAAAAATTACCGAAAGCGGGCCGTAGTGCTTAGTTTCGGGTTTGGCTATTAACTTTAAAGCCTGCTCCCGCTGGAACATAAAAACAGCGGCCTTAAACGACGGTATATCCAAAACTTTAAGCAAAATTTCGGCCGCGTCAATATAGGGCAAATTGCTGATAAAAGTAAGCGGGCCGCTGGGCAAAACTCTAGCGGTGTCTAGCTTAGTAAAATCGGCCTCAATTATTTTATAATCGGCGTAAGTAGGCAAATTATTTTTTAGATAGGCGGCCATTTCTGGGTCAATTTCAATTAGGGTTAAATTATTTAAGCCTCTCTCAAAAATGGTTTTAGTAAGCGCGCCTTTGCCCGGGCCTATTTCCACAATTTGGCCCTCAACGTTTTCTACTAGAGCGTCTACTATTTTATTTATTATGCCTTGGTTTACAAGGAAGTGCTGCCCGTATTTTTGCATAAATTATTCTTCTTCTCCTGCGGATAAAATTTCAATATTGGTTAAAGCTATTTTGTTTTCGGGGTTAATAGCTAATACTTTTTTGTATTCTTCTAAGGCGGCAGGCTCGTTGCCGCTGATGATATAAGCAGTGCCAAGGCCTAAAGTTGCAAGCTGAGCAATTTCTTTAGCGTCGTCGGCATTTTCTAGCTTGGGGGCAAGGTTTAAGGCTTTATTAAAACTTTCCAAAGCGTCGCTGCCTTGGCCCAAAGCCATATAGGCAAGGCCGGCAATCATATAATCTCTTGCGTCGCCAGTAGCTAGTCGGGCGATAATTTCGGGCAAGGCCTCTTCAATATATTTAAGCCAGCCTTTACCTGCGACCCAAAGGCCCATATCATTACCCACCATATAAGGGTTATAGCCCGCTTTGCTATTTTTGCCCATACTGGAGGTTGGGTTTGAGCCGCCCAGTCCATCAGACGAACCGCCAAGCACATTTGTTTGTTTAACGGGCGTGCCTGCGTGCAGCATCATTTTGATATTGTATTTTTCCCCTGCGGTTTTTAGCATATTGTTAAGGCCGTCAAAGACTTTGCCCAATTGTTCTTTACGGGCCTCGTCTGTAGCTGGGGCGAGGACGAAAGAGCGGTTGAAGGTTGAAGTAGCCTCAGCGACAGCTTTTTGCTCCATAGCATTTTCTAGAGCGGAGGCTTTTACTTTTGCCCCCTCGTTTGCTTTATTTTCTTCTATGGCGGAGGGTTTTAGCTTAGGCTCAAAACTTATTTCCATACTCATATTTATTTGACTGTCTGCGGGGATTTTGGCAAGGCGGCGTTTGAACTGCTCAAGCTGTGGGTTTTTAGCTGGGTTTTTATCGGGGTTTTGGGCGGAGGTGGCTGAATTGTTAGCGGCCTTATTGCCACTCGTGCCACTTTTACCACTGCTACTAGCCCCCCCGTTGCCGCCAGTATAGGCAAGGGAGAGAGAAAGACCCTCGTCAGACAAAGGCGAAATTAAAAAGGCTTGGGCTAAAATTTCCATAGCGTCGTCTTTGCGGTTTGTTTGCGCTAGCAAATTGGCAAGCCTAAGGCGGGCGACGCTATCACCGGGTTTAAGGCGCAGGGCTTTTTTATAATTAATTTCGGCCGGGGTATCTTTGCCCATTTTTTCGTATAAAACGCCAAGGGCGAGCATAGCCTCCTCGTAATTTGGGTAGTGGCGCAGGGCTTTTTTAAAGGCGTCTTCGGCATTATTATCACGGCCGAGCATTTCGTAAAGTGAGCCTAGTTGATACTGATAAAGCGGGTGGTTTTTATCAAGAGCGACAGCTCGGCGGAAGTGAAAAAGAGCCTCGTCCAATTGTCCAAGGGCGGCGTAGGTGGAGCCTATGTTCATTTGCGTATCGGGGCGGTTTGGGTTAATTTCAATTGCTATTTTAAAACTTTCAAGGGCGGCTTTAATGTCGCCTTTCCAGGCATAAGCTATGCCGAGGAGTTGGTTTGCCTCCTCATTTTTTGGGTCAAGGGCGAGGGCGGCGCGGTACTCTGCCATAGCAGGGTCAACCTGGCCTTGCCAGTAAAGGGCAATGCCTAAAAAGACATGGGGGTAGGGTTGGTTTGGGTCTTTAACAACGGCTTTAGCAAATGTTTGGGCGGCCTCTTTATATTTTGACTGGCCCATTTCAACTAAACCTTGGTAGAGATTATAGCTTGATTGCTGCTTCATTAAATTATCCCAAAAAGTTGGGTAATTATTATCAATATTTGCTTTTTGCCCGCTAATGCCAAGGCCGCTGCCGCCCATAAATTTGGGCAAAGCGGCATTAAGCGGAGCGGTTGCTAGAAATGCAAAATTTAACATCAAGCAAACCGCCGCAAAAATATTTATAAATTTAGGTTTATATTGGTATTTATTTTTAAATGCATTTTTAAATGCTGCAAACATATTTTAATTATAGCATTTAGCGGGGCGCAAAAAGCCCCGCCGTAGCGGGGCTTTTATGTTTTTTATCATTTGACAGACTATTTAACAATCTTTACGTCAATTCTTCTAAATGATAGAAGGTGATCATTTTTATTCTCTACCTTGTTGTCTTTAATATATTCTGCTGAATTTCCTTCTTCTTCCGCGATGCCTACTGCGACAATATGAATAACTATAAGGATGTTTTCTTTTTGGGCTTTTTGCAAGTCCTCCATCAAAAACATAGATTTTCGATCTAGTTCCCTAAACTTATCATAGTTATCTTTGTAAGCTTGCCGTTGTAGCTCTTCTTGAGGGAAGTTTCTATCTAGGACACCATACAATTCATTCCTAGCTTCTTGTAATGTTTTTTGTAAACTTGAATCTCCTTTTTTGTTGTCAAAATATGTCTGTCTTGCTTTTTCAAATTTCCCAGCAGCACCTTTAATTTCTTCCCTTTGACCTTCGTCAGGAATTAATCTAAGAAGGGCTGTGAAGTTGTTATTCACTTCATTTAATTTATTCTTAACCTCTTCTTCTAGTCTTTGCACTTCCTCAAGGTTTAGAGTGGGAATTTCTTTTATCGTTGTTTCCTTAACATACTTTGGAACACCTGTTAAAGTCTGCTTGCCTGCCGTAGGAGGATTTCCATTGTCTCCATCAAGTACTATCACAACATGTTTTTTATCGACAATACCCGAGTCAACTATGGCTTTTTGTAACGCAATTGCACCCGTCGTAGCACGTCCACGTGCAAGAACTTTGTTATAGTCTTTAGCATAATCTTCGTTATTTGTATCGGTCTTATATGGCTTGCCCGCCGTGTAATCCGTCTTACCTTCAACATTAATATTAATTATACCACTCCTATTCTCAAGACATCCAGGGAATGTTTTGGCTACTTGCTCCTGAATATAAATTTTTACTTTCTCTGGATTTTCAAAGTTTTCATATTCATCAGTCTTAAACCCATTGCCTTTTCCTTCAATCTTGAACTCACACGGCTTATCATCTCGTCCTGAAAAAGAATCATAGGTCTGATTGTTAGGTGTAGGGGCAGGCTCTGGTTTTCCGGGGCAATCTACGCAATAAGGCTTGGAGTAAACGGAAGAATGAACCTGATTTTCAAGGTCTCTCAATTGGAAGCCTTTGCTCTCATTCTTGGTTTTGTTTTCGTATAAATAGAATGTACCGCGAGAGTTAGGGTCCTCACATAATTGCTGACATTCTTGTATTTTAGATTTATACGAATCCACATCGCCATTTATCCTTCCTTTAAGCTCTTCATCGCTTATGCTGTTGCCATTGTTGGCATTTTTCTTTAGCAAGGTATCATTAATCATTATACCTTCATAAACTTTATTGCCAACTTTACAGAATAAGCCGCCTTCCCTATTGCAGCTTTCACAAGCACTAAGAACAGCGTCGGATATGCCCAAGTCCTCAAACACACTTCTGCTGAGTGTGTTAATTGTGTTATCTTTATTATCCAATATAGACAGAGTATTATCTCTATCATTTTTACATAACTTCATACAGGTTGGAATTTCCTTAAAGAAATCATCCGTACAATCGGCGCAACCTGTTTTATACCTTGCTACTAGGATATCTTTCTTAGCGTTTTCCAAGTCTACGCCGCCAAGAGACTGCAAGGTCTTTTTATAATACCCATTTCCATCGGACACGGCTGCGTAAGCCTTTTTATTACCGTTGGCATCAACATCTTTACAGTAATTGCCTTTAGGCTGATCATTTGGTTTACACCCGCCAGCATTACAGCCCCAAGCATATTCGCAAACGGCCATTTTGGCATTGGTTGATTTAACAAGCTGGCTAGATGCTATTGTCATAGTAGGGAAAGTAGCGTGTTCCACACCAGGTTGAATTCCCGCGCTATCGCTAACTACCCAGAAAATTTTACCTGTTCCAGGTATCGCGTTATCTTGCTTTATGCTTGTGGTAGTGTCTGATACGCCAACTTTTGCGCTTACTGTATAATAGCCATTTTTAAGTTGGACATCTTGCCAAACATACTTGACCTTTGGAAGCGTAGGATTACCTTCTTTATCAAAGGATTGTATATGTTCTACCATAAAGGCATTAACTTTATTAAGCGTCTTTTTGGCGTCTTTATCTACATTTTCCGCTTTTATCCTAAAGGTATAATAGTCTAAAGGATTTAAGTTTTTTGCGCCGTCATTGTCTAAGCCGCAATCAACAAAACTTGCATCTTGATTATGCTGGCCCTCGGCTAACTGTACAGGCTCTATTTTAACTTCAGAGGCCATTTCGTCAACAGGGCAAGTTTTGCGCACTTTAAAGGCAGATTCTATATAGCCTTCTTCTATGTAGCTAGGATCTTGAGCTGCGCGCACCAAAGTATGGCTTGGGATTCTATCGCAGTTTATGTTTTTAATCCTGTTTTGTATGGACGAGAATTTGCTAAATACGCCCTCGCTATCCGCCTCGGCTTTAAGCTTATCGTATCTCTTCTTAAGCGTTGAAAGGTCATCCGCATAAAGATCATTGGCGCCCATATACTCTTTGCGTATTTCTTCAGTGGACATGCCTTCAAGTCTTTGATATCTTATCCTCGCTTCTTCTAAGGCTTTATTTTCAAAGTTGCTTGCGCTGGCAATAAAACCGCCGACTTTGGTTATAATAAAGCCTTTGTTTTCGGCAATTTCTTCAACCGCTTTGCCGTTAAGCTCGCCGCCCTTCTCGCCTCCTCCTTGTATATAAATAACCTGCTCATGGGCATCGGGGTTGTTTTTGCATTTACCCAAGACATAAACACCAAGGTTATCGGCATGGTCCTTTGTCCAGGAGCTGCTAAAATTAAACTGCATAGGCGTGCTGTTTACATTGGCGCAATTGTCTGCTTCTGTATATGTTGCTTTAAATGCAGCTTTTAGATCGCTCCATTTCATACCAAGGCATCTTGTGCGCACATCATACCAGGTCCTTGCTTTACCGTCAACAGGTACAGGCACTCCAAGATTTTGCTCTTTACAGAATTCAGTCATATATTTGAGGACATCGCTAGAGGTTGTTTGATTATCGCCACTGCCGGATTTGCTTTCTGCATATTGCTTCATATCGCTAGCATAATAACCCCCACACTTATAATCCGTATCGCCTGGTAATTTGCCTAGGAAGTTCTTTACAGAACCATCTTCGCTACCCGTAGCAAGGCATAAGGCCAAGTTAGTGCCAACCTTAATTATGGCGTCTGATGCGGCTTTTTGGAAATTATAATCCCAAAGTTCCCATTGCTTCATATATTTTTGTTTTTCAAAATCCCACCACCACGGGGTTTTAGGTTTATAAGAATTGGTATTTTTTGGCGCGCCTGCCGCTACTGATTTAATAGTAGCGCCTGCCATACCTGAGCCGCCAGCTGCGCCAAGGGGCGCGCCGTCAACATCGCGCAGTTGAGCATCAGCCAAGCTTTTGTGGGCTGGGCCAACATTCATTGCGCCAATTGAGCGGGCTGCCTCTGCATACAAACCCTCGCCCGTTAAGCTGCGTCCGCCACGGCCAGCCGAGGCCAAAGGTTGCAAAGCAACCGGCCTTACGCCAGCCCTATAGCTATGAGAAGGCGTTGATGCCGGGGCTGAGCCAAAAGCTAAAGTTTTGCTAGCGCCAGTGTTTGCGCCGCCAAGCGCTATTTTGGAATTTCTTAAAGCGTTAAGCGCAGTCGCCTTACGGGTTATAGCATTGCGTATACCACCACGGGCGGCTGGGGCATAAGAATCCCTTACTGTTACTGGACGTTCTACAGTAGTATTGCTTATTACCGCAGGCTCGCCCATATATTCGGAAGGGTCTATACTATCTCTAGTGTCGCTTGGGGCGTCCGCTCCGCCAAGTTTCAAGATATAATCTAACGGGTTGCGGCCAGTAGAAGGCGCTAAGTTTGCGCCAATACCAGTGTTTACAGGCTCCCCGCCAAGGGTATCTGTAGCAACAAAGTCGGGATAAGTTGACCCATGGGCTCCGTTACCGTCTAACTCAGTTGCATTGTCGCGACTGAGTATTGGTAGCAACAGCAATGCTGCCGCCGCTACGATGATAAAAGGCAAATCTCTCTGCGCTCTCTGAATGAGAGTGCGTTTTGCTTTGCCGTCTCCCCCCATCTTGGAGGGTATACGTTTGGATAGCGGAAGGGATTTGCTCCTCTTCAGCTTATCGCTAAACGTAAAGCTATCTTTATTTGGCATAATAGCCTCCTATTTTTTAACAAACTCGTAAGACATTTTTTACTGCTCTGTACCTTTACTGCTTTTACAAAACTTCTTTACAACTAAAACTTGTTTTGCGTCTTGATACTTTGCTTATGTTTAGTAAAAGAAACTCCATCAATCCTTAATAGTTCTGTTGTTGCTGTCGCTATATTACTGTTGCCTACCTTGCCCATCGCTACCTAACATTGTAGTGGTTACATCGTTAATCCAATTGTCTAACCTTGTTTTACAAGCATATTCGCCACCAGTCTTATCATTGCAAGTAAATGGGTTTGGCACCCTGTTATGTTTAACATTGTTTACACAATTCCAATTTATGACAACATCGCACCCACCTAGTACCTTAAGCGCAGGCAAATCAGCGCATTCTTTAACTGGATTAGGATTGTAGCCAAAACCACATTTGCCAGCGTAAGCTGCTTCCATATTTTTTACCGCATTGCAAGTTTGTTCCATAGCGTCAATAGTTGTGTTCCAGGTTGCTCTATCGGTTTTAGTTTTCTTACCAAGGCCTACAAAACTCTCGCAACAGCCGGGCATACTATGGTCGTAATCCTTACCGATATTTAATAAGGTTTGTCTAAAATCACCAAAAGTCTTACGCATTTGAGCAATGGAGCTTTGATATGCCTCTTTCGCCTCGCGACAAGCGTTTGTGCCTTTTTCAGCTTCTTCAATAGTAGTATTTGGCGGCTCTAGTGAGTTTAAAACTTTATCTTCACCTTCGCCGGGGGTGACGAGTGTTTCATCACTTACTTTCTGCCCGTCAAAAGCCGCGGCTGCAAGTTGCATAGCAACTGTTTTATACCCCGCAGTTGCTGCATTTGCACTGTAAAAATATGCTTTGCCTAAATCTGGATATGCGCCAAACCTGCTAGGAGCTTGTTGGCTTACATTAACCCTGCCGGTTATAACATTGCCTGTGCCCATTTGTTCAAGACGGCCGCCTTTTAATTTGCTTGAAGCATTATCAAGCGATTTGCTAAAATAATCATCGCTTGCGGCTTTGCCCACAATATTGCCTGCACCAACAGGTTTTGACGATAACCCTTTAGTAGCTTTTTTACCCAATTGAACATTGCTAGAAGAACCTAAATTGCCAAGTTTGGCAAGAAGCGGCTCGCCATAAGTATCTTTAGGCAATTGAGGGGGAGCAATAATAGGCGCATTAGCATCGCCAAAATAATCATTGCTTATATTTACGCCTTCATAATAGTTTTCCACACCCGGGTACTGCGCCATACTTAAAGGACCAGCTACCCCTACAGGGGGTTGCCCTGTAAGTTGATATTCCCTTAAATACGCCTCCCTAGCGTTGAGCAAACGATTTTGAGAAACTATTGATATTGGAGATATGCCGCCGCCTGTAAAACCATCGTAATAACTTGATTGGGCGCGCGATACTTTATTGCCTTCTACACCGACGGCGTAAGCCGCTAAATCTGAAAGGGTTAAATTGCGCATAGCGCTATCAGTCAAACCAAGACGAGCGGGCAAACGGCCAAGGCCAGGAATATTTGCCATGGGCATAGCGGCAAAGAAAAGTCCGCCAACGCACACTGCAGCTGCGCCTATAAGCCAACTGCTTTTTTTGGCTTTTTGTAAATTTGTTTCTTTTTGTCTAACTATTTTTGGGCCTTTCATATAAATACCCTTTTAATCTATATAAAGTAATTTTACCTGAAAATTTTTATTTAACAACCCTTTTTTAAAACTTTATTTAAAAAAACTACTGCTTGTTTCTAACTTATTAATTTTTGTGCCTGTATCCACCTGCTTTGTATTTTGACCTACTTGCGTATTATTTTGCGATGTTGCAAGTTGTTTTTGCATTGGCCTTGTTTGTGACTGACTAGCAGCATTTGGCATTCTTGCCGTTTGCCTATCAGCTTGATTTGTTTGCGCTTTGTTTACCCTCTGCTGGGCTTTTGCTTGCTCCTGATATTCCCTTACCTTTGCGCCGTAATCTATTAGTTCGTTATCTTGAGCTTGGCCTGCGGGGCCTCTTACTGCTTGCGCAGTTTGTATAAACATTTCGGCAGAAGACGGCCTGGCCTGCGGGGCCTCTTCAATCTCTATACCCATTTTGCGCAATCTTTGCACCTCACTAAGCCTTGCTTTTTCAAGCTTTTGTTGTTGTAAAAGTTGCTCTTCATAAATACGTCTTGCGTCTAAAAATTCCTGCGTTTTTCTAAGCACCGCATTAGAGGCGTGGTTTTGGTAAATCAAAATGCCTATAGTATAAATAACATAGATTATAAGGTATATTAATCTATAGTTAATTTTAATCTTAGACTTAGTTTTCTCTTCAGTTTTAGCGTTTTTTACGCTTTTTTCTTGTGAAATATTTTTTGACATAATATTTACCAAAACCACTTATCCTTTAAATAGTTGGGTGCTCCGCATTCCATATAGCCCATTCTTCAGTGCCAGGTGTGTATGGATTACCGCCTGCTGGCGTTGTAGGCTGGGCAGGTTGCTGTGTGGGCGCGTTTTGCGCCACATCGGGTGAAACACCCGCCGTATTGCCACTACCAGAACCAGAACCTGGCCCTATATCATAGTTGACAGAGTTAAGGCTATTGTTAGCCCCACCGCCACTTTGTTTAATAGTTGGCGTGCTTGTATTGCTTGAGCCACCAAACCCACTACCATCGCCGCCATAAGTACTCTTTACCCACCCACTAAGCATATCTGCGCCGCCTTTAGCAGTGCCTGCCAATCCATAGGTATCAATACCACCTGTAGAAGGCGTTGTGGGCGTTGCAGGCATTGTAGGTTTAGATACGGGCACCTTATCTGCCATTGGGGAAGAATTTGCTTTGTTAAGGGCATCTTGCGGATTATAAACATCATCAAACTGGCCTGAAGTGGCATCACCAGTCTGTTTGCTAGCTACTTGAGACTGCGCCAACTTGGCAGCTTGGCTGGCTTTTATTCCAAAATAGAAAGCTGCGCCAACAGCCGCTGTTAAAAGCGTCTGTATAGTTATGGTAATACCCCACATAAAAGTGGCATTATCCCCACCAGCTTTATCAATAGCGCTTAATTGATTTAAGAGTTTAAAAGTATCTGGGTTCCAAACAGCATACAAAGCCGCCGCAGCAGCAAGTCCCGCTGCTACCCAGCTGAACCAGTTGGAGGCTTTCATCAAGGCCACAATTGCAACTACAGCCCCAACCACAGTAAGAGCTGCCGCAGCTAGATTGCCCCAAATTTGGCTTCTTATATCCTTTGCTGCCGCAAAATTGTTATAGGTATTGTCTATTGCGCTTAACTCAAATTTAGGCATATCAAGCGTAGACGCAACGCCCTCAAGCCCTTGATTGGCCGAGGCCGCAACATTTGTTCCTGAAAGTTCAATGCCAGCAGTTGCGCCTTTACTGCCATCAAAAGCAGCTTGCGCTAAAG
>JAISHT010000007.1 GCA_031262415.1 Elusimicrobiota bacterium | reverse complement strand
GAGATAGTAATTTTATAAGGAGGCAGTTTGCAAAAAATGACGGCGGTATCTCGCTAAGTTACGACGGGAAATATTTAATTTTGGATATAGAATTTGTGCTTGATAATAGCAGGAGTACAAAATTGCGGGCCACGTGCTCCAAAAATATTGTGATGGTATCAAAAATGAATGAAACACTTGTACGCGGTATTGCCTACGGCTGGAAGTTTGCCAAAGAAATGGAGCAAGGCAAAACCGCGGTGGACTTGGAGGGGGAAACTGGTTTACAACGGCGTACTATTTATAGATATGTAAACCTTAAATATTTATCGCCCAAAATAGTAAAAGACATTTTTGAGAATAGAAACCCCAAAAACATACGGCTTGTTGAGCTTATGGACTTAGCGGATAATTATGATTTTAGCGAGCAGGAAAGAATGTGGAGTATTATTTAGGTTCTAAATGCTCCCCTCTTAATCGGCTTTTTATATGAATATGTGCAAGTATTATCAAATATAGAAATAAAACTATATTTGCAATAATTATTATGCATGTTGGAAAATCTTTAATTTTCAAAATTAAACAAATAGAAAGATTAAAGGTTCCTCCCAAAAAAAATATAAGGGCTAGTATCCCATTCACTGTTGGTAAATACAAATTTCCCATTTCCAATTGTCCTGACTCTTCCCCTGTGTTTAGTTTTTCCTTTATTTTTGGGAGATTCTTTATTGCACGAGCCCAAGATTGATGCATCGCATCTGCTGAGAGTGCTAAATTTAAAACAGCAAGAATTATAGCCGCTATCAAAAAAAGCCAACTTATTACAGCAAGATTTTGGGCCTTTTCAATACACATGATTCCCAATTTATCGATAAATGTTATTGAACCAAAAAGAATAGTTGCAGATAATGTTATTATTAGTTTTAATGTAGAAAACCATATATCATTCCCATCATCTATCCATTTTTGAATGTTTTTTCGCACTTGCTCAATATAGTCCGCATATAAAACAGTTATTTTCATAATTTTCTCTTTCTATAATTATATCAAATGGAATTAGTTGTGATACCTAGGATTTCGCGAAGAGAGAGGTTTGGCTTAAAATCGGTGTTTGGGGCGACTAAGATATGCCTCACAAGACGGCGACTTCAGCTTTAAAGCAAAACCACCGACGAGAGTTTGCTAGCTACACAAACAAAAAAGCACATTTGTATAAATATGCTTTTAAAATGGTGCGGTTGAAAGTTCGTACCGCGTCTAGCTTGTAAGACGGAGACTATTAATTTATAAATTTATCATACTAAATTTTTTTGCTGAGGGGCAAATTCCCGAACAACAGGGAAATAACAGGGAATTTTTGCGGTTTTAGGGTTAATTTTGAGTGTTGGAGTGATTCTTCCCGTACTTCTGCGACGATACCATTTTCTAATCAAAAATTATTCCCTAAAAAAATAACAGGGAAAAAACAGGGTAAAAACAAGCTAAAACAGGGATTTTTAAAGATTTTAATGACAAATTTTAGGGATTAAAATCTTTGCATATTAGGCCAAAATCCGCGTATTGAGCAATCCTGTTTGAGATTTAACAAAAAACTATAAAATGATTACCCTATACTACTACTTTTGATAGAATATTAATGATACCCATCTATTCTACTGGTCGATATGGGTAGTAAGAGTTGTAAGATAAGAAAAGATAAGAATAGAAAAGATTGTACCTCTCTTACAGGAATAGAAAAGCCAAGACAAGAACATCTTAACTTAAGGATGTAATTGAATGGAAAATAATATATCCCTTCTTACTCTGCTATTACTTATCATAATAGCAATAAAGAAGTAATACGACTTATAGGGGCAGAGTTTAAATATCTGTTCCTATATTTTTTTACTTAAAATCAAAAACCTTCCAAAACCAACAAGTTTTATGCAATATACTACATAAATTTCTTTGCTTTTTCCAAATCCTGATGTTCAAAGGCGGAAGACATTTTTGCAATATCCGCCTCTTTAAGGCCTAGCGATTTGGCAACTATCCGCCACCTTAAAACCGCCGTGGCAACTTCTTTAATAATCCCGCCCGCTTGCTCCTTGGAAAGCCTAAAATCCTTTATAACAGATAGGGCTAAATCCAAATCTGCGCGGTTATTGTTTAAATCTATTGAGGTGGATAGTATCCTTGGCTTTATTTCCGTGGGGGTGGGGTTTATGTCATACGCAGGGGAAAGCCGCCAGCCCTTTTGCCGCTCGTACAAAAAGCCGTGGTTGCGTAAATGGTCGTCGGTATTTGAAATAAGCACACTAAAGACAATGCGCCGCCAAAGTTCGGACATATCCTTTTCGGGTTGAGCGCCGTGCTGGGCAATGGCGTAAACAATTTCAAGATAACTATGCTGTTCGTTATCAGCGGCACCAAGCATACTCATAGCAGAAAGGAAGGGGATTCTTGTTTCTTTAGCCCTGTCAAAGCGTTTAACTATAAGGACGGGTTTTTTTAGGATATTTACAACCCGCCACTGCGGCACAGTTATGCCAGCCGATGCCGCAAGAGTAAGAGCGACGGCCTCCCAAAGCACAATATTAAAATCGTCGTCTTTGCGCGGAAACTTTGCAAAAGCCAAAGAGCCATCTTTATCTTTTACCGACGCTTTTGGCCGCGCCCCACCCAAAGAAGAGCCAGGTGCTAAAAGCAGTTTTAAATCTTCGGCGTTTTCTTGTGAATTTAAAAACTTTTCGGACGCGGATAATAGTTTAGGAAGTTCAATAAGAGGCGGAACTGATAATTTATTTGAAGGTTTGAGGAAAGGGCCGCCTATGTTCTGGGCAAACCTCAAAGCACCTTGCCTAGTTTTGTCATTTACGCCTAGCAGATAGTCTTTTTCAGTCAAAGTACGGGCGGTTTCGTTTTCAATTAAAGCTCTTTGTGCTTCGGCGCGGCGCATAAGCACCCTGCCCCAGCGGTCGGGCGCGCTATCGCCTATCGCACCAAATAACAGGTGCTTATCCTGCGTGTGGAAAGAGCCCTCCGTAAGCTGTAAGGCGGGTTCTAGGGCAAAACGCTCGGGGTTATTTAGCCAGCTTTTATCGTATTCAAAGGAGGCACTTTCCCGCCCACGGCGGCTGTGAAACCATAATTTGCCAACTAGCATATCCCTGCCGTTAAGCGAAATATGGACAAAAATTTCTTTATTTTCCCTATTTTCTCTATTTTTCATAAAACCTCACTTGAAACCACGGGCGTAAGCCCGTGGAGGGAGTTCCCCCTGAATCTTCTGCTACAATATAGATATGGAGCTAAAGAAACAAGGACACTGCGTGTACCACTGCA
>JAISHT010000081.1 GCA_031262415.1 Elusimicrobiota bacterium | reverse complement strand
ATTTTTTAGATACTGGCATATTTCAGACTCCGAAAAGACACAAGTTACAGATGGCAGCCCTTATGCTCTTGTTTTTATGGAACCCGAAAACGAAACCTTGGAGTGGGGCCTCAGGCTTGGCCTAAATTTTTAAATTAGCTCTAAAATAAACCTTAATTGCCCTATAAATACAAAAGCTAAAAAATATCGTGGCAAGGCGGGTTTTTATATGCTAAAATTAATCATATATATATTAGAAATATCACAGGAGGAGTAATGGAACCGACAACAGCAGCAGCGACTTCAGGCGGAGGTATGGGCGGCATATTTTTTATAATGATAGCTTTCCTTGCTATCTTTATGTTTTTATCAACAAGATCACAAAAAAAGCGTGATAACGAACAGAAAAAACTTATTAAAAGTTTAGTTAAAGGCGACAAAGTTGTCTTGCTAGGCGGCATAGTAGGCACGGTATCAGGCTTTAACGGCGATATTATTGAAGTAAAAGTATCTGAAACTACAAAATTTTCAGTCCTGCCACACGGCATTGTAACAGTTTACAAAGACGCCCCGGCAGCAGTCGTAAACGGAGCTAAATAAAAATGAATAAGCTTGCAATTAAATGGTGTTTAATACTTATTATTTTACTAGGCGCAGGCGCTTTGCTCTACCCTAATTACGAGTGGTATTCCAAAACCCCTGCTGAGAGGGAAAAACTTGAAGCCTCTAAAGAAAGACCCAAACGCATTTTAAACCTTGGGCTTGATTTAAGGGGCGGTTCTTCTCTTCTTTTGGAGCTAGATACAAGCAAACTCAGCGCAAAAGAAACTTTAAACGACGCCATGGCCCGCGCTATGGAAGTTATCCGCAGCAGGATTGACCAATACGGCGTTGGCGAAATACCAATAACCCGCCAAGGCGACAAATGGATTTCCGTGCAACTGCCCGGTATTGCTAACCCCGAGCAGGCCGAAGCCTTAATCGGCAAAACGGCTATGCTTGAGTTTAGAATTGTAAAAGATACCCCAGAAGCCCAAGAAGCCATTAATAAAATTAATGAAATGGAAGACCCTTTCAATATTGACGGCACTTTAAAACCAGCGGCGCAAAAACTTGTGCCTGCGGGTTTGTCAATTATGAGGGATAAAAAAGGCTATCTCTTAGCCCTTTCAGATACAGCCCAAGTAACCGGCGCAGATTTGGAAGACGCCCGCGTTTCCCCAGCAGGCGAGTATGGATATCCCGAAGTCAACTTCCAGTTTAGCGGCGAAGGCAGCAAAAAATTTGGCAATTTAACTGGCAATAATATCAACAAGCAGTTAGCTATTGTTTTAGATAATACCGTGCAATCTGCCCCCACAATACAAAGCAGGATAACAAGGGACGGGCGCATTACAGGCGAGTTTACTATGGACGAAGCCCGCCAGTTAGCCATTGTTTTGCGCGCAGGCGCATTGCCAGCCCCGGTTAAAATTATTGAAAAACGCGTAATTGGCCCAAGCTTGGGCGAAGACTCTATAAGAAGCGGCTTAAAAGCCTCTTTATACGCTTTCCTCTTTATAGTTTTGTTTATGAGCATTTACTATCGCTTCTCAGGCGTAATTTCAAGCGTGGCTTTGTTCTTAAACTTAGTCTTCTTACTTGCGCTTATGTCATATTTTTCAACTACGCTTACATTGCCGGGCATTGCGGGTATCATCTTATCGCTTGCTATGGCGGTGGACGCTAATGTGCTTATACTTGAGCGTATGCGCGAAGAGCGCAGCGCCGGCCAGCCTTTGGTAGTAGTGGTAAAAGAAGGCTATGATAAAGCGTGGAGCGCAATTTTTGATTCTAACTTAACAACCTGGATAGCATCTTTGCTTCTTTTCCAGTTCGGCACGGGCCCTGTAAAAGGTTTTGCATTAACCTTAACTTTGGGCTTGCTTGTTGGCGTGTTTACATCAGTTTTTGTAACCCGCGCTATTTACGAGCTAATACTTACAAATAATCCCAAGGACATAAGTATATGAAATATTTTCAAATATTACCCAAAACGAATATAGATTTTATCGGCATTCGTAAAATCTTCTTTGTAATATCTGGCGTAATTATGCTGGCTTGTTTAGCCTCTCTCATAACAAAAGGGCTTAATTACGGGCTTGATTTTACTGGCGGAACTATGGTTCAAGTGCAGTTTGAAGAGCCTATGGATATTGCCAAAGTAAGGGGCGCATTAAATGCAAAAGGCGTTAATGCAGATATTCAATCCTTCGTCGGCAGGGACGCTTTTGCTATTAAAGTTAAAGGCCGTCAGGAAAATGTTAACGAAGTATCCAAAAACATTCAAGAAGCCCTTGCTACCACAAAAGCCCCATTTGAAATTATTCAAACGGACTTTGTCGGCCCGACAGTTGGCAATCACCTTGCTAAAAAAGCAATTTTAGCCTTTGTTTTGGCAATGCTGGCCATGGTAATTTATGTTGCGTTTCGCTTCCAAAATATCATTTGGGGCGCCATGGGCGTGGCTGCGCTCTTCCACGATGTTTTCTTAACAGTGGGCGTATTTTCCTTCTTTCAAATTGAGATTGATTTAGTAATAGTCGCCGCATTTTTGACTATTGCAGGCTTTTCTGTTAACGATACTATTGTTATCTTTGATAGAGCAAGGGAAAATATTAGGCTTAACCCTAAATTGGATTTAAAACACCTTTTAAACAAAAGTGTTAACGAAACCCTTTCTAGGACTATTATTACATCGCTTACCGTTATAGCCTCAGCCGCTATTTTGTTTATTATGGGCGGCGATGTGCTTAGGAATTTCTCTCTGGCATTGTTAATTGGCTTAATATCAGGCACTTATTCAACGGTAGCTTTAGTGCCGGGCCTAGTTTATCAATGGACTAAAGACGGCAATTATAGCGCAATGACGGGCGTAGACGCTGCGCCAGCCAAAAGCGGCTTTGAGCAACCCCGTAAAAAGAATAAAAAAAGGCATGGTTAAGCGGCAAAAGCATGCGCAAAATCAGGAAGTTTAAAGTAGCAATACATTTAAAGGAAATACTCCGCCGCATAAGGCTGGCTAATATAGATACGGCCGCGGCGGGGTTTTCGCTAGAAAGTGATTTGGCGGTTTTTATATCCGCTTTGCACAGCGCCCTTGCGCCGGGCGTGGTTTATGAGTTTATTGAAGGCCAGTGCTTAGAGCTTTCCACAGCAGGCATTAAGCATAATGATATGTTTAGCATTTGCGTTATTACTCTTGGCCAAAAAATAGAGCTTGAAGCCGCAAAAAGCGCAAATATGCAGGCTATGGCAATAGCCAATATTGTTTTATATGAGTTTTTGCGCACGGCTACGACATTTGTTTCGGACTTAATAAAAGAAGATGCGCAAAAAGAGGATTTTACCGTAGATGGATACGAGATTTTGTCCTCCCCAGTCTTTGGCTATATTCCGGAGCCAAAGTTTTTAAGAGAGGCCGCCAGAGTAGAGCCTGAAACGGCCAGAAAAGTTTTACCAGTTTTATTTGATAGGCTTAATGCAGAGAAAATTAATGTAAAATTTGAAGATGGCAAGGTTGAGCCAAAAGCCACAATAGCTTTTATGATGCCTTGGCACAAAAAGAAAGGTAAAAAATAATGCCAGATAATCAAACGCAGCAAATGGGTTGGAAAGAAAATTTAAAGTACGATTTGGTGGCTAATTTAATGTATGGCTACCTAGCTTTTTGCGGCATTTTTACCAAATATCTTTTTGCCGGCAGCGAAAAAGCTATGGAGCTTGATAATAAACAAAGGGTCATTTACGCTTTTTGGCATAATCAACAAGTTTTCTTGCTTTATCCCTATCGCAAAAAGGGGAAAATATCCGTTTTGGTAAGTAAAAGTAAAGACGGCGAATATATTGCTAGAGCTTTGCCTAAATTTAAGATGGAAGCTATGCGCGGCTCCACCTCAAGGGGCGCATATACTGCGCTTAGAGGCCTTATGGACATAGCCGAAAAGGGATATAACCCCGCAATAACGCCAGACGGCCCAAGGGGGCCGATATATCAAGCTCACTCGGGCATTATATATTTGGCGCAAAAAACGGGTTTGCCCATTATTCCCGCAGGTGTGGCTTGCAGTAAGAAATTTGCCGTAAATTCGTGGGATAAATTCCAAATACCTTTGCCATTTGGCAAATGCGCCCTTGTTTACGGCGAGCCTGTTTGGGTGGGCGAAGCTGACGATTTAGAGGAAAAACGCAAAACTTTAACTTCAATTTTGAACGAGGCTACCGCCAAAGCGCGTGGACTTGTCGCCTAAAAACCTATGGGTTATCTATTATTATTTATTTTAAACTTGCTGGTCCCGTTTGCCGCTTTAGCGGTTGTTATATTTTTTGCTCTCTCGCCCCGCCGCCGTGTTTTAAATAATATAGGTAAAGAACTTGCCGAGCGTTTTGTCCTAAAAAAAGGCCTAAAAAATGTTAAAGATGTTATTTGGTTTCACGCCGCTAGCGTGGGCGAAGTTCGCTCAATAGCTAAAATTGCCGGCGAGCTTAAAATTTATTACAAAAAAAAGATTTTGATAACTACCTCTACTTCTGCCGGACGAGCGGCCGCCATGCAAGAGATGGTTTTTGACGCCGCCGTCTTAATGCCTATTGATTCTTATCCTTTAGTTAAAAAATTTATTCGCGCTTATAAGCCGTATCGTTTATTTATAGTAGAGGCTGATTTGTGGCCTAATATGATAGTTGCCAGCGGACGCAGCGGCGTGCCAGTTCTTATAATAAACGGCAGAGTATCGCTTAGAAGCTCAAAGCGATATAAATTGCTTGGCTCGCTTTTAAAACTTGTTCTTAAATATATAAATATTGTTTGCGCCCAAACAGATGAAATTAAAGCAAGATACGAAGATATGGGCATACCTGCAAACAAAGTTTTTACGACGGGCAATATTAAATATGATATGCTTAACAGCCAGCCCGCCAAAGAAGAAGAAGCAGAAAAAATAATAGAGCTTTTAGGCTGGAAGGGGGCAAATATTGTCGCTTGCGGCAGCACGCACGAGGAAGAGGAAGAAATCATTATTAATGCCGCCAAAAAATTGCAAGATGTAAAATTTATAATAGCTCCCCGTCATTTGGAGCGCAAAGAAGATATTTTAACTAAATTAAATAATAGCGGCCTTAAATTTACGATGCTTTCTTCCTTTAAGAAATCAGAGGAAATTAAAAAAACTGAGGGCGTAAACATTTTACTAGCCGATGCCATGGGCTGGCTGGGCGCTTTTTATAAGGCGGCGGGCATAACATTTGTCGGCGGCAGTATCAGCAAAAAAGGCGGGCATAATTTTTTAGAGGCGGCTGTGCTAGCTAGGCCGGTTTTGTTTGGGCAATATTATTATAATGCCCCTGAAGTCGCCAAAAAACTGCTTGAAAACGGCGGCGGCTTTTTGGTTAATAAAGACAATTTTGACACAATTATAAAAACGCTTTTCTCCTCTAGCGACGAGTTGGCTCACTCCGCCCGTCTTGCAGGGGAAACAGCGTCATTTTTTAAAGGAGCAACGGAGGCAACTATTAAAGTTGTAAAAAAGTATGAAGAAAAACACTGAACATAAAATATTAGTAATGCGCTTATCTTCTCTAGGAGATATTGTTTTATTGTCGCCTGTTTTTAAAAATATTAAGGAAAAATGGCCCGATGCCCATATTACCCTTTTAGTTAAACCGCAATTTGCGCAGGCTTTAAGCGGGCACCCCGATATTGATAATATAATGGTTTTTAAAGGTTTTTTTGCCACGCTAAGGGAAATACACGCCGCCAAATTCAATTATTTGCTTGATTTGCACGCAACCTTAAGGACTATACTTTTAAGCGCATTCTCAGGCGTGCAAAATAAACAAAGGTATAATAAAAATACCTTGGCCCGCCGTCTGTATGTTAAATTTAAAATGCCTAGCCCTGCGCTAGAAAAGCACACGCTAGAAAAATATCTAGAAGCCCTTAAACCTTGGGGCATACCCATAGTTCACCGCACGCCAAAACTAAACGACTGGGTTTTTAAAACGGCAGATTTGGGCAAAAAAGAAATTGAAAATATTTGTATTTTCCAAACCTCTTTTATTGGGGATTCCGTCTTAACAACGCCGCTTGTTCAAAAAACGGCGCATATGTTCCCCAAAGCCAAAATTACAATTGTAACTAGCCCAAAAACGGTTGAAATCTTCCAAAATTTAAAGGAAGTAAGCAAAATTATTGTTGACGATAAGCGAGGCCTTGGCCAAATTACGGGCGTATTTAGCACCGCCAGAAAAATAAAAGAAAGTAATATTGATGTTTTGCTTGTGCCGCATAGAAGTTTTAGAAGCGCATTAATAGCCAAATTAAGCGGCGTTAAAATACGCATTGGCTTTACCAATAGCGAAGGCAGCTTTTTCTATACAAAAACTGTGCCGTTTTCTTGGATGATACACGATGCCGAACGTAATTTATATCTCTTGCAAGGTATTGTTAATGAAAACTTTAAAAGCGCAGATTTGAAGCTTGAAGGCTACGCCGATAATGCCGAGGAAAATGTCGCCGCTATGTTAAAAGAAGCTGGCGTTGAGGGCAAAATTTTAGCAGGCGTGCACCCGGGCTCGGTTTGGCCCACAAAATGCTGGCCGCAGGAAAATTACGCAAAACTTATTTACCGTCTAGAAAAAGAACTTGGCGTAGTTTCAGTTCTTGTCGGCGGCAAGAGCGATTTGGATTTGGCCGAAAATGTTGTGCGTTTATCGGGCGCACACCCCGTAAATTTATCCAGCAAGACGAGCCTTTCTGAGCTTATGGCTATTATGAAGTATTTTAAACTTTTTATAACCAATGACTCCGGCCCTATGCACATTGCAACCGCATTTGGCGTGCCTACATTAGCAATTTTTGGCCCTACAACTAGGGAGCTGGGCTTTTTCCCTTATGGCGAGGGGCATAGAGTTGTTGAAGTAAAAGGCCTGCCTTGCCGCCCGTGCGCCTTGCACGGCAGCAAAAAATGTCCGCTGGGCCATTTTAAATGTATGCGAGATATTAGCGTGGAAGAAGTCTTCCAAGCCGCCAAGGAAATGTTAAACATACATAACTAAAATATTAGGCTAGGATACTAGGCCAAATATTTGTGTATTTTGCAAGAATTAACCCCTTGATTAATAATTAATCAAGGGGTTTTAGTTTAATAATCGGTAAAAAACTATTTTAGCACGGTGTTGAGTAGCTGCACAACGGCGGCGTCTTGCGGGCGTTTTGTGCTGTAGGGGATAAGTTTTGTGCCGTGTGTATTGGTTATTTTTACATAATTACTCTTCATATAAAATACCGTTCTATCGGTCGCCTCAAAAATACTGCGGCCAAACATACCTTGCGGCGTATTTAAGCCAGCTAGTTCTAGTATAGTCGGCGCAATATCTTGCTGAGATTTAAAAATATCAGCAGATACTGCCTGCCAATCTTGTTTAATATCCGCCCCGCTAACTAGCATAAAGGGCAATTCGTCAAAAACTGGTTTATAATTGTTAAAAACAGCCCCGGTATCAACATTGGCGTAAAAGGGGTGGTCTCCCGTTATAATAACAAGCGTTTTCGCGTCTAAAAGGCCGCTGTCTTCCAAAGATTTTAAAAAGTTGCCTAGGTCGTAATTATGGCGGGCAAAAGCTCTAAGCATATTAGGCTTTTTGTAAAGTTTTTTAATTTTATTTGGCAGATATTTATCATTAATTTCGGGGTAATCCTGCCCAAGATAATCAACACGGCCAAATGGCACATGGGTATCAACCGTGAGCAAGTGGATAAATAGTTTTTTATCCTTATTTTCTTTAAGATAATTTAGCGTATAATCAAACAATTTTCTATCGGTAAGGCCCCACCAGCTTACATAGTTGGAATATCCCGGCTGCTCGGCAAAATACTTTGCGCCGTAAACGCTTTCAAAGCCGGCTTGTTTAAATAAAATATGCTCGCCCATATACTCTTCGTTTGCGCCGCGGAAAAAGGCGGTTTTGTAGCCGTTATCACGCAAAATTTTGACGAAAGAGAGGGGGAAGCCGTGTTTAAACATCAACTCGGCATTTGGGTGCCCGCTAAATATTACGCTTAGGCCGTATAGCGTGGATATGGTATTATTTTTAATTGAGGCAAAAGGATATGCGCTAGCCAGCCCGTCAAAAACATTGCTGGCTTCTAGCGGAATTTCGGGGTTAAAGGCATTCATAAATTTATTTGAAAATGCCTCGGTAGTCAGTAAAATAATTTTGTCATAAGTTTTTGTATTTTTAAATTCGGACGGTTTAAAAAGATTATACTTTGCCGCCGCCGTCGCCAAGTTAGCGGGCAATTCTTTGTATCCCGTATATTCTTTATACCGCGGCTTTTTTGCCAAGAGGTCTTTTGTAATATCTACGACGGTAGTATCCATTAAAGTGGCGGCTAAAAAGGCTTTGTTAGTGTTTAAGTAAGTAAAGGGGGAAATTATGGCAATTAGCAGCAGCAGCACAGCAGATACCGCCAGCTTTTTTGCGCTTGTGTGTAGGCTTGGTTTATGCCAGTTGCGCCTTATTGTAATATATGCAAACAAATAAACAAAAATTGCGCCAAAGATTATGCGAAAATCAAACATAAACTGATACTGCCCGCCGTGGAGAGTTGATAGATATTTTAAATCAAACCTCTCTTTAAAATAAGTCAAAAGCACAATATCTGCCGCTATAGTCAAATAGTAAAGCACCATTATAACGGCAAAAACCCAGCGTTTTTTTATGCCCAAAATATGCAAAATGCAAAAAAGTATTGATATGGTTAAAAATTCAACCGCAAATTTGTTTAGGCCGCCAATTATTACCGTGAACCAGTTAGCCGCCTCAAGCTGATTTAAGCCGATAAAGAAAAATAGCAGCCCCGGCATTGATAATATTGCCAGCAGCCAAAAATCCTGTTTTAAAAGTGATAAATATTTTTTGATAAAGTTTAACATAGTCGCTTAACCCCTTAAAAAATGATAAAATAATTATACATTTTTACTGGGGTAAAAGTCTGCCCCAAGAGGTTATTTTACTATGGAAAATAAAGAAAATTTGGAACTTAAAAGGCATAGCGGAGCGCATATTTTAGCCGCCGCCGTGCAAGCATTATTCCCCGGAACTAAGCTCGGCATAGGCCCGGCTATTGAAAACGGTTTTTATTATGATTTTTTGTCCGAGCATAAATTTACGCCTGAGGATTTAAAAGCTATTGAAGCTAAGATGAAAGAAATCATCAAAGCTAAAGAGCCTTTTGTCTGCAAAACTTTTAGCAAAAATGACGCTAAAAAACTTTTTATGGAGCGGGGGGAAGTCTTTAAATTTGAACTTATTGAAGATTTGCCCGGCGACGAAGTATCCGTATATTACAGCGGCGATTTTGTGGACCTTTGCCGCGGCCCGCATATAGAGCATACGGGAGTATTTGGCAATTTTAAATTAACCCATGTGGCTGGCGCATATTGGCGTGGCGACGAAAAACGCCCCCAGCTTCAACGCATTTACGCAATAGCCTTTAATACTAAGGACGAGCTTAACGCCTATATCAAACAGCAAGAAGAAGCCGCCAAGCGCGATCACCGCAAACTCGGCGCGGAGCTTGATTTGTTTAGCATCAACGAAGATATTGGCCCCGGCCTTATTTTGTGGCACCCCAAGGGCGGTATGCTGCGCAAAAATTTGGAAGACTGGATACGAAACGAAAATGTAAGGCGTGGGTATGATATTGTCTTCTCCCCGCATATTGCAAGGCTGCACTTGTGGCAAAAAAGCGGCCACGCTAATTTTTACGGCGAAAATATGTTTAGCCCCATAAAAGTGGACGAGCAGGAGTATCAGCTAAAACCAATGAATTGCCCCTTTCACATTGCTATTTATAATTCCCAGTTGCGTAGCTATAGAGATTTGCCTATTAGACTGGCCGAACTCGGCACGGTTTACCGCTACGAACGCTCGGGCGTATTGCACGGATTACTTAGGGTTAGAGGTTTTACGCAAGACGATGCGCATATTTTCTGCACAAGCGAGCAGGTTGAAAAGGAAGTGGAAGCTTGCTTTAACTTTGCTATGCATGTTATGAAGACTTTTGGCTTTGCTAATTTTAAAGTAGAACTTTCCACTTGGGACGAGAAGAACCCGCAAAATTATACCGGCAAAGCAGAAGATTGGGCGCACGCCCAGTCCGCTTTAGAAAACGTGCTTAAAGCAAATAATATACCTTATACCTCTCACACGGGCGAGGCCGCTTTTTACGGCCCCAAAATTGATATTAAACTTATTGACGCTATAGGCCGCCCGTGGCAGTTGTCAACCATACAATTTGACTTTAACTTGCCAGAACGTTTTGATTTAACTTATGTCGCCGCCGAGGGCCGCAAACGCCCCCTTATGGTGCATAGGGCTCTTTTAGGGTCAATTGAGCGTTTTATCGGCATATTAATTGAGCATTATGCTGGTTTATTTCCGTTATGGTTAGCCCCCGTGCAGGCCAAAATTTTGACCTTAACCGATGAGCAGTTGCCTTTTGCCAAAGAGGTAAAAGCCGCTTTAAACCAAAATTTACTGCGTGTTGTTATTGACGACAGGCCTGAAAAGCTGGGGGCAAAAATCCGCCAAGCGCATTTAGAAAAAGCTCCCTATACAATAATTGTTGGCGCAAAAGAGGCCGAGACAAAAACCGTTACCTTGCGCCTTAGAAGCGGCAAAAATATTGAAGGCATTAAACTTGACGAGCTAGCCTCCAAACTCAAGGAAGAAGTTGACACGCTCTCCTTAGTAAACTTGTTTAGTTAGAGGTAGCTTGTAGCGATTTACTATTGTGGTTTAACCAAAGTATTTTGTGTAAAAAAAACTCCCGAGATTTTTAAATCTCGGGAGTTTTAGATTTGTAGTCCTTGACGGACCAGGCAAGCTATTTAAGCAATGCTTTTCTTGAAAGCCTCACTTTGCCGTTGTTGTCAATTTCAACAACTTTGACTTCAACTATATCGCCAAGGTGCAAGACATCTTCTACTTTATTAATTCTCTTTTTATCAATTTCAGAGATGTGTAGTAAGCCGTCTTTGCCGGGCAAAAGCTCAACAAATGCGCCAAAAGGTTGTATAGAAACAACTTTACCTTTATAGATTTGGTTGACTTCTACTTCTTTTGTAAGTAGTTCAATTTCAGCTTTAGCGGCTTGCAATTTCTCGTCGTTCATAGCGGCAATCATTACTCTGCCAGTATCGTCAACGTCAATTTTGGCCTGTGTGGATTCTGTTATCCGCTTAATGTTTTTACCGCCGGGGCCAATTAAAGCGCCGATTTTGTCTACAGGTATCATCATAGAGTAAATAACAGGAGCGTTTTTGGAAACATTCTTCCTAGGCTCGCTAATTACGCTTTCCATATGCTCCATAATGTGCATACGGCCTTTGCTGGCTTGGGCAATGGCTTGCCTTAAAATATCAAGCGAGATACCCGTTGCAAGTTTAAGGTCCATCTGGAAGGCGGTAATACCTTTGCGCGAGCCAGTAAGTTTAAAGTCCATATCGCCAAGGTGATCTTCAAGGCCCATAATATCTGAGAGTACGGCAAATTTATCGCCGTCGGTTATCAATCCCATGGCAATACCGCTGCAAGCGGCTTTCATCGGCACGCCTGCGTCAAATAAGGCTAAAGAGCCGCCGCAAACGCTGGCCATAGAGGAAGAGCCGTTTGATTCCATAATATCCGAAACCACCCTTATTGTATAGGGGAATTTTTCCGTTTCAGGTAGTAATGGGAGCAATGCCCTTCTGGCAAGTTCGCCGTGGCCAATTTCCCTTCTGCCTGGCGATCTATCGGGTTTTACCTCGCCGGTAGCAAAGCCGGGGAAGTTATAGTGAAGCATAAAAGTTTCGTCGTAAGTTTCGTCTAAACCCTCAACCATTTGCGCATCGGCAGATGTGCCTAATGTGGCTACAACTAAACCTTGCGTTTGGCCTCTTGTAAATAGGGCCGAGCCATGCGCCATAGGCAACAAGCCTACTTGAGAGCTTAACGGGCGGATTTGGTCCGTCTTTCTGCCGTCAACACGGATACCTTCGTTTAGAACCATTTTGCGGGATTCTTCGTAAGAAAGCATTTCCATAGCAAAATCGGCATAATCGCCGCCGTCTTCGGGGTATTTTTCGGTAAGTTCGGCTTTAAAGGCTTCTTTGAGTTTTGCAATGTTGACATCACGGGTTTGTTTGTCTGAGAATTGGTGCAAGAGGTTTGATACTTCGCCGCGGTATTTATTATTGGCCATATCCAAAACTTCTTGAGGCAATTTTTCAGCTTTAAATTCAAATTTAGCTTTGCCGGCCTTTTCCCTTAAATCAAGCTGCACTTGGCAGAGTTTTTTGATTTCGGGGTGGGCAAGTTCAATAGCTTTTACTAAAGATTCTTCGTCAACTTCGTGCGCGCCGCCTTCAACCATCATAATACCGCCCATAGTGCCGGCGATAACAAGGTCCATATCGGCTTTTTTGCGCTCTTCAATAGTTGCGTTGATGATAAAATTACCGTCAACCCTGTTAACTCTTACGCCTGCAACAGGCTGAGTAAATGGGATTGAGGAAATAACCGTCGCCGCGCTGGAGGCCGCAATGCTTAAAACATCAGCGTCATTAATGCCGTCAAAGGAAATTACCATAGCCATAACGCCAGTTTCGCAGGCATAGCCTTCGGGGAAGAGCGGGCGCATAGAGCGGTCAATTAAACGTGATGATAAAGTTTCTTTTTTGCTAGGTCTTGCTTCTCTTTTAAAGAAACCGCCGGGGATTTTGCCTGCGGCGTAAGTTCTTTCTTTATAGTTTACTGTGAGGGGGACAAAATCTTGCAAACCGGGTTTTTGGTTCTTATCCGATACGGCGGTTGCCAGCACCATAGTTTCGCCCATACGAGCGACTACGGAGCCGTCGGCTTGTTTGGCAATTAGGCCTGTTTCAAAAGAAACAGCCTTGCCCCCAATTTCCACGGTAAGGGTTGTTATATTGTTATTATTCATTTATTTTTATTTCCTTAATTTTAGTTCTTTTACAATTTCTTGGTATTTTGCGAAATCGTTCTTCTTGAGATATGCCAAAAGTCTTTTTCTTTGGCCGACAAGTTTCATTAAACCTCTTTCGCCGGCGAAATCTTTTGGATTATCCTTAAGATGGGAGGAAAGATATTGTATCCTTTCCGTTATTAAGGCGACTTGGACTGACGGGCTGCCAGTATCGTTTGTCGTAGTTTGGAATTTAGAAATAATGTCTTTTCTGTCTTTGGTTGTTAATGCCATTTTATTTTACACTTAGAGCAATAGCTTCGTACCGAGTAAAGTTCCGCGTTGTGGTTTAGTGTAGTCTTACAGGTATCCTTTACCAAGCAAGAGCCTGCCCTTCTCCTATTTATATTTATATCTAATTTAGATACCTAGTAATTATAACATTTTTTACTATATATTATTGCAGCTTTTGCGTAAATTGCCGCTTTTAAGCAAAAAGGAATGAAAAAATATAAAATATGGGCCTAATATAGTACAATAAAATTATAGCTAAAATAGAAGAATTTGAACAAAAAAGGACGCAAACGATGACAAATAAACCACCATTTACAATTACGGATAAAATCACAAATCTTGTCGCTAAAATTTCTGGTGAGATTGGCAAAATTCAAGGCGCAGGCGAATATAATCGCAACTTGCATTTACGCAAAATAAATCGTTTGCGTTCTATTCAAAGCTCAACAGCAATAGAAGGCAACACTTTGTCGTTGGAGCAAATCACTGATGTGATAAATGGCAAACGCATTCTTGGCAATCCGCGCGAAATCCGCGAGGTAAAAAACGCTTATGAAGCGTATGAGAAAATGCCGACTTTTAACCCCTATTCCGTAAAAGATTTTTTATCAGCACATAAAATGATGACTTCTAACCTTGTATCCGAAGCAGGCTCTTTCCGCAAAGGTAATGTTGGCGTGTTTGCAGGCTCAAAAGTCGTGCATTTGGGCGCAAACCCTCAATATATACAAGGTTTGGTAAGAGATTTGTTTGATTGGGCTAAAAAGGCTGATACTCACCCTTTGATTAAATCCTGCGTTATGCATTTTGAAATTGAGTTTATTCACCCATTTGCAGATGGCAACGGACGTATGGGGCGATTGTGGCAAAGCCTCGTTTTGGCGGAGTGGGAGCCATTATTTGCGTGGATTCCAATTGAAACACTGGTTTACGAACATCAACAAGAATATTATGATGCATTAAGCACCGCCAGCAATAAAGCAGACTCAACCGCTTTTATAGAGTTTATGCTAACGATGATTGAGCAAACCTTGGCGGAACTACCAAAAAAGAAAATTACCGATATAATTCCCGATAAAATTACCGATAAATTAGGTAAAGCGGATAAAGAATTTTTATTAAAGATTATTGGCTGGCTGGAAAACAATGATGAAATTGATAATTATCGCGCCCAATTACTGACAAATAAATCAGCCGAAATGATAAAGAAGCATTTTGCTGCGCTGGTTGATGCGGGCGTTTTAATTGCAGTTGGTAAAAATAAAGGCCGTAAATATAAACTGGCAACCAAGAAATAATAACAAAACAACCTACCGCTTTTAATTTGCCTTTTCCTACATTTGCTTTTTCTTATAAGGCGTTTCCCTAAATTTGCCTTTTCCTACAAAGGGAAAGGCAGCCTAGGGGTAAAGGCTGCCTTGGAGGGTAGATCTAGTTTTTCTCTCTTCTATATTAATAATTTACAAAGTATAAAGATGTTTGGCTAGGGTCATAGGGCCTATTTTTTAGGGTATTTTGGACCTATGCCAAAAGAGGCTAAAGGACCTATGTCTATAATAATTATACTTATTAATTTGCGCCACTCATCTTAGTTAATTTGCGCGCCACAACCCCCCAGGGGGATATATTGCTTGCATTCTCTCAAAAGTTATTATATAATTTTTTGGTAAAGAATTAAAAAACTAGTTGGGGGGGCGTAATGCTCCGTATACCTAGCTATGTCGTAAAAATGGGCTAATGCCCTTACCCTAATGATGGAGAGCTAAGAACTATGCCAGTAAAGAAGAAAGCTAAAACAGCCGCAAAAAAAGTAGTGGCAAAAAAAGCTGTGGCAAAGAAAGTAGTGGCAGCAAAGAAAAATGCAAAAGCTGCAAAAACCACTGCAAAAAATGCAAAAGCTACAAAAGCTACAAAAGCCGCCGCAAAAGATGTAAAAAAGACTCCCAGGAAAAAATATCCTAGAAAATTACAATTCAAACCAAAGACAAAATTTGTTTATCACTTTGGCGCAGGTAAAGCCGATGGCGATGGCACTATGAAGAATTTGCTGGGCGGCAAAGGCGCAAACCTTGCTGAAATGGCCGGCACTCTTAAACTTCCCGTGCCCCCTGGTTTCACCTTTATAACCAGTGTTTGCAATTACTTTTTAGCAAACAGAGGAGCATATCCTCCCGGTATGTACGAGCAATTTGTAGTAAATCTTAAAAGAATTGAGGCAGAAACAGGCAGGGTTTTAGGCTCTAGCAAAAAACCGCTGTTGCTTTCAGTCCGCTCTGGCGCGCGCGCGTCTATGCCTGGTATGATGGAAACCATCTTAAACGTCGGTTTAACCACGCAGACCATTCCCGCTATGATTGCCCAAACAGGCGACGAACGCTTTGTATACGACGCTTACCGCCGCTTAATTATGATGTTTGCAGATGTCGTTATGGAAAAAGCCGCAGGTATTGAGCCTAAAGACGGCCGCGGTATCCGCAAAATCTTAGACGATATGTTGCAAGATGTCAAAAACCAAAAAGGCTATAAATCTGATACAGATTTAACTGTTGAAGATTTAAAGAAACTTTGCGAAGACTTCAAACTTACCGTTAAAAAAGTTCTTAGAAAAGATTTCCCTAACGACCATCTCCAACAACTTTGGGGCGCGGTTGGCGCAGTCTTTAAATCTTGGAACGGTAAAAGAGCCGTTGCCTATAGAAATATTGAAAAAATCCCGCACGATTGGGGCACTGCCGTTAATGTACAATCAATGGTATTTGGCAATATGGGCCAAAACAGCGCAACAGGCGTTGCCTTTACCCGCAACCCCGGCAATGGCGATTCCCATTTCTACGGCGAATATCTTGTAAATGCGCAAGGCGAAGACGTCGTCGCCGGCATCAGGACGCCTAACCCGATTAACAAATGGTCTACTTCCGGCCACGGCGGGGATAATCAATCTCTTGAAAAAATTATGCCCAAAGCATATAAAGAGCTTGACGATATCCAAAAACGTCTTGAAAAGCATTATAAAGATATGCTTGATATTGAATTTACCATTGAAAACGGCCGTCTGTGGATGTTGCAATGCCGCATTGGTAAAAGAAACGGTATTGCCGCAGTGCAAATTGCATTAGATATGCATAAAGAAAAGCTTATCAATAGTAAAGAAGCTGTTTTGCGCGTTACGCCCGATCAGCTTGACGAGCTTTTGCACCCCATTGTTGACCCCAAAGCCGAAGCTGGCGCAAAAGCGGTAGCTAAAGGTTTACCTGCGGGCCCCGGCGGCGCAACTGGTTTTATTGTCTTCAACTCAACCGATGCTATTAAAGCTAGAGAAGAAGGTAAAGATTGCATTTTAGTCCGTGAAGAAACTAACCCCGAAGATGTTGAAGGTATGCGCGCGGCGGCCGCCATTTTAACGGCCCGCGGCGGTATGACATCTCACGCGGCTTTAGTCGCCCGTGGTTGGGGCAAGTGCTGCATCGTCGGCGCAAGCGATATCCACGTTGACAATGACAAAAAAGAAATGAAGATTGGCGGCAAAGTTTATAAACAAGGCTCATTCTTCACGCTTAACGGCACAAGAGGTTTGGTTTACGAAGGCAAGCTTGCTATGTTAGCGGCTGGCTCAGGCAACAAAAACCTTATGAACTTCCTAGACATTTGCGACGAAGTAAAAAGGCTTGGCGTTAGAGCTAATGCAGACTCCGCCGCCGACGCCAAAAAAGCAAGAGAATTTGGCGCGCAAGGCATTGGCCTTTTCCGCATTGAGCATATGTTCTACGGCGAAAATTCCGAAAAGCCGCTTTTTGCTTTAAGGAAGATGATACTTTCCACCACAACGGCGGAAAGAAAGAAAGCTTTAAGCGAAATCTTCCCCTATATGAAGAACGATATTAAAGCGACCTTAAAAGCTATGGCCCCGCACCCCGTTACAATCCGCTTAATGGACCCGCCATTGCACGAGTTTATCCCGCAAAGCGAAGACGCTATTAAAGCTATTTTGAAGGCTTTAAACATCACCCGCGAGCAATTCAATAAACGCGCTGAAAGTTTGCACGAAGTCAACCCAATGATGGGGCACCGTGGTATCAGGTTAGGCGTTACTTATCCCGAAATCACCGAAATGCAAGCCAAAGCCATTTTTGAGGCCGTGGGCGAACTTCGCAAAGCAGGCACAAAGGTAGAAGCTGAAATTATGATACCCGTTACCTGCACGGAAAAGGAAATCCTTGACCAAAAGCCATTAATTGAAGCTATGCACGAGGATGCTGAAGCTAAATTCAGAAAGCCAATACCTTACACCGTCGGCACTATGATTGAAATACCCAGGGCGGCCATTATGGCGGCCAATATTGCCGATACTGTGGACTTCTTCTCATTTGGCACAAATGACTTGACCCAAATGACCTTTGGCTTCTCCCGCGACGATATAGGCGGCTTTGTGCCGGACTATATTGAAAAGGGCATTTTGAAAGTTGACCCCTTCCAGGTTCTTGACCAGTCGGGCGTTGGCTTCTTAATTGACCATGCCGTTAAAGGTGGCCGCGGCGCAAAACCGAAATTGAAAATTGGTATTTGCGGCGAGCATGGCGGCGAGCCTAGCAGCGTGGAATTTTGCCACAGAGAGGGTTTCAATTATGTATCTTGCTCACCCTTCCGTGTGCCGATAGCCCGCTTAGCGGCAGCCCAAGCGCAAGCTAAAGAAGAGCTTAATAAGTAAATAATTATAAGCTTATTATAAGATTCTTGTAGTCTTATAATAAGCTTCTTGTAAGCAATTTCTTGTAAGCAAAAAATATCCCCTGTCTTTGTTTTGGCGGGGGATATTGTTTGTGTAAGTATAGAAGTGTTTAAAGAAGTGTTTATTTAAGTATTTGTTGAAGTATTTATTGAATGATTTGTTGAACGAACTATTTCTTGAACGAACTATTTCTTGAACGAAGTATTTATTGAACGAAGTATTTATTGAACGAAAAGGCCTGAGATTTATCATCTCCGGGCTTTTCTGTGGGCTTATTGACAAAGTTGAGGAGAGGTTCTATTGAGGTTGTTTTTGAGATATTCTCTCTATAATATTTTTAAGTTCAAATACAAATTCTTTATTTTTCAAGTTGGAGGATAAATTAATTGTTTCCACCTGAATGTTTAAATCTTTTATGCCCGCAACATCTTCATGAAACACCACAGTATGGTTAAATTTTTGTTGGCTTTGAGGATATAGTAAGATAAGAGAATTTGTTTTGTACACATGGGCGTAGGCCATCATTTGATAAATATCAGACATGGAAAGATCATTGGACGAATCAATGAGTTTATATTTTGTATCTATTATAATAGGGGGTATATAGTGTTTATTAATATAAATATCGCTTCGTGTGTTTTTTTTAAACGGAAGATGTTGTTGACCACTTCTAAGGCTGTTAAGCATATGTTTACTAAACTGCGCTTGTACGATATTGCCATAACTATGCCTGAGAGCAGAAAAAACAAACTCTTCAAAAAGTTTATTCATATCAAATAGTAAGGCAATGGATTCAAAACGATTATTATCTAAGTTAATAAAGGAATGATCTATAAATAATTTTGCTAGTTTTAGAGGCGTTTCAAAGATATTTTGTCCTCTTCGTAGTTTAACACGCCCTGCTATCTCTGATGTTATTATTTTTTGAGACACATCGTCATATATGGCAAGAATATTTGTTAGTTTTCTCTTGGTTTCTATTATTTTGGAAACGTCTAAAAGAAATTCTGTGACAAACTTAAAAACTTGATTTAAGAGATTATCTTCTTTAAATTCATCAAAAACACAAAATATTCTAGAGTGATTAAAACTATTATATTTGATATTGTTTTTAAAGTCTATTTTCCCTTTGATAAAGCGTAGGTTTTCATTTTGCGTTTCATAGGCGTGAGGAATGTTTGTGAGAAGGGCATTTAATAACGAATCTGCAAAAGCTGATATAAGTATTTCTAGAAAAGGATTTTTTGATTTGCATATTATGGCAGAACCAGTAATTTTTACATTTAATCTTTTGGTATAAGACAGCATAAAGATAAGATTATCCAAAATCCGTTTGCGGTCTTCCTCTTTGACAAGGATTTTAGGGAGCACATTAATTTGCACTCCCTTAAATTGTATGACCCCTACATGGGAAGAGGCTTTAATCCTATCAATATCAAAGCTAAAGGTGTTCTCTAATCTTTTGTCTTTTAAAAAAGTCTTAAAAGACAGAAGAAAGTCGCTATCTAGCTTTTCCTTAGAGAAACCATACTCTGCAATTTCTAAATATTTCATTGGTTTAGTTTGGCGATACCGTTAATTTCCTTAATAAATTGTTCATCTCCCATTTCTTTTTCACTTTTAAATGTCCAGCTTTCTCCAATAGTTTCTTTAAAAGAAATATCTTCTGTGTTTGTAATGAATCTTTCAGAAAGGACAGAATTTAGTTTTTCCCAATCCCCATAAAAATATTCATTAAGTAATGGGAGTATTTCTTTAAACCATTTTTGTTTTAATTGCGGTAAGTTTTGTATATTCATAAAATAACTATGTCCAAGCTGATGGTCTCTGTCTCTATATATGCTTATTTTTTTATTTAATGTGATAAAAATCTCTCGCAATAATACCTCGCTTATGTTTTCTGGGACAAGTTCTTCGTTAGGCATCATTTCGGTAAAGCTAAACCTGCGTCTCAAGGCCACGTCTACAAGGGCGATTGATTTGTCAGCTGTGTTCATTGTCCCAATGATATAAAGGTTATTTGGGAGAAAGAATTCCTCTTGGCTATACATAAGCGGCATAGTAATTTCATGCTCATTACCTTTGCGTTTGTCTGCTTCAAGCAAGGTTATTAATTCTCCAAATATTTTGGAGATATTACCACGATTTATTTCATCAATTATCAAAACATATTTATTATTAGGATCTTTTTTTGCTTTTTCTTGAATTTGTTTTAATGGACCATTTGTCAGTGCATAGCATAAATTATTGGAGCCAGATTGAAGTTCTGGACGTATTCCTTCAATGAATTCTTCGTAGGAATAGTTTTGATGGAAAGTTATAAATTTTATTTGCCCTTTAAGTTTTAACTCATCAAATTGTTTTTTTAAACGGGTGTATTCTTCTTTAGATAAGGTCGGATAAGAAGCGTTATTTATTATTTCCATAGCTTTTATAACTGTACTATATGTTTTTCCAGTTCCAGGAGGACCATAAAGAATTTGATTTAATGGGTGTTTGCTTTCTGTATTTTCTATTGTGTAGCTACTATTTTGTGGAGCCCCAGTTAACGCATTTTTTACAAATTGTAACATTTTATCGTTTCTCATCTGTTCAATAGTCTTTGCATAATAAATACCATCAAAATCTTTGGGTAATCCTTGTATATCTAACCATTCGACGCTAAAGGAATACCATTCATTTATAGCTGTTACTTTACCTACTTTTTTTAATTTAGTAAAAGAAATCCTGTGGCCTTTACCGTTTGTAGAACTAGATTTTAGTAGCAAGAAAGCACCTACAGAAACTTGCTCTAATTCCTTCTTATATTTATTATTTCCATTTGCCCCATAACCATCTTCCCATATTCCTTGCTCTAGAAAATGAGATTCTTTAGAGTCCCCGTCCCAAGTGCATCCCACAGCCCAATATTTTACTTCTGTAGTAGATGCTTGAGTTTCTGTTATCCAACGTAAAAATTGATCAATTTCTAAATTTACTGGCAGATCTGTTTTATGTCCAACAATAGATTTGTAAAGAGTTTGTATTTTATCAAGTTCTTTAGTTAAGGCTTCATATTCTTCACCTATGCTGGCTCCTCTAGGAATATTTACTTTTATTCCTAAAAAGTTTAATGCTATTTCTGTGCTGGAGTTTATGATATAACAGTCTTCGGGATATATGTATCCCATAAGTTCTCTTATTGTTGCTTTCCCAATAAATGGCAATTTGAAATTATCAACTCGTTCTTTGACTGGGATTTGTTTATCTAGTAGTGCTAAAAATTGTTTCCTATATTCTTCAATAGGCACATTTGGTTTTCCGAAAGCATTCTTTCCTGCCATAGGTACGCTTCTTAGAGAGTGCATCTTTTTCGATATTTCTTGAAATTGTTCCCAAGTTGCGTTCTCTAAGTTTTCCTTAGTAAAGAAATTTTTATGAAATGAATAGTATTCTTTTACAATAGGAAGAATGTTTCTTTTGCCATGAAACCACTCATTAGATTCGGAAGAAAACTCCTGCAAATATTTGCGAATATGTGTTTTATCTTCGTCAAGTTGAGCTTCGTTTGTTTCTTCTGTCATAAAAAACCTTCCTTTTTATTGTAAATATAACTGCTAATCATTATATTAGTATATATATATAGTCAAGGAATATTTGGGCCTAGGGTCTTTTATAGGTCTGTGTTTATCCAATTTAAAAAAGAATTAATCAACTAGTAATTTAATTCAACTTACTCAAATCTTAGGGCGTCAATGGGGTTGAGCATAGAGGCTTTGTAAGCTGGGTAAAAACCAAAAAATATACCCACAAGACCAGAGAAAATAAAAGCTATTATCATAGGCGATAGGGTTATAGTTATTGGCAAGAAATCGGGCGCAAAATGCTGCATACCAAGCGCAAAGCCTATGCCTAGCGCAATGCCAATAAGCCCGCCGCTTAAAGATAAAACTAAAGCCTCCACCAAAAATTGCAGCCTAATATCCCAAGCTTTTGCGCCCACCGCCATACGTATGCCAATTTCTCTTGTGCGTTCCGTAACAGAAACAAGCATAATATTCATAATGCCAATGCCGCCGACAAGTAAAGAAATGGACGCTATCGCCGCTAATAATAAAGAAAATGTTCTATTAGCTTCCATGGCGCTTTCCATCATTTGGGTAAGGTTGCGGATAATAAAATCGTCCTGTTTACTGCCTGTAATGTTGTGGCGTTGACGAAGTAAAAGTGTAATATCTTCCTGCGCGGTTTGAAGAGAATCGGTAGAAGTTGTTTGCACTAAAATATTTCTAACCGTGCCGGGAAATTGCGAGCCAAAAAGCCGCTTCATCGCCGTGGTAACGGGGATAATAACAGTATCGTCTTGGTCCGTGCCCATAGCGTTTTGGCCCATAGCTTTTAAAACGCCGCCAACCCTAAAGGGGATATTGTTTATCCTAACGGTTTTGCCAACAGGGTCCACCACGCCAAAGAGATTTTCCACCACAGTTTGGCCTAGCACCGCCACGTTTGCGCCTTGGCGGACTTCATCGGGCGTAAAAATAGAGCCGTTATCCACTTCCCAAGAGCGGATATAAAACAAAGCTGGCGTTGTGCCGGTTACTTGCGTTGACCAGTTTTGATTGCCGTATACAATTTGCCCCGCGCCGCCAACGCTGGGCGCAACTTGCGTGATATAGGGGGAAGTTTTTTCTATAGCGTAAGAATCGTTTAAAGTTAATGTTGGCTGCGCGCCGCCGCCCATTCTAGCCCCGCCGGAAGTAATAGAGCCAGAGCGTATCATAAGCAAATTACTGCCCATACTTGCCATTTGGTCAGAAATGCGTTTTTTTGCGCCTTCGCCAACCGCTAACATAACAATAACGGCCGCAACGCCAATAATAATGCCAAGGCTAGTTAAAACAGAGCGCATTTTGTTTACCCAAATGGCTTTAATGGCAATTTTAAAAATGGTAAGTATATCTATCATGCAATTGCCGTCCTGTTTGTATTGATTTGGTCTGACACAATCTCGCCGTCTTTAAAGCGGATTATGCGTTTGGCATAGTCGGCAATATCCTGCTCGTGCGTAACAAGGATTATGGTTTTATTGTTATCTCTGTTTAATTTGGTAAAGCTGGTCATAATTTCAATGCTGGTTTTTGTATCAAGGTTGCCGGTTGGCTCGTCGGCAAAAATTATGGGGGCGTCGTTTACTATGGCTCTAGCTATAGCAACCCTTTGTTGCTGGCCGCCGCTTAGTTGATTTGGCATATGGTCTAGCCTCTCGCCTAGGCCGACGGCCTCAAGCGCAGTTGTAGCTTTTGCCTTACGCTCGCTAGCGGGGATATGGGCGTAAACCATAGGCAGCTCAACATTTTCCATAGCGGTTGTGCGGGAAAGCAAATTGAAACCTTGAAAGACAAAACCTATTTTGCGCGAGCGTATATCAGCCAGCTGCCCAAGAGAAGAGCCCGAAATATCCCGCCCGTCCAAAATATATTTGCCGCGCGTTGGTTTATCAAGGCAGCCTAGAATATTCATAAAAGTGCTTTTGCCGCTGCCGCTTGGGCCCATAATGGCGACGAATTCGCCGCTTTCAATTTCAAGGTTTACATCTTTTAAAACCTCTAGCGGCATATCGCCAAGTTGGTAAATTTTCCAAATATTTTCTACTTTTATAAGCGGCATATCTTCCCCGTTTTTATCTTAAAGCTACTGTTTAACCCTTACCTAACCCTTACTTAACCCTTACTTAAAAACCCGGCGCCATGGGCCTGCGTCTAGAGCTGCCGCCCTTGCCGTCTAAATCAACGGAAAGTATGATTGGCCTCTTTGTCGTTAAATCGCCGCTGGTAATTTCTGTGCGGTTGCCGTCGGTAAGGCCGGTTTGAACTTCTATTCGTTTAAGCTCGCCGTCTTCCTCAACCCAAACGCCTTGGCCTTTGTAGAGAGCGCGCTGCCCTTCTTTTACGCCTTGTATTTTTGCGCCCGTTGGCGGCACAAAACGCAAGGCTTGGTTGGCTACTGTTAAAACATTTTCCTTACGCGCGCTGATTATAGAGACATTTGCCGTCATACCGGGCTTTAACTTTAAATCCGTATTATCTACGGCGACAATTACCTTATAGGTAACTACATTTGAAATTGTGGTGGGGGAATTGCGCACTTGGCTTACCACGCCTTTAAAAGTTGTCGTTGGGTAAGCGTCTACGCTAAATTCCACAGATTGGCCTTCTTTTATTTTACTGATGTCAGCTTCCGAAATATTTACCTCTATTTGCATTTTGGTCAAATCTTCGGCGACTAAAAATAAAGTTGGGGTTTGAAAGCTGGCCGCAACGGTTTGGCCTGCTTCAACTTCTTTTGATATTACAATGCCGTTGACGGGGGAAACAATGGTTGTGTATCCCAAATCAATTTTAGCTTTATCAAGGCTTGCCTGCGCTTGCGTTACCTGCGCTTTGGCGGATTGATAATCCATCTCGGCATCGTCAAGCTCGCTTTTAGCTACAAGATTATCTTTATAAAGTTTTTGATAGCGTTCGTAGTTGCGTTTGGAGTTTGTAAAAACGCTTTCTGTTTTTTGCAAATTGGCTTCTTGTTGTAAAACATTTGACTCGTAAGTAGAAGGGTCAATAATGGCAAGCGTATCGCCAGCTTTTACGGTTGAGTTAAAATCAACAAAAATCTTTTCTATAATGCCAGATACCTGCGTGCCTACGCTTGTTTGCGTTACGGGGTTAATAGTGCCGCTGGCTTCAACTTTCTCCACAATAGTGGCGGTTTTAGGCAGCTCTGTCTTATAGGCGGCTGCGCCGTCTTTTTTAAAGATTTTCAGACCCAAAATTATTGCCGCAATAACCGCCAGCAAAATTATTATTAGTTTTACAGATATTTTCTTTTTAATTTCCATAGTTTTTTATCCCCATTGCTCTGTTGAGATCGGCAATAGCCAAGTTATAGTCAAAAACAGCTTTTATATACGCTAGTTTTGAGTTGCTGTAAGTTATTTCAGCGTCTTTTACTTCTATATAATTGCCAACGCCCACTTTATATCGGCCGACGGCCAAATCGTAATTTTCTTTAGCTTGCTGGCGCGAAAGCCTTGCAACCGGCACTCTTGATTTTGCGTCTTCAAAACTAAAATAAGCTTTTTTAACATCAAGCAAAACGCTTTGCTCGGCATCGGTTAAGTTTGCATGGGCGGTTTTCAAATTGCTCTTTGATTCTTTTACTTTGTTTACCGTGCTTAAACCGCTAAATATCGGCACGCTAATGCCTGCGCCAACGCTCCATCTATCGTATAGGGGGAAGTCTTCCCCGCCCCAGCCGTAAGAGCCATTTGCATTAAGCTCTGGCGCAAAACCTGTTTGGGATAATTTTACATTTTGCCTTGCGCTATCAACTTTTAGGCGGTAAGAGGCAAGGTCAGGGCGGGTATCCATAGCGGTTTTTAAGGCCTCTTCTTGCGTTATTTGATAATCTGGTATAGTATTTTGCGTCTTTAGGGTAAAGGAGGGGGCGCTGTCGTAAATACCCATAACATTGAGCAAAGTATAAGAGGTTGTTTTTAAAGCATTTTCCGCCTGAATAAGGTTAAGTTTGGCATTGTTTAAATTAACTTGGGCGGTGGTAACATCAATTTTAGGGCGCGTGCCGACATCGTAAAAAGCCTTTGCCCGTTTTAATTGCTCCTCGTATTGCTCCACAGATTGGGTGAAGACATCACGGGATTCTTTTGCGTATAAAACATTATAGTAGGCTTGTTTTAGGCTGTAAATTGTATTGTTGATGATATTTTGAGCGTCTTCTTGCGATGCAAAATACGCATTTTCCTGCACGGAAGAGGTAAGGCTGGTTTTGCCAAAATCATAAAGTAGTTGCGTTGCCGAGATGGAAGAGGAATAACTATCGCCTGCGCCCACAAATCCTTGCTCGGCCTCTCTATCGGAGCGAGTGTAGGAGGCATTGGCATTAACTTGCGGCAAGTAATTAGCTTTGGTTTGCGACAGACGGCTGCGCTGCGCCTCTGTAGAATAAAGAGCGGCGGCAATTTTAGGGTTATTGTGCAAGGTAAGCTCAATACATTCATCAAGGGTAAGCTGGGCCCCTTGGTCTATGATTTTTGGGTTTGCTCTTTGAACTTGCAAGTCGTCTTGTCCAGTTGTCTGCGCTGTGGCAATAATGCCAAAATTTAAAGCTAAGGCGCAAAATATTAAAAATTTTATATATTTATTTTTTCTCTTCATACTCTTATTCTATCACTTTTCTAGACTTCACGGCTTTGATTTTGAAAATTGATAACGCACCCCTAGTTTAAAAGTCCGCCCTGCGCAAGGATAGAACGCTCCATACCCGCCATTTATTGCATAATGCCTATCTAAAATATTGCTAGCGGTAGCAAAAATTTCCGCCCCGGCTATCTTTTTTTCCACGGTAAACTCCAAATCCGCATAGCCGGGCAATTTGTCGCCCGTTTTATCATTGCCACTGTATTGATTAGATTTTGCAAATAATATTGCTATAAAACGCCAGCTTTCAATATTTAATGTGTTTGTAAATGATATAACCTGCTTTGGCGCAAATTGCGAGGTTTTATATCCGCCCTCGCCATAAGGCTTTATTTTATTGTCCATTAAAGAATACAGCAAAGTCGCCCGATATGGGCCAAAGGTTTTAACGGCCTCAAAATCCACCCCCAAAATACGGGCCCGCCCTATATTTGTGGCAAAATATTCATAAGAGCCTAGGGGGTTGATAAGGTTAATTTTATCGTCAATATATCTCAAATACGGGGCGGCTTTAAAATTGAAATCAAGATACTGGCCCTCTATTCCCGCTTCAAATTGATAGTTATTTTCGGGCTTTAATGCGCCAATATGTTTATCGTAATCGGCTATAGAGGGGTAAATATTGCCGACATTGGCGGCAATGTAAAATTTGGTTTCTTTACCTTTGGAAATTTTTGCTCCGTAGGAGAGATTGCTATGCCAATAGTCGTGATAATCGTAGCGGGCCGATAAGTCAAAATCAAGCGCAGTTTCTATAACTGATTTGTCATAGGCAGTTTTTTGGTTCCAATAATAAGCGTTTTTATTTTAATACGAGCTATTTGTATGTATTTGGGAATGTTTGTAAGAAGAGCCTAAAGATAAAAAATCAAAAAGAGCATACTCTGCAAAAGCGAAATAATCTTGATTTTGTATTTTTACCTCGCCCCAGTTTTCGCCTTGTCTATCCAAATTATTATAAGCTGCGCCATAATTAAACTTGCCAGCCTGCCCGTTAAAGGCAATTTGGTTTAAAGTATCTTCCATATAGTCCGTGGTGGAAACGGGGGTTTTTTCTTTCTCGCCGTCCCACTGCCCAATAGGCGTTGTTGTGCCTCCGCTTAGTCCAATATTGCTATGGAGATAAATATAAGAAAGCGTTTGATTTTTAAACGGCTCTACTTTAAAATTTACAGCGTCTTTTGTATAGCCTGAATTTATTTGAAAACCGTCTGAGGTATTGCGGCTATAACTTAGTTGATATGGCAGCTTATCAAAAACTGAGCCGCGCATACCAAGGGAAAATAAATTTGTTTTATTACTTGCGGTATAGGCCGAAGCGTCAAAAACGGTTGCATTATCAATAGGCTTTTTTGTGTAAATATAGACCGAGCCTGTCGCCTGCGGGCTAGCGGGGTTAAAACCCTCAACAATTTCTACCCGCTCAATAATAGCTGTTGGGATAAGGGAAATATCGGTAATGCCGGTTATATCCATAGGCAGCGGCGCGCCGTCTAGGTAAATTTGCACGCCTTTATTGTAGCCTTGTATTGTTAAATATTCTGCGCCGCCCTCTCCATAAGAGTTTATTTGCAGGTCGCTATTTTCCTGCAAGGCTTGGCCGAGGGTGGGGTATTCTTCCCAAGGTTTTTCTGGGATAATTTGCGCTGAACTGGATATAATTTGCAAATTAATATCAGAGGCAAAGGCTGCTAGAGAAAACAGAGAAAAAATAAATAAGATTGCGTATTGTTTCATAATAATGTATTTTATCATTTAAGAGAGCAAGCCACAATAAACAGCAATAAACCGCTTGCAATAAAAGGAGATATTTATGATTTTAGTAACCGGCGCAAAGGGGCAACTGGGTTTATCTTTAAAGAAAGTTTTGCCCGCTAAAAAAACAGTTTTTACGGATTTGCCAGACCTTGATATAAGCAACTACGACGCTGTGGAAAAAATTATAAGGGAAAAGGGTATAACCAGCGTTGTTAACTGCGCCGCTTATACAAATGTAGATAGCGCAGAAGCTAATATTGACCAAGCCTATGCCGTAAATGCTTTTGGCGCAAGAAATATTGCCATAGCGGCGGCAAAACATAAAGCTTCCGTTATACATATTTCAACCGATTATGTTTTTGACGGCAATAATTTTAAACCTTATACCGAGGCCGATCAGCCAAACCCAATTTCCGTATACGGGCAAACTAAACTTGAGGGCGAGCTTTTTGTATTAAAAAACACCAAAGAATGCGTTATTTTGCGCAGTTCCTGGCTGTATTCCGAATACGGCAAAAATTTTGTTAAATCTATTATTTCCCTTGCCCGTAAACAAGACGAAATTAAAGTTATTTACGATCAAATAGGCTCGCCCACTTATGCCGGCGATTTGGCGGGCATAATTGAAGGCCTTATCCCCGTAGTTAAAAATGGGGTTAAGAAAATTTATAACTATTCCCACGAAGGCGTTTGCAGCTGGTATGGCTTTGCAAGGGAAATTATTTCGCTTAAAAATATTGACTGCGAGGTTTTGCCAATAGAAAGTCAGGAATACCCAAGCTCCGCCAAGCGGCCGCATTATTCCGTTTTGAGCAAGGCAAAAATCAAAAAGGATTTTGGCATAAAAATACCTTATTGGCGCGACAGCCTTAAAAAAGCAATTGTTAAAATTGACGAAAAATAATTTACAAGTCGCTTAAAATTGAAAACCCCCGCTAAAATTTTTAGCGGGGGTTTTGCTTTGTGTTGAGGATTGTTTAGTAAATAATGTGGTCTAATACTTTATTTTTTTTGGGTTTGCTAGCCACATTTTAAAAGGGTCTTTGTCTTCGGGTAAGAGTAAATGAGATGTTTTTATTTTGCGTTTGCTTGGCGGTAGTTTAAGCTCTTTGTAGATAAAAGAATCGTCAAAGCCGGCTTTGGCCGCAATATCTTTGGCGGCGGCAAAGTAAAGCGCTTTTGGCCTAGCCCAGTAAATTGCGCCTAGGCACATGGGGCAAGGCTCCGCGCTAGCATAAATTATGCAGCCTTCAAGTTGAAAATCTTTTAATTTTGCGCAGGCTTTGCGTATGGCGTTAACCTCGGCATGGGCGGTAGGGTCGTTAGAGGGGGTTACGGTATTGTTGGCTTTAGCCAGCACTTTGCCGTTTTTTACTATAACTGCGCCAAAAGGGCCGCCTTGGCCACTTTTAACGCTTTTTTTAGCTAGGTCTATAGCCATTTTTAAAAACTTTTTGTGCTGCTTTTTTTCTTTATTTTCCATATAAAATAAACCCAACAAATTAGCTTATCAAATTAACATAACAAGAAAACTTGCAAAAAATTAATCTTCCCTAAAATGAGCGCCGCGGCTTTGCTTGTTTACTAAAGCGGCGTAAGTTACCAAGAGAGCGGTTTGCGCCGCGCTTCTTAAATTAAGCAAATCCTGCGTTACTTTAAAACCTTTATAAAAAATATCAATTTCATTTTTCATATGGCGTAGTATTTTTTCAGCCCGTTTTAGGCGGTTTTCGCTGCGCATTAAACCAACATAATTCCACATGGTATTTTTTATTGTGGAAATATCTTGCAAGATTAAATTTTTATCCGGGTCCGCCGTGGGCGATTGCCAAATGCGAGGCTTTGGAAGATAAAATTTACTGTGCTTAATTTCTTTTGCATCGGCCTTAGCGCATAAAGTTGCGGTAGCTAAAGCCTCTAAAAGCGAAGTGCTGGCAAGGCGGTTTGCGCCGTGAAAGCCGTTGCAAGCGCACTCGCCAATAGCATTAAGATTTTTAATGCTTGTTCTAGCCTGCAGGTCGGTATAAATACCGCCGCAAAAATAATGCATAGCCGGCACTACTGGCACCATTTCTTTTGTTATATCAACGCCGCCTTCAAGGCAAGTTGCGTAAATATGGGGGAAACGGGTTTTAATATAATTAGGAGTCATAGAAGATAAATCAAGGTAAACATAATCCGCCCCGGTTTTAAGCCGCTCGTGCTCTATGGCCCTTGATACAATATCGCGCGGCGCTAAATCTTTAAGCGGGCTGTAATGCCCCATAAAGGCTTTGCCTTTAATGTTTTTTAATATTGCGCCCTCGCCCCTTACAGCTTCGGAAATTAATGCGCTTCTGCCTTTTGCAAAAACAGTTGGGTGAAATTGGGTATATTCCATATTCATAACCCTTGCGCCTATTCTATAAGCCATGGCTATGCCGTGGCCGTAAGCATTTTGGGAGTTGGTGGTGTGTTTGTAAATTTGGCCGATACCGCCGCTAGCTAAAATAGTTTTTTTGGCGGTTATTGCAAAAACTTCCTGCGTTTTGGTATCCAAAACATAGGCGCCAAAGCAGGTAAGCGGCTCGTATCTATCTGTTATAATATCTGAGTTATGGGAAAGCGTTAACAAATCTACCGCCGTAGTATTTTGCATTATTTTTAGGTTTTTAAGCCCTTTTAGTTTGCTTTGCAATGCGCTAAGCATAGCGTGGCCGCTGGTATCTTTGCTAAATAAAATCCTTTTTTTGGAGTGCGCTCCCTCTTGCGTAAAAAGCAAATTGCCTTTTGAATCACGGTCAAAATTGGTGTGGAAAGTTTTAATAAAATAGTCTTCAATATCTTTGAATCCTTCTTTGCAAACGGCTAAAATGGCTTTTTCATTACAAATGCCGCCGCCCGCCCTTTGTATATCAGCTACAAGTTTTTTATAGTCTGGGGTTTTTTCGTAAATTACGCCGCCTTGGGCCAAATCGCTGTTTGACTCCGCAATTTCCCCTGAAGTCAAAAGCGTGCATTTTAGCCCGGCCTTTGCCGCAGTGTAAGCATAAAGCGAGCCTGCTATGCCGCTGCCTATTACAAGGCAATCAGTTTTTAATATCTTCATAGTATAATTATATAATTAAACGGCTTTTAAATGTATTTGTTTAATAAAGTATCTATAAAATTTTTATACTCGCCTTCCCGCTCAAAAGGCATATTTATTGCCCAAGCAAAATCGGCAAGTAAATTATGCGTGAAATTGGTTAGATTGTTTTGCAAATCGCTTGGCCAAATATCACGGTCAAGGCGGATATAATCTTCCAGTATAGTTTTATCGCCTTGTTGGGTTTTTACTTTTACTCCTCGCGCATTTGCCATTTTAAGGCGCAACATAAGCGGGCTGATATAGCCAAGTTTAGCGTAAAACTTAGCGGCAAGTTTAAAAAATAAAATAGTATCTTCAAAAAATTTTAGCGGGTCAAGATATTTATTCTCATCGGCTAGGGCGGTTTTGTAAAACATAAGCCCGTAGGAATTAAGCTCCAAAGTGCCAGATGCAGACAAGGTTGAAACAATGCCGTCTTGCACGGTTTTAATATCGCCGCCACTTGGGGGGAAGGTATTGCCCTCTTTATCTAGGCGGATACTTTTTAGCAAATTTGGCAGGTCTTTATAATCTAAATACGGAGCTTGCGGATATAGCGGCGTTAGTAAAAGCGAGGCCGCCGCCAAAGCGGACTCGGGCGTTTTATTTTGCGCTCGCAGGTAATTGTTGAAATGCGCTTCGGCTTTGTCGCTTAAAATGCGTCTTAGATTTTGGGATTTTTTCCTATTATCAAGCAGCCAAGGCAGTTTATCAGGGTGGACAATAACCTCCGGGCTGGAAGATTGCCCCGTCCTTACATAAGCCCGTTTAAGTTTACCCACTAAATGCGGCGTTAAATTGCTTTGCGGTATGTTTAAAACAACAAACATATTATCGCTGCGGGGGTCCTTGCAAGTGGCTATATCTACAAAGACAATAGGGTCAATGTAATTTTGTATTATGCTTTCAATTTGGCCCCGTATTTTGGGGTGGAAGGGTATGCCCGTAAAAGGGGGCTTTGGTTTATCATGCTCGTCCTTTACGCCTATTATAACCGTGCCGCCCATGGAATTTGCAAAAGCGGCTATTGTTTTGGCAAATTTCTCATTATCTCGGGGTAAAATGAGTTTATAGTCTAGGGTAGTATTCTCTGGCACTTGTTGTTTGAGGAATGCTGCAACATCGTCAAAAGTAATCTCATTAATAGCTTTATTAAAATACATAAATACGCCCCCTTTATAAACCTAAGCTATACGCCACAACAAAATAATACTATAATTTATTAATGTTTGATACAATGCAACACAAAACCAGCGGGCAGGAAATGCTGGAAAATTTTATAGCGGCTAACCCAGCCGCCGCCGCCCGCTTCCTTGAAAACCAACCGCTTGGCGAGGCTGTTTTTTGGCTGTCTTCGCTTAAAGCGGCTTCTATAATTGCGTGCTTTAGGGAAATGGACCCCAAAGCCGCCGCTATACAATTGCGTCGCTTACCGCTAAAGCAGGCTAGCCGCATACTTTTGGGGATAGAGAGAGCAAAAGCTGGGGAAATTTTTTTATCTCTACCCGCCCATTATAAAAAAAGACTTACCGATACCCTTGAGCCGCGCTTATTAAAAACTTTTGAAGATAGCGTCGCCTATGGCTCAAACACCGTAGCTAGGTTTATGCACAATAATTACCTTGCCTTTAAAACCGACGCTAAAGTTAAAGAAATAATAACTAAAATTAAAGCTTTGCCCAAAAATAAAATACCTTTCAATATTTATATATTGGATAAAGGCGGGCGGCTTGGCGGCCTAATAAAAACGCCCGAGCTTGCCCTTTACCCGCAAGAGTCAGCCGCAGGCTCCGTTATGGCAAAAAGTTTTGATAAACTAGGCCCGTTTGACACGCTTGATGTCGCCGCCGCTTTAATGGCAAAAAATTCTGCCGCCGCCGCCCCTATTGTTGACGAGGACGGCTTTTTACTTGGCGTTTTAGATTTTTGGCGTGTTAGTCCGCAAGATTGCAAAAAACAAAGTGGAAAGAGGGGCCTTGTAAAATTACTGGCCGCAGTATTTGGCGGCGCAAGGCTTTTGTTTTTAATAATTTATTTTACAGGAATACAAATATGATAATTAAAGTAAAAAAACTTAATCCTGAGGCTAAATTGCCTGCTAGAGCGCACTCTACAGACTCTGGCGCAGACCTTTTTGCCCTTACAGAAACCACTTTGCCCGCCCGCTCTATTGCTAAAGTCCACACCGGCATAGCAATAGAACTTAGCGAAGGCACCAGCGGCTGCGTTTGGGGCAAAAGCTCGGTTGAAAGTAAAGGCATAAAAGTTATGGCCGGGCTAATTGACGCGCCCTATCGCGGCGAAATTATTGTATGTTTTTATAATTTAAACAACGAGCCTTTCACCTTTGAAAAGGGCCAAAAAATTGCCCAACTGGTAGTTTTGCCCACCCTCTACCCCGCTTTTGAAGAGGGGGAAATATCAACTACGCAAAGGGCAGGCGGCGGTTTTGGCAGCACGGGGCATAAATAATGCAAGATAATTTGGCAGATGTTATTGTTATCGGCGGCGGCGCAAGCGGTATAACGGCCGCTTTAGCTTTGGCCCGAGCCGGCAAAAAAGTAATAATTTTGGAAAAAGATATAACACTAGGCCACAAAATACTTGTAAGCGGAAACGGCAGATGTAATTTTACAAATGCCGCCGTTAGCCCCGTAAAATACTACGGAGATAAAAATTTAATAGAAGCCGCTTTAAAACAATTCACCGTCAATGATTGCCTTAATTTTTTTGCCGACCTTGGCATTTTATATAAAGAAGAAGACGGGCGCTACTTCCCCATAACAGGCAAAGCCTCAACGGTTGTAGAGGCATTTTTGGCAGCTTTGGGCGAGGCTGGCGTTGATATCCGCCTAAAAGAAGAAGTAAATAAAATAGAATTTTTACCAAATAAAAATATAAAAATAACTACGCAACAAGCTGTTTTTCAAGCTAGTAAAATTATACTTGCCTGCGGCTCTATTGCCTACCCGCAAGCAGGCGGCGGCGAGGGCGGATACAAACTAGCTAAAATGCTTGGGCATACTATCACGCCGCTTAGCCCTGCGCTTTCCGCCTTAAACCTTAAAGAAAAAGCGGTTGCTCGCCTAGCTGGTTTAAGAGTTTTTGCCAAAGTAAGTTTAAACGGGGACAGCGAAGAGGGCGAAATTATTTTTGGCCGCAGCGGCGTATCGGGCAACAATATCCTTAGTTTAAGCAGAAATGCCAAAGCGGGGGACAAAATTTATATAGATTTCTTGCCGCAATTTAGTTTAGAAGATTTTAAAACTCTTATCTTAAAGCGTAAGGCTAAAATGGGCGAGCGTAAATTAAAAGATTTTTTAAATGGCCTGCTCGCCGATAACGTTGCCAATTTGTTAATAGATTATTTGGGCCTAAAAAAGAATGAAATAACTAAAGAGATTAAGGCCGATATTTTTGATAGAATAATTAAAACAATAAAGGCTTGGCCTTTTACCGTTGAAAGTCTGCGCCCGTGGAAGGAAGTAAGCGCGGCCAAAGGCGGCGTTGATACAAACGAGATTGAGCCTAATACACTGCGCTCAAAATTAGTCGGAAATGTCTTTATAACCGGCGAGCTTTTGGATATTGACGGCCGCTGCGGCGGATTTAATTTACATTTTGCCTGGGCAAGCGGCTTTTTGGCCGCTAAAGCTATAATAAAGGAGTAGAATTATGGAAAATTTAATCATTAGAAAAACTAAAGCCCTTGACGGGGCGGATAAAGGAAAGTTTTTGCGCTCCTATTATTTTGAAAATGCCGAAGTTTACAGCGAAAAGCTGGACGAAAACCTTGAAATTATAGAAACAAAAGGCAATTTGCCCGATGGTCTTGTCCGCGAACTATTTGAAAACGGCATTACTTATTTTGAATCCCCATTTATAAACGGTAAACGCAGCGGAAAGAGCAAAATTTTCTACGAATCAGGCAAAATTAATGTGGAAAAAGAATATAAAGACGGTTTGCTTGAGGGGAAAGCTTTTGTTTACTACCCTAACGGGCGTTTGCGGGAAGAATTTTCCTATAAAAACGATATTGAGCAAGGCCGCCGCCTAAAATATTATCCAAGCGGCAAAATTTTGGAAGTATGCGAATATAAAGACGGCTTTATGAACGGTATTTGTAAAGCATACGACGAAGACGGTAATTTAAAATCCGAAAGCGTGTACGAAAGAGATAATTTAGTAGGCGATAAAATACTCTACCACAAAAACGGCACTATAGCTATGATATCGCCCTATAAAGACGGCAAAACGCACGGCGCTACCAAGAAATATTCCCAAACGGGCGAGTTGCAGGAAGAGTGGATTTTTGAAGACGGGCACCTTAAAAGCAAAAAAGATTACACTTTAAGCGAGCCGCCCAAAAATTAGCTAATTATTTAAAAACTAATCACTTAACAATTAATCGTTTAACAAGTTATAAAGCCCTTTTAAAGTAGTATCCGCATAGGGCTTTATTTCTTTACTGGCGGTATTATTTGCAAGCTGGCCCACTGGCTCAATAAAGCGTTTTATTCTATCTTTTTCAAGCTCGGGGTTTTGATAATGGGCGGCGTCATTTTTTAAAATGGCGGCGGACGATGCTATTACCCGTAGCGAATTAGCCTTTTCATCTTCGCTCCCATTTTTTAATAGTTCGTCTATTTGATTAAAACTATTACTCCCCACAAGGGCATAGGCCATAGTGGCGACGCTGGCTTCAAAAGATTTTGGCGCGTTCTTCATAGCTTTTTTTAGATTTGTAGATACTGTTTGATAGTTCGCCGCCAAAGCCGCCGCCGCAGCAGGTAAAGTAGCCTCGCCGTCGTTAAAACTGTTTGGCAAATCCAAGAGATTGAGCAGAAGTTTTTTGTTTTCTTTTTCGCCAATCCATTCAATTGCGGCTAGGCGAAGCGGCTCGCTTTGGCTTTTTAAATTTTCTTTTAATTTGGCGTTTAATGCGCTGTCTTTAAGGCCTGTTTTTGCAAAAGCATTTTGAGCAAAAGTCTTATCAAAAGTATAAAGCTGTATTATTTGATTTAAATACTGTCCGCCAAGGCTTTGGCCCGCTAAAGTAGCTGCGCCGCAAGCATAAGCCTGCAAGGCGGCGTCTTCAGCATTAAGGGCGGGGGTGAGAAATGGGGTATAATCACTAGTATTTGCGCCGCCAATAACAATTAAAGCTATAGCCGCCAAAGTTTTTTTATAATCCTGCGCTTGCGGCGAAGAGAGCAAATTTAAAAGCTGATGTTGATATGGAGGCAAATCAGAGGGCGATGATATTAAAGCCGCAGCGGCGGTAAAAACTTGCCCTGGGTCTTTAGAAGTTTTAAATATTTGCATCATCTCGGGGAAAACCGCCGCTATATTGCCGGACTTGCGCAAAGCGGCGACGGTTTTATCAAAATTATCTTTTGCGCCCTCGCCCTGGGCATTTAAACTTTTTTTAAGGCAGGCGGTTATAGTTTCATTTTCTTCAGTTGGAGCAAGGCCTTCTTCATAAGTCTTTTTTTGGGCATTACCCGTATAGCAAGTTTTAGCCAAAGCAACTTGCGGTAAAAGTAAAAACAAAAAACTGAGTGTTATTAATAATATTTTCATAATTTAATTATACCAATATAGAACGCTAAAAAGCGGCAATAAAAAAGTCTATAAAAAACGAAGTGAGAAAATGGCAAAAAAACAACCCCGTGGGGTACGAGGTTGTTTTATAATTGTTTTTACATTCTACACACAAGGGTTAACGGGTAAGAGAAAGCGTCTGCGCTATGCGCCTTAAAGATTTGTCCTTAGTGGCGGCAAGATTTTTGCCCGTATAAAAAGCATCTTCGCCATTTTTATTAAGCATAATAAGTTTGGCATTGCCTAAAGAAAGCATAAATTTAAGTGTATGTTTCACAGTAAACTCCTTATTTCTATATAAAGTATAAAAATAATTTTGCTAGTTTACCAGGGTCTTTAGACCTATTTTTAAGGGTCATTTGTGCCTATTTTGGGCCTATGTTTTGGGGAGCTACAAAATAAAACCCCACATTAATTTGCTAGAATTAGAATATGAAAAAACTAATATCCATAGCCTTAATACTTTGCCTTACCCCTTTGCTTAATGCCCAAAAAGTTAAGCAAACCAAAAAACAAACGCAAAAGCATACTACCGTGCAGCAAGATATGCGTATTACGCAAAAAGACGGGGAGGAGGTTATAAGCTTTTTTCCCTCTGCCGCCTTGGGCGAAAAGGTAAGAATAACCGTCATTTACCCAGCCGATAGAGCAACGGACGGGGCTGGATATATTACGCAAGCGCCCTCGGTTTATTTGCTAGGCTCAACAAATTTAACTAAAGAAGATATAAAAGCAATTTTTTATAGCCCTAAAGACAGCAAAAAAGCCGCCAAAAACAATAAAACCCAAAAAAATAGCGTTTTGGACCAGATTTTTGTTTCCGTAGCTTTTAAAACCACCCCGACGGCAAAACAGCTTTATACTTTTATAACCGAGGAGCTTTTGCCCTATTTTGAACTTAATAATGGCGCGTCGTCTTTAGCATCAGCTAGAACAATAGCCGCCTTTGACGATAAAGCAACCGCTTTACTAGAAAATGCGGGGCAATACGCCCTTTATGCAAGCAATTTTGCCCTGTTATTTTTTAACGATACCCCTTTGCCCGCTATAAAAAATAAATTGCCCTTAACGCTTTCAATTTGGGCTAGCGGCAGTTTAAGCAATATGGCCCGTTTGCAAACCTTGCTTGAAGTTAACGGCGGGCTTACTGCGCCAAATAATTTTGCCTATAAAATTTCGGAGGTTCAACCGCAAGAGGACGCCGCCAAATGGGGCCAAATTAATTTTAACTATTTGCTTTTGCCCGAGGATAGGCAAGTTGTAAAAACCGAGGCCTTTATCAGCGAAGATAAAATATCGGTAGCCAATTTTAAGCCTTTTAATTTTTGGGTTAGTGCCCGCTCAAAAGGCGGTTATGTTTTTGATTATATCACGACGAATCCCAAAATTGCGCCGCCATTTTTTACTTGGGATTATAACTCCGCCACCCTTGATTTAATTTACGGCGCGCAGCCAATTAGCGTTAAAATATCGCAACCTTTACCCTTTGCGCCAAACTTTAGCGCAAATATAAAATTAAGGAAATAATGGGTTAAATAATAATTATTTAAGAAGAGAGTTTATAAAAACCCCCGCTGAAGTTTGGCGTGGGTTTTTAAATATTAAACAATTGAAAGCCTATAATAGCCTCTAATATACAGTGGCCCAATGACGGGTGGTTAGGGTAAACTCAACACGGCGGTTGCAGGCCCTACCTTCAGGGGAGTCATCATAAACAAGCGGGCGGCGTTTGCCGTGGCCGTAAGTTGTTATAGAATCGCCGTAAACTCCGCGGCTTACAAGGTAGCTCTTTATAGCGTTTGCTCGTTGCTTTGAAAGATTATCATTATACTCATCGCTGCCGACTTGGTCGGTATTGCCCTCAACAATAAGTTTATAGGTGCGGTTTGTGGTCATTATCTCGGCTATTTTATCTAGGACAAGATATGCGCTAGGGTCAAGGATAATGCTGTCAAATTCAAAATCAACGCTGGGGATTTTGCGTGTTTCACGCATTTTACTAACGGATTGTTTGCGCCACTTATCTTCATTATCACGCATTGGGCAAACTGCGCTTTTTGTAAACCGCTCGCTTTTTGCTTGGTCGGCATTTTGCTGTTTGTTAGCTGAGGAGCAACCGCTTAAAAGAAGAGTAAAAATAAAAGAAAACATTAAAAAGAAACGCATAAAAACCTCCGTTTATTAAAACTAAAAATAAAATTTAAAAAATACTAAACTGCAACAAAAATATTATAGCAAAAACAAATATTTTTTTACTAAAAACAGACGAAAAAGTCATTTTAAAACTACTTTTTGCGGCGTATGCGGCGTATGTTTTGCACATGCTGATCGTAAGTTTTGCTAAATATATGGCGTCCGGTATTATCGGCGACAAAATAGAGAGCGTCAAAATTTGGCTCGGGGTTTAAAACCGCTTTTACAGAGCTTAAACTGGGGCTTGCAATGGGCCCGGGCGGTATGCCACGGTAGCGATAAGTGTTATAGGGGGAATCAAAACGCAAATCTTTTAGAGTAAGGCCCTTTTTCCAGTGGCGCGCCTCAATATTATTAAAGCCAAGGGCGTATTGCACGGTAGGGTCGGCCTCAAGCCTTTTGCCTATTTTTAGACGGTTTAAATAAACAGCGGCAATTTTGGGGCGTTCATCGTCAACAAGGGCTTCACGCTCCACAATAGAGGCGACGGTAAGTATTTCAATTTCGTTTAGGCTGGGGTTGGCTGCTTGTATAACGGGGGCAATGTTTTTTTTATATTCGCCCGTCATAACTTTTATTATCTCAACAGGCGGCATATTTTTGGGTAAAAGATAGGTAGACGGGAAGAGATATCCCTCAACCTCTTGCTCTTTTGCGGCTTGGATAAAGGGGGCAGTTTGCTCTATAATGCCGGCTTTTTGCAAAGCCTCGGCAATTTCTTCTATACGCCAACCCTCAAGCACTACAACCCTAAATAATTGCGCGCCCGAGTCATTTGTCAAACGCCAGATAACTTCCTCGGCCGAAGTGTTTTTGTTAAGTTTAAAAACGCCGCTTCTTAGCAGGGGGGCGGAATTGCTTAATTTTAAGCAAATTTTAAACCAAAGCGGACTTTTTATTATACCGTTATCTTTTAATAATTCGGCTATTTTTACGCCGGGCATACCTTCGGGTATTTCTACGGTAATAGTATCGCCCTTGTTAAAATAATGAAGATAGACAGAAACAGGCGCAGCCACAAGCAAAAGCAGGATTATGACGGCCGGTAAAATTAAAAGTTTTCTGTTTTTTTTCATTATGTTTAATAGTTATTACTTTATAAGTTTTACAAAATGCCTTTTGCCAATTTGCATAACTGCGCCGTCCGTATAATTTACTGGGCCGTCGCTTGGCAATCTTTGTCCGTCAAGTTTTACTGCGCCTTGGTCAATTAAGCGGCGGGCTTCGTTTTTGCTTTTGGCTGCGCCGGCTTGTATAATTATTGCCGATAATACTGCGCCTTCTTCTGGCTTTAAAGTGGGCATATCGTCGGGGTTTTCTTTTTTGGAGAAGACTTTTTCAAATTGCTCAAGGCCTTCTTTTGCGGCCTCTTCGGTGTGAAAGCGGCTTACCAAAATACGGGCTAAATCTTTTTTGGCTTGCATTGGGTGTTTGGCTTTGACGGCGGCTAAATCTTCCAGAGTTAAAAGCTCGTAATATTGCAACATAAGCTCGTCTGAAATTGACATTATTTTGCCAAACATTTCCTGCGCCGTATCGTTTATGGCAATATAGTTGCCATAAGATTTTGACATTTTTTTAACCCCGTCCGTGCCGACAAGCAGCGGCATAGTAAGGACAACCTGCGGCTCTAGCCCGTTATTTTTTTGCAGTTGCCTGCCTACGAGCAAATTGAAAATTTGGTCTGTGCCGCCAAGCTCAACATCAGCTTTTAGCGCAACAGAGTCTTGCCCTTGAAATAGGCTATACATCACTTCAAGTAGGGTAATTGGCGCGCCGGCTTTAAGCCTGTTTTTAAAATCATCACGTTCTAGTACCTGCGCAACGGTAACTTTTGAAAGCGTCGCCAAAATTTCTTTTGTTGATATAAAAGGGTCAAGCCATTTGCTATTGAAGGCGACTTCGGTTTTGGCAGGGTCCAAAACTTTAAAGGCCTGCTCGGTATAAGTTTTAGCGTTTTTTAAAATATCTTCACGAGAGAGAAGCGGGCGGGTTGAATCTCTGCCAGAAGGGTCGCCAATGGCGGCGGTAAAATCCCCAATAACTAAAACTGCGGTGTGCCCTAAATCTTGAAATGCTCTTAATTTGCTTAAAACTACGCTGTGGCCAAGGTGCAAATCTGCGCTAGTCGGGTCGGCCCCTAATTTTATTTTTAGAGTTTTACCGCTTGTTAATTTCTTTTCAAGCTCGGCTTCGCTGATTAAGTCAACTGCGCCTCTTTTTAATATTTTTAAAGCTTCTTTAACGTCCATAAACAATTCTCCGTTAACTATGCCGCAATGCGGCGGTATTTTTATATTTTAGCATTATTAGCTTTATTAATTAATGAAATTATAAGGGTCCGCCAAAACCTTGGTTGTTATTTTTTTTGAGGCTTTATTATCCACAAGCGTTTTTATAAAACTGTTTAGCATAGCGTCGTCTAAAGATTTAATAAGCAAATAGTGCTGGTGGAAATCCTTTGCCTGAACGCCGCTTTGCACGGGGCCTTCAACTTGCATATATGCGCTATAGGCCGTGTTAATAGCGTTGATTATTATTTTGGTGTAAGTATCCAAATCCTTTTTTGTTTTTGAATTTATTACAATTTTTACCAGTTTTGTATATGGGGGGAAGTTAAATTCCTTCCTAAACTCAAGCTCGGCCTCGGCAAATGCCATATAATTATTTTCTTTAAGCGGGGTAAAATCAAAGGCTTCGCTTTTTGCCATTTGTATAATAAATTTGCCGTCTTTTACTTTATTTAAGCGGCCTTTAAGATTAAAAAGCATTTGGCAAAATGTTTCGCCCGAGCGAAAATCAGGCGAAGCAAGCTCACTGTCGCCGTCAAGCACGGCAATTAGCGAAATATCGCTAGATAACTCGCCCACATGCTCGGCCATTAAAGTGCCAATTACAATATCCACTTCTTTATTTGCCAAGGCCTCAGCTACAAAGTGGCCTTCGGATTTTTTAGTAGCTAAAGTTTGCGAGTCCAAACGCAACACTCTGGCTTGCGGCATTAATTTGCCAATATCTTCTGATACCGCCTGCGTGCCGCCGCCGCCAAGCGAGTGGAAAATTTCATTTTTACACGATGGACAAATTTGATTTAAACTTTCTTTATTTGAGCATTTTCGGCAAACTAAAGTATCCGCTCCGTTAATACGGGCGCGGCTTAAAATTGCGCCGCATTTTTTGCATCTAGCCGGCATTTTACAGTTAACGCAGGCATAAAGGCCGCTGTAGCCTAGGCGATTTAAAATTAAAAGCGATTGCTTGCTGTTTAGCATATTTTGACGAAGAGCCTGCTCCAGCTCGTCAGAAATAAATTTAGAATTTTTACCAGCTTTTGGGGTTATTATAATTTGAGCTTTATTGTTGAATTTTGGCAATTTATCTTTAAAAATAGCGGTTTTAATTTCGCCCTTTTGCGCTAAAAATAAAGTTTCTAAAGCGGGGGAGGCTGACACTAAAATAAGTTTAGAGTTTGTTAATTTTGCCCTTTGGCACATAACTGAGCGGGTATGATAATACGGGCGGGCGTCTTCTTGTTTATAGGCTTTATCTTCCTCTTGAAAAATAACGCTTAATTTTAAATTTTTAAAAGGCAGCAAGCAGGCCGAGCGTGTGCCAATAAGCACGCAGGGTTTGCCGCTTAAAATATCGGCGGCGGCTATTTTGCGTTTGCTTAGGGGGACTTTGCTATGCCACATATGAATATAGGGCAGGCCAAATTTATCTTGCACGGTTTTTATAAATTCCGACGAGCTTATAATATCAGGCACTAAAATTAATACTTGGCCGTTTTGCGAAAGGGCTTTGTGGGTAAGATGTAAAACCGCCTCGCTTTTGCCGCTAAAAGTGTCGCCGCAAAATAGAGTTATTTGATTTTCCTCAGCCGTTTTTATGGCTAGTTTTTGGCTTTCTGTAAGCGGGCCGGCTGGGTAGAAAAGGGGTAAATTTTCTTGCGGCTCGCTTTGATAGCCCGCCATAAGTTTTTTGTTAATAAAACTAGGCAGCATAACCTCAAGCGTTTGGCCTAGAGTATTGGCATAAGTTGTTTCTATAAAATTGGCTAGCGGCATTAACTCGCTGCCGTAGTAGAGTTTATCGTCTAAAATTTCTTTAATTTCTTTTAATTTTATATTTTTTGGCAGTTTTGGATTTGTGTTTAAAGCGGTTATATAACCCGTTTGCTCCGCCCTGCCAAAAGGCACACGCACCCGTAAACCTTCCTTTACAAAAGGCTCCATAGCGGGGGGGACAAGATAGTCAAAAACTCTATTTAACGAGATTGGCAAGCTGACGGAAATATTCACAAAACCCCCTTATAAGGCGGCTGATTTCTTAACTGGAGCGGGGCTGCGGCCCATGGCGTTAAGAAGTATTTTTAAATCTGCCCAGGCGTCCTTTTTCCAGTTGGGGTTGCGTAGCAACGCAGCCGGGTGAAAAGTAGCCATTATTTTTACAGGCTTTTTTAGCTCTAAAGTGGAAAGTTCTAAATCGTATAATTTGCCACGGATACTAGCTAGATTAGGCGAGTCCATTATTAAACTTTTTGCCGCAACGCCGCCTAAAGCTACAATATAATCAGGCGAGATAATATTTATTTGTTGCTCAATATAGCGGCGGCAAAGGGCAATTTCCTCTGGCTTTGGGGCGCGGTCGTTTGCGCGTTTTTCTGGGTCGCTAGGGTCAACCATAGGGTGGCATTTAACCATATTGGCTATAAAAACTTCCTCTCTAGTAAAACCCATAGCGGCGATAATTTTATCAAGCAATTGGCCTGCTCGGCCGATAAAAGGACGGCCTTGGCGGTCTTCATCGTATCCCGGGCCCTCGCCGATAAACATAAGTTTGGCGTTTGGGTTGCCCTCGCCCGGCACGGCGTTTAGGCGGGTTTTACCAAGCGGGCATCGGCGGCAGTTTTTTATTTCTTCTGCTAAAGTTTGCAAGGCGGCGGATATATCTTGAGCGGGCTGTGCGGACAGACTATCAGACGGTTTAGTTGCGGTTTTTTTAACGGACGGCGATGCAACAGGTTCTGTTTTTGCAACGACTTCTTTTTTTGCAACAACCTCTTTTTTTGCCGCTTGTTTTTTGGGCATTTTTAAAGCCTCCCGCTTTGACGACGGGGAGGCTTTTGCAATCAAATCATCCTCTTCTAAGGTTGAGAGGTAATTTTTTAAACTTTTTGTTATTTTTTTAAGCTCGCTCTTTTGCATTGCTTTTTGCGCTGCTTATAGCTGCAAAGGTTCTTTTGCTTTTCTTTCGGCTTCTCTTCTGGCGGCTTCTTCTTCGCGTTTTTGCTGAGCCAAAGCTGCCGTTGAGCCTTTTATAACATCTTCTTGATTTACTTTGCCTGTTAAAATATCGTCTAGAGCAATTTTAATAACAGTGGCGTCCGGCTCGTCTTTATATTCCGCTTTTCTCTTTAGCACTTTAGCCCACATAGAGGCTAAAACAACCACGCTGTATTTGTCGCCGCTGAAATCAACAAGCTTGTGTTCAAAATCATTGTCCTGTATCGCCATTTTTTTATCTCCTGATTATTTTATAACTTTTAAATCTTTTCGCTTAGTTTTTTGATGCTCTGCTATAATTATTGCCTGACAAAGCGTAATAGCTTTTGGCAAAACATCGTTGACTACCACATAATCGTAAAACTTGGCTTGCTTCATTTCTTCTTTAGCGTTATTTAGCCTTATTTTGACATCTTTTGTATTATCGTTTCGGGCTTTTATTCGGCTTGCAAGCGTTTTAAAACTTGGCGGCGCAATAAAGATAGAAACAGCGTCTTTATAATGCTTCCTGATAGTTTTTGCGCCTTGCACATCTATAACCAAAACGGGGCATTTGCCTTTTTTTAAGACCTCGTCAACGCAGGCCTTTGGCACGCCGTAATAATCAACATGGACTTTGGCCCACTCCGCCATTTGTTTGTTTTTGATAGCGGTTTCAAACTTGGCTTTTGGCCAAAAGTGATAATCTTTGCCATTTTTCTCGCCGCTGCGTGGCGCGCGAGTAGTAGCCGTTATGACGCGCGATAAATTTTTATCTTGCGCCAATAAAGCGTTGACTATCGTAGTTTTACCGCCGCCCGAAGGCGACGAAATGATAATGGGGAAAGACTCCATATATAAGTTTATTCTATTAAATTACTACGCCACTAGCAAGGAATATGTCAAGGATAGGATATTTTTTAAATTAAATATTCCTTGTTTCTTTTCTTTTTCAAAACTTCTTGCGAGGTATAAACGCCTATTGCTTTTGATTTGAGTTTCGCACCATCAACAACTGCAATAGCTTTGTATTTGATATTGCCAGCTTGCACAAATTCAACAGCATCTCTTAGTTGACTATCCTGATGCCCACCACTTCCGTGTATGCTTTTTTGAGTTCCATAAATAGTTTGGCCTTTGTATTCCATTATGAAATCAGCTGATTTTGTATATTTTTTGTTGATATTATCAGCTTTTTTTCCTACAACTAAGTTTCCAGAAGAGATGTCAAATCTAATGTTTTTCTTGCCACCAGCAGGTAATTTCTTTGCCCCAATTTTATTTATGATACTAGCTTCCTCTAGATTTTGTTTCATTGCATCTTTTGCCATTTTTGCGCAAAATTTTTCATTAGAAAGGCAATCGGCTATAACTTGCTGTCTAGTCCAGCGTTTATTTGGATACCTTGCTATAAAATTAGCAATTCTGGTTTCATCAAGTTTGTCAAGTTCGTTTCTGAGAAGTCTATCTTTGAATTCTCTCAAGGTTTTCTCATAAATGGTTTCTTGCATGTTATCCTCTACTGCTAAAATAAAACAGGTTGTATGGGTTTGTTATATTTAGCACCTTTTAATTTGTCAAAATATAGGTAATTTATGAAATCATACGCAAAATTAAATGATATGCGCTTCCTATCTTTATCTCTATAATTTGTCATAAATAATGAATTATACTCACGGCGTTTTTTATCAAGTTCTTGATTAAACAATTCTATCAATTGTTCTTGTTCCCGCACCGATACAAAACTAGGAAAAACAAGATTTATTTGATTGCGACTTGTTTTTATACTTATAAGAGCATCATAACCATATCTGCGAATATCTTCTAAACAAATATGCCCATCATCTGTTCCTGTGTCTATTGCTTTTAAGATTATGATATTGTTTTTTATTCTCATCCAAGTTTTTTCATCTACATTAAATTTTCGTTTATTAGCTAAATGAGTGTAGGCAGCAATAACTGGTATATTTCCATTGTGTAAATCCGTTTCTTCAAGTCTTGTTATTTTAAGTTTATTTTCATATTTTTTTGTAAGCGCAAGGAAATCCCCACCGATCTTCCAATCATACTTTTCGTAAAGCTGTATGCTTTTGTGTAGATTTTGTGGATAAAAATGAAAATCTATTTTCATAAGATTAGAGAAAGATGTTTTTTTTCTGTAGTAAAAAGCAATAACATTATAAGTTGTATCTCTAAAGACTTGTTCTGTAAAATAATTTGCTTTTATAATTTCAAATTTTTCAAGGAACATTCTACGGATATATTTAGAATTTTCTGCAGATAGAAAGTTTATTGGAACAATAACAATACCTTCTTCTGAATTCATAATTTTTTCTAATGATAATTGATATAAATCCGTATGCTTGCTATATTTTAATATAGAATTATCATCAAGCTTATTTTGATACAAATAAGGTGGGTTCGTTAAAACAAATTTATATTTTTTAGGATTATTTAAAGAATCATTTTTATAAACAAAAACATTGTCAATTAATGTCTGATCTATATCAAAACCAGTAATTGACTTTGCCCCATTATCTTTTGCCCACTTTAGCAAATCTCCAGCGCCTGCAAACGGGTCTGTTATATTTTTATTTTTTACAAATTCAGATAATCCAGACAAAATATAATCTGTATTTTTTGTAAAAAATTGTCCAAATTGCTGTTTTTTACACATAATTATTTCTCTATTTGCAATAATAGCAAAAAATTAAAATAAAAGTCCAATCAGTATAAAATATTACAAATATAATACTTTTGGTAAAGCATATTTCCCCACAATTGCAGCTGTTGTTTTACCGTTATTTCAAGGTTTGTTGCCAGGCGGCAGCTTCGCCCTGCACTTGTTGTTTTACGGCGTTTATTTTATCTGTAGCGGCATTTTTTATGGCGTCTGTTGCAGATGACGCCGCTGCCGATGAGCTTGCCCCCGTGGCTTGGTTAATGGTTTGGGCGGTTTGATAAGCGGCCTTAGCATTGGCAATTTTCTCTCTGGCCTCGGCTGATTTTTGTAAGGCTTGATCCAAAGTCATAACCTGTGCGCTGGTTGTTTGGGCTGGCGCAGCCTGAGTTGAGGCGCAACCGTAAAAAGCAAAAGAGCATATTGCTATTGCAAATAAAACAAGAACTGCTGTTGGGGCTATCTTTTTCATCGTAAACTCCTTGGGTTTGGTAATAGGTTAAGTAATTAATAAGGTTATAACCCTATCTTTTATCACTCTTTTAACATTCTATCAAAAATTAGCGGTATCCCGCTTGATTGCAGGTAATTGGGCAGGCGTTGCTCTTAATTTTGCAGGCAATTTTATCTGTTGTCATAGAGGAGCTAAGCTCCCAATAATTATCTTCGCCTTCAAAACGCAAGGCGGAAAGGTTTAAAATGCCGTCATCGCCAAAGCCTAGGCAATAGGTATAAACATCACCCTTGCAGCAAGTGCCAAGATTATTTTGTATAAAATAAACGCAGGAAAAAGCCTTATCAATACCGTCAAGCTGCTGGAAGTTATCCGTATAAACTTTACTCGTCCCGTAAAATTTATTTTGAGCTAGTTTAATGCTACGCAAAACCATATCCGCTTGCCCTAGTTTTGCCCGCTCGGCGGCTATTTTAAGCTCGGGCGCATTTTTGTCAAATATTAATTCATCTTGCTCGTCGCCATTGTCGTCGGATATTTCTATAAAATTTTGCTTATCTAAACTATATTTTTTGCCGGTAGCGGTTTGTGATACTTTTTGTATTTTAGCGCGATATTTTACATTGGTTTTTTTATTTTTTTCTGGCGTAGTAGTAGGCGCAGTTTTAGCATTAATCGCCATACTTGCCTGTTGTTTTATAGAGGCTAATATTTCCTTAAACTCACTTCTCTGGGTTTTGATTTTAGGCCTGATTTTAGGTTTTTCTAGCGCGATATTTGGCCTGCTGTTTGCCTTGTGGTTTTTTAGAGTATAGGTAGCTGCTGTCATAAAAGCGGCAAGCGCAAGAACCACGGCAATAATTATAACTTTTCCTACAACTTTCATATTAAAAAATCCTCTCTTTCCTATAATACTATTATTATTTATTTTTACCGATATATCAATATTTTGTAAAATATAAGCATAATTAATATTAGGAGACGAAAATGAGCTGCGAAAAGTGTTCTTATGAATGTTCCCATGAAGTAGAGCAAATGACCTGCGTTGCCAAAGGCGCCAAACACGGCCCCGCCCCGATACCTGAAGAAGGTAAATGGGTTAAAGCTACGCAAATAACCGATATCAGCGGTTTAACCCATGGCGTGGGTTGGTGCGCCCCGCAACAAGGCGCGTGCAAATTAACTTTAAATGTTAAAAACGGCGTAATAGAAGAGGCTTTAATTGAAACCTTAGGCTGCAGCGGTATGACGCATTCTGCGGCTATGGCGGCGGAAATTTTAAGCGGTAAAACTATTTTAGAGGCTTTAAATAGCGATTTAGTGTGCGACGCTATCAACACCGCTATGAGAGAGCTTTTCCTCCAAATAGTCTACGGCAGAACGCAAACAGCGTTTTCAGAAGGCGGCTTGCCTATTGGCGCTGGCTTAGAAGATTTAGGCAAAGGCCTACGCTCGCAAGTTGGCACAATGTATGGCACAAAGGCAAAAGGCGTGCGCTACCTTGAAATGGCCGAAGGCTATATCTTAGAATTGGGGCTGGATAAAAACGACGAAGTTATTGGCTACAAATTTGTCCATTTGGGCAAAATGATGGACGCTATAAAAAAAGGAATTGACCCCAAAACCGCTTACGAGAAAAATGTAAGCAGCTACGGCAGGTTTGACGAAGCCGTCAAAAAAATAGACCCCAGGCGCGAATAATTTTAAGGAGAGCGAGATAAAATGACAATTAGATTTGAAGGTTATGAAAGAAGGATAAACCAAATCAACGCTTGCCTTAAAGAATACGGCATAAAAGATTTGGAAGAAGCAAAACAACTTTGCCAAGAAAGTGGCGTTGATGTTGAAAAAATAGTAAAAGGCATACAGCCTATTGCTTTTGATAATGCCGTCTGGGCTTATACTTTAGGCGCGGCGGTTGCGCTTAAAAAAGGTTTTAAAACAGCGGCCGAAGCGGCCGAAATTTTAGGCATTGGCTTGCAGGCTTTTTGTATACCCGGCTCTGTCGCCGATCAGCGTTTAGTTGGCATTGGCCACGGTAATTTAGCGGCTATGTTGCTGAGGGAGGAAACAAAATGTTTTTGCTTTCTCGCCGGGCACGAGAGTTTTGCCGCCGCCGAGGGCGCAATAGGCATTGCAAAAACGGCAAACAAAGTGCGCAAAGAGCCGCTTAAAGTTATTTTAAACGGCCTTGGCAAAGACGCCGCCTATATAATAAGTAGGATAAACGGTTTTACTCATATTGAAACCGATTACGATTATAAAACAGGCAAGTTAAATATAGTTAAAGAAACCGCTTTTTCTAACGGCGATAAAGCTAAAGTTAAATGCTACGGCGCAGACGATGTCAACGAAGGCGTTGCAATTATGCGCCACGAAAGCGTTGATGTTTCCATAACGGGCAATTCCACAAACCCAACCCGCTTTCAACACCCCGTTGCAGGCACCTATAAAAAATGGGCTATTGAAAATGGCAAGAAGTATTTTTCAGTCGCTTCAGGCGGCGGCACAGGCAGGACTTTGCACCCAGATAATATGGCCGCCGGCCCCGCTTCTTACGGTATGACCGATACCATGGGCCGTATGCATGGCGACGCTCAATTTGCCGGCTCCTCATCAGTTCCCGCTCACGTTGAAATGATGGGCCTAATAGGTATGGGCAATAATCCTATGGTTGGGGCATCGGTAGCAGTTGCGGTTGCTCTAGAAGAAGCTAGTATAAAAAAGAATTAAACCTACAAAAAGCGCCGTTTTAAAGCGGCGCTTTTCTCTTTATAATCAATTTTAAGGGTACCCAAAAGACCTATTTGCAATTAGGTCTTAATTCTCTTGTGTAAGTCTGTGTTAAGTTGGATAATTTATATATAAGGTTAAATCTATTGAAAGTGGTCTACAAAGTGAATCTTAAAAAAATAGTTTTTTTCTTCTCTAAAAAAATGCTCCCGCTTATGCTGGCAGGGGCTATTTTATTTAATTTAAGTATGGAAAGTTTTGCACAAGTGGCAAACAAAAACCATAGCGCATTTAGTGGTCCTGTACAAAACAGGCAGGCAAAAAGCAAGTACAGAAATGTATCCACAATCATTGAAGATACAGTTGGGGTAAACGGTAATATCAAAAAAATATTATCGGACTCTGCTAAAGAAGGCGACAAGCTATCAAAAGCATTAGAAGAGGGGTATATTAAAGCGCAACAGAATAAATTTCCAAGTTTTGAAGAGGCAGAAAAGGATATAGCCAAGATATTAAAAAATGCTAATAAAAATAAAGGCAAAAAAGAAAATGACTTTACCAAATCCATAAGGAATAGTAGGAACTCTTTAGGGAGCAAAGGATTAAATGATTCTGAAATAGATTCTATATTAAAAAAGGCTCTTTATGAAATTTTTAAAGAGAATGATGCGGAAGATATAAAAGACATTTTTTTAGTAGCTAAATATTTTGCAAAAGACGATTATGAAATAGAAGCGAACATAAGATATTATTTTAACAAAGCGGTAGATTCTGGGGCAGTAAATATAGAAACTATAGGCACGGTAAGTAGGGAGGCATTTGCCAAGGGGGCGGCGAGTGCATATCTTAAATACATAATGAATGATGTTGCCAAATATGGGGTAAATCGTGAAATAATGTTAAGCCAGTTAAGTTTACTTGCGGAATTAATAAATGAAAACGGTTTGTTAGAAAATGATGTACCTGTATTTATCAAATATTTAAAACTCATTTTAAAAGACGGAGCCAAAAGCTGCGACATATCTAAAAAGGCAGTGGATTATGCGCCAGGTTTAGGAAACAAATTTAACGGGCAGAGTAATGGCAAGAAGGCAGATAATGAGATACGCAAAGAAGCCCGTCAAAAAGAATGCGCTAATTTGGCGGTTGCGCTATATTTACTCGGCGTATTTACTTCCAAACTACCCTTGCAGGAAAGGACTGCAAATAGCGACCTTATATATAAAACGCTTCTTGAATCGCACGAAGGCGAATATGCGTATGAGGCGATGATAATTAAACCTGCAATAGAGGGCTTGATGGCTACTGGGATAGTATCAGCTTATAATCATATAGAGAAATTTTTACTTACCGACATATCCCCACAAGGTACAAAAGGGCGCAAAGCCAAAAATGTAGTAGGCGCTATATTTGATCTTGTAACGCCGTCTTCCTTATTATTTTCAAAAGAGATACAAATGCTAAATGCTCTACGCGCTAATGGCGGCGGTAAATATTTAGATTGGATAAGCGCGCGCTATGAATATATAGATGAAAATGCTGCAAAAGGAATGAAATTTTCTCGTGCGTTTATAGAGCGTGCAAAAGATAATCCATCAGTTGCTTATAATGTTCCATATAGGAATATATTAGAAGATATTGGGTTTATGATAGCCCAAACTCCTACAAAGCAAGCTCAGCAACTGGCGCATAAAATCTTAAAGAAATATATTAACTTAGCAGCAACACACGATATGGTAAAAAGAAAGTATGCTGCTGCTAATATGATAGTAGAAAAGGCCCGCACGCTTGACCCTAGCGCGCATATTAATATTCCCTTAGTTGTCGGTATAGTGCAAGGCGAGAAACTTGGCGGCACTGATTTACAGGCCAAGGCTGCCCATCTTTTACATAAATATGATTGGTGGGATTTATCAGAAGGCACGCAAAGGCGTATAAACAATGCGCCTTTAAAGAATAAAAAATTGGCTGGTTTTACTGCGGTATCTGAAGATGCTATGAAAAAACGCCGCGCTGCATATAATGAAAGGCTTCAAAAGTTAGGTATGTGGGCGGATGTGTTGGTATCGGCAATTTTTACAGGGCAAATACTTTTAAGCTTGCCTAGTATAATAGGT
>JAISHT010000027.1 GCA_031262415.1 Elusimicrobiota bacterium | reverse complement strand
TTCCGTAGAAAATTGGGATTTTAAATATAGGCTAGAGCCTTTGCTAGCGGAAATTGGCTACTTCTCCCCAACTAGCGGCACCAATGTATTTTTGCAAAATTTATACGATGTTAACAGTGGCAATCAGGCTTTTGTTTTGGATAGCACTTTTAGGACAAGCTACGACGGCAGCTCCGCCAGTTTTGGTATGGTAAATTATAGCGCCGATAAAAACAGTTTTCTCTTCACTACAAAGTTTATTATTGCCCCTAAAAATATGACTTGGCGGGCCGATATGGGTATAGATTTTAATCTTAATAAAGATTCGCTTAGCGCATATTCAAAGCATATTAAAGTTTATAAAGACTTCCACGATTTTGGCATAATGCTTGGCATAAGAGATAGAAATGATAATCTTTCATTTTCGTTTCGCATCAATATAATGTGCGGCGCGCCAGAGAAGAAAGCAACGGACAAAAGAATAGATAATTATTGGTATCCTTGGCGTGATGACAGAATGCAGCGGGACAATTTTTAAAAAATTTCATAGTATAATTAAGGCGTAATTTATGGGTTTATCTAAGGAGAGCAGGGGCAGTGTAGAAGTTATTTGTGGTTGTATGTTTTCTGGCAAAAGCACGGAGCTTATAAAACGTGTTGAGGCGGCCCGTTTGGCGGGCCATAAAATTCAAATTTTTAATTCTGTTTTAGATAAACGCTACACCAAAAAAGGCATAGCCACGCACAATGCTAAAAAACTTGCCGCCGTATCAGTTGCTAAAGCAGAAGACATTTTGCCGCTTATTAATAAAGATACAAACCTTGTCGCCATAGACGAAATTAATTTTTTCTCTAAAGAAATTGCCGAGGTTGCCGCTACTCTGGCGGCAACTGGGGTAAGGGTAATTTGCGCTGGGCTGGATTTGGATTATAAAGCCCGCCCATTTGAAAGCACCTCTCATCTTTTGGCTATTGCTGGCAAAGTTGATAAACTTACCGCGCGCTGCGCTGTTTGCGGCGGGGTTGCAAACAGAACGCAAAGAAAAGCGAAAGTAAAGGCATTGGTTTTTGTCGGCGGAGCTGATGATTACGAAGCCCGCTGCCCCGCTTGTCATAGCTTTTTTGAAAATGCCGATTTATAAAACTTAATCTCAATATTTCATCACTAATTCTCCTTAGTTCCGCCTCATATAAAAGCACAAAAAACTGCGAATGCGATTGCGTCGTAGCGAAGCGAAGACGAATTGTGCGAGGATAATCTCAGACGGTATTTTAAATAAAACTTGACGGGGGGGGGCGAAATATGATAAACTTTTAGTGTCATTTAAATATGACTAATTAAAGAGTATTTAAAAAACAGGAGGCTACAGAATGAAGCAAGCAATTTATTGCGTCGTAGCAACGCGAAGACGAACAAAAAGAAATAAGTTAATAAGTAAAAAGAAAGGCTTTACATTAATAGAATTATTAGTAGTTGTATTAATAATCGGCATACTTGCCGCTATTGCGCTTCCGCAGTATAAGCAAGCGGTGTATAATAGTAGAATGAAACAAATTGATCAATTGTTAAGCAGTATATACACCGCTTTTAATGAATATCAACTTGTTCATGGTAAGGGGTCTATCCCAGCAAATGTTAGCGAGATTGGTTGGGGAGTGCCACAAGGTTGTAGCGTAGAAACTAGTGGCAATATTTGGAATTGCGTAACCAATCTTCGCGTAAGAATTGGTATCAATCAGGCAACGAGAGATATCTATGCAATGCCTTATTTTGATGGTTCAAAAGATGGATATCTTGACAAAAAACCAGATGGTTCTCTCCAGTGTCGTAAGTCTAATGTTAGCGAAAGATCTGCATCTTTTGAAAAGTATTGCATAATGAACAATATCCCTATATCTTAATAAGTCTATTCATTAAAACAAAATCCCCCCAACTATTCAAAATATTTTGGGGTATATTTTGCCTTAATTAACAATAGTGATAGACTTTAAGTAAATATTTATAGTATAAATATTGCCAAAGCGGGCAATAATGTTTATAATAATGTCTAGGCGTGTTTTGCACGTTATGTTTTTTTATGCCCGTAAGCAGTAGTTGGGCGAAAAAAGTTTAGGAGGCAGTAAAGTGAACGAAACTTTTTATTTAAGCCGTAAAAATTACGAGAAATTGCGGCAGGATTTGGATAATCTTAAAAAAATTAAGGCCCGACTTTCCGAAGAAATTGGCGAGGCCGCCCGTCAAGGCGACTTAAAAGAAAATGCGGAGTATATTGCCGCTAAAGAAAAACAAACCGAAACTTTAGCCAAAATAAACGAGCTTGAAATCAGGCTCCGCAGCAGCCGCATAACAGATGATTTAGCAGTAGATAAAACCGAAGCCAGAATAGGCGCAACCATTACAATTGAAGACTTGTCTGATGGCGAGCAAAATACCTATACTTTAGTAGGCTCCATGGAGTCAAACCCGGACGAAGGGCTTTTGTCCGTAAAATCGCCAGTAGCGGCCGCTTTGCTTGGCAAAAAAGAGGGCGAAATTTTTGAAGTCAACTTACCACGCAGCAAGGCAAAATACAAACTTGTAAAGTTAGAATATAAATAAAGGAGAGTATAAAAAATGACCCACGAACTGGAAGTAATAGCCAATAGAACTATAGAGCCGTTTGTAGTTTTGTTTAATAAATCCGTTGAATTAATACCGGGCATTATAGTGGCTTTGGTAATGTTATTTTTGGGCTTGTTTTTATCAAGGTGGACAAGCGCAATAGTCCGCAAAATATTAAATGCTTTAAAGCTTGATATTTGGACTTCAAAAATAGGCGTTAATGAAATTTTAACCCGTATTGGTTTTGGCAAATCCCCAACTTATGTTATAGCTTTTGTACTCTCTTGGGCGGTTATGATAACCTTTATTATGATAGCGGCCGATTCTTTGGGATTGACTACCGTTCGCTCTTTACTATATAATTTGCTGGCTTTTATACCTAATTTATTTGCTTGCATTATTATACTTTTTGCCGGCTTACTCTTTGGCAGATTTGTGGAAAAGGTTGTTGAAAACTCCGCAAGGGCTAATAAGATTAAAGGCGGCGTCTTCTTCTCTAAAATAATCAATATAGTGGTGGTAGTTTTTGCTATACTTTTGGCTTTAGAGCAAATAAATATAAACTTTGCCCTTATCAATGATGTCATTTTGATAGTGTTAGCTTCTCTCGGTTTGGCTTTTGCTATTTCCTTTGGTATGGGCGCAAAAACAGTTGCTGAGGAAATTATAAGAGGCAATCTCCTAAATGACGAAGAAGAAAACAAATAGATTAGCAAATACTTATTTTAATCAAAAAACCCGTCGCTAAAGGCGGGTTTTTTTTCTGTCTCTTTTTACATTCAGATAGGATTTTTTATTGCTTGGCGTTTATTTGCGCAAGGGTAATCTTAGACGGTGTTTTAAGAAAAGATTGACGGGGGGGGGGGCGAAATATGTTAAACTTTTAGTGTCATTTAAATATGCTCATTTAAATGGTATTTAAAAACTAGGAGGGAACAAAATGAAACAAGCAATAAAAAGAAATAAGTTTGTAAGTAAAAAAGGTTTTACATTAATAGAACTATTAGTAGTAGTATTAATAATCGGCATACTTGCCGCTATTGCATTGCCGCAATATAGAAAAGCAGTGTTTAATAGCAGAATGAAAGAACTTGAAATGGCTATGAGATCTTTAGATACTGCTTATGCGGAATATCAACTAATCCACGGCAAAGATACTATACCAACAAGCGCAAATAGCATTTCGGTAACATTGCCATCTGATTGTACGGTATCAAGTAATGCAAGTTGGGGTCTTAAATATCTATGTAAAAATTTCTCTGCTGGATACCTTAACAACAGCCATGCTATTTCAAACCGTCAAATTTCAGCTTCTGCTCGTTTTACACCTGAGGTAACTATGTATATGAATAACGGACATTTTCTTTGTAGTACCCCTTCTATTAATGCATACCCAATATATGCGGAATATTGCCAGAGAATGGGGTACCCTTCCTAATTAGTATTACTTTGAAATATTATAAACAAACAATGCCTCCTTGCGCATAGGGAGCATTGTTTTATTGGTAGCAAAAGTTATACCGTCTTCTTAGCAAATATCGTTTACCAAATACCGTTAGATACCATAAAGCAATAATCGTGCACGGATACGCCGGCATCTTGCGCTAGTTTGGCGGCTTGACTGTCATAAGCGCCGGGTTGAAAGTAAATATCAGTAATACCCGTGGCAATAGCGTCTTTGACTAAATCCCCAGTAAGCTCGGGGCGGACAACTAAAACAAGCGTATCCACTTTTTGCGGCAGGCTTTTGATATCCGGGTATGTTTTTTTGCCGTCGGCTTCTTCAACTTTTGGGTTAATGCAATAAACCTCTAGCCCATAGTTAAAAATATCACGGTAAATCCTATACCAATATTTTGATGTATCGGTTGAAGATGCGGCCACTGCTATTTTAATATTTTCCATTTTTACCCCGCTTTATTGTTTTTATTGTAAACTTATGCCGAAACGCCGCCGCCAAGGCCTGCAATATCACCCATAGCTTGCGCCGCCATGGCTTGGCTATCTCTTACGGACTTGTTGAAAAGGGCTATAAGGTCTTTTTCTAAAGTTTCTTTATTTACAGCGGCAATATCTTTAATTATTTTAAGTTCTTTTACTTCTTGCGAGCCTGAAATTGTAAGCTCAAAAAACTTCTCCGGGCTTTCTACTTTTATTACCATAGCGTCTAGTCTTTTTTTGACTTCGGCCATTTTCTTTTTTAATTGCACCAAATCTTTTAATTTATCAAACATATCTTCTCCTATTAATTTAAGTCTATTTTAAATATTGTAGCATTACGCAAATAAACAATTGCGCTTTCAATCTCTGCATTTTTAAACATTTTTCTGGCCGCCGCCGTATATAGCGCAAGCTGCGGCTTATATTTTAAACTGTGCTCTTTTGCCTCAGTTAAGTTTATATTATCAGATTTGTAATCAATTATAAATATCTTTCCGTTTTTATCTTTAAAAACAGCGTCCATAATACCGTTAATAACAGCGCCGTTTTCTAGGAAGGTAAAAGGCATTTCCGCCGCCAAAAGCTCCATATTTTTTAATTCTTTAAATAGTTCGCTTTCTTTGAAAGTTTTTATTATTTTAGCGGCTTCTTCTAGTTCTGACTTGTGAGCGATGGGGTCCACGCCAGCTATAAAGGCTTGTGTTGCTAGCGGGCGGAGCTTATTAGTAAACAAATCAAAAACCATTTGATGGCAAAGCGTGCCGATTATAGCGGCAGAATTATCTTGCATAGCGGGCTGATTTTCTTCTATTGCGTTTTGCTCGTTTTGGCCGCTAGGCGTTAGGGCTATTTTTTTGGCCGCCGCCGTTTCAAAAGCTAGTTGACGGCTTTGCCAGGCTGCTTTCCAGGCGGGAATATCAAACTTTACTGCATTTTGAGTTTGGTTAAAAAATTGATTATCAACGAAACTTGCGGAGTCCTTATACAATGGATAAGTTAAAACAGTTTTTGCGTCGCCTTCCAAAATGTTTTTTGGTTTTCCTGCTGAACTGGGGGAGCAGCCCGCTAGTTGCAAAGCGGCGTTAATACTTGTTTTTTCTTCCTTTAAATTGCCCACTAGCAATAACTGCTCTTTAGCGCGCGTTAAGGCGACATAAATTATACGCAGCTCCTCGGCTTTATGGTGAGTATGATTTAATGCCTCAAGATAGGCAAAAGCGGCGTCTTGCAAATTATTGCCGGCCCGCAAGCCTTTGATATTATTTGCCCAATCAACCAAAAAATCTGGCTGTTTAGCGGAGGTATTTCTTTCAACTTTTGAAATGTCGGTTAATATTACTACGGGAAATTCTAAACCCTTTGCCTTGTGCATGGTCATAACCCGTACTGTATCAAGCGATTCTTCCGCCAGAGGGGACTCTCCCTCTTTATCTTGCTTTTTTGCATAATTTTCAGAGTATGCTAAAAATTGGCTAAGGCTTACGGCATTGCGGCCGTGTATCAAACGCGCGCCAGCCAAAAATTTAAAAATATTAGCTATAGCCTGCTCTTTTTGGGTGGCAAGGGCCTCTAGCTCCAAAAGCGGAGTATTGTAGACTAATTCTGATATAAGCTCGTCAAGCGGTAAAGTTTGCGCTTTATAGTGCAAAGCGCGAAGCATTTTAAAAATTTCAGCGGCCCGTTTGTTTGGCGCAGTAGCGTTTATAGAAAGCATATTTTGATTTGCAAGCTCAAGTATTTGGGCGTCTTCCAGCAAACTAAACGGGCCGCGCAAAACGCCGATAAGAGCGGTTTTATCGCTAGGGTCGTTTAAGACTTTTAGGATATTAATAATATCCAAAACCTCTTGCGCTTGATAAAAGTTTTTTGTTTCCTCAACGGTGTATTTTATATCAAAACGTTTTAAAGCGTCTATGTATTTATCTAATGCCGTTGAGGTGCGCAGTAAAATTGCAATATCTTTATAGGCCATAGGTTTGCCGCTAGCAAGTTTAGTTTTGTAAGCATTTTCCCTAATCCAAGCGGCAATATATTGCGCTTGATTGTGGCGGGCTTCTTCAGACAGCATTTTAGCATCGCCATTATCTATTAAAACCATATTTACCGATGGGGCGGCAAATGTTTTAGTATGTTCAATAGCCTCGTATTTTGGTTGTATGCCTTTTGTTTCTAAAATGGCGTTTTTGCCAAAAACATTTGCATAGGCGACTATTTGTTTTGAACTCCTAAAATTGCTGCGTAAAAAAAGTTTTTTTGCGCCTTGCGCCGCCATAAGGTCAGTAAATTTTTCATAGGCGGTTATGTCCGCGCCACGGAAGCGGTAAATTGATTGTTTTGGGTCGCCAACTACAAATAATTTGCCTTTAGCTAGTTTTATTTCTGACCAAGTAGTTGCGGGGCGGGGGGAATCTTCCTCGCACAAAAATAGCAAAATTTCGCCTTGCATAGGGTCGGTATCTTGAAACTCGTCAATAAGTATGCTTTTATATTCCGCCTTTAATTCTTTTCTAACATAAGTATTATTTTTAAGCAAATTGCGGGTTGAGTAAATTAAATTATCGTAAGAAATATAATTTTCCCCTTGTATTTTTGTTTTAACAGCGGCGGCAAACGGCGATAAAATGCGGTGAGCGGCAAGTATTAAAGCTTGATTTTCAACATTAACCGCTATGGCAAATTTTATTATTGAAATGGCTTTTTCAAAGTCGTCATCTGGCCAGTTTTTTGGTTGAGAAGAGGGCAATTTATCTATTTTAAATTTGCTTTTCTTCTTATTTGTTTTTGTAAAGTTTGCAAAAAAGTTTGCGCTTTCAAAGAGAGAAGAGGCCGCTATAGCTAAAGATTTTTCAATAGCCCGCTCTTTGTCGTCTAGGTAGGCGGTGGATAAAGCTACGGCCTCGGCTCCGTAAGATTTGCATACTTCTGCAAGTTTACTAAAGCTGGCTGTTGGGGAAAAGTCTTCCAAAGCGGGGTTTAAAAGGGTAAAAGCATAGGCTTTAAGGTCGTCAATATTGGCAAATTCAAGCAGGTTTTGCCAAGCGGCTGCTTGCTTGTTTTCTAATATTAACTCTCTTTCTAAAAATGCGGCCCATTCTTTATCAAAAATATTTTGCGTTATGGAGCCGTCGCTATCCACTTCCATTTTGGGCGTTAGGCCGGCTTCTAGCGGAAAACGACGAAGTAGACGCAGACAAAAGCTGTGTATGGTGCAAATTTGCGCCCGCTCGGCAAGTTCAAAAGTTTCTTGTATTTTGTTAATTAAAATTTCTTTATCCTTTTTGTAGTGGTTTAAAAGCGTTAAAGTGGCCTCGTCGTCTGGTTTGGGGGCGGCAAGCTGGGTTAAAATTACTTGCATTTTTGCAAGCAGCTTCATTTTAATTTCAGCGGCGGCTTTATCGGTAAAAGTTAAGGCGACTATTTTATCTATCGCTATATCTTCGCCCAAAATAAGGTAGCAAAGGCGGTTGATTAAAAGCGTTGTTTTGCCTGTTCCCGCCCCGGCTTCAACTATGATATTAGAGCTGGACGGCAAGGCGGCTTCAAGGCGGGCGGCATTATCAGCTGGGGTCGTCATGGTATTGCCTCCTTGTTTTTGCGCTTGGGCTTATTTTGCTGCGAAGAGCAGTTGGTTGATGATTTTTGCGGCAAATGGTTTCAAAGCGGCAGTTATTGCAACTGGTTTTATTTGGCGTTATTGGGAGTATGCCTTCTTTGGTTTCTTGCAAGATAGCGGCAATCATTTGCCCAAAACGCTCTTTTATGGATAAATATTTATCAAAGCCCAAGGTTTTATCCGGGGAGCCGTCTTCTTCCAAGGCAAGCAAAGTCATTTCAACGGGCGTTTTATCTTTTAGCGGGGCGAATTTTTGCGCCATTTCAAAATAAAGCGGCGGCTGCAAAACGGCATTGTTGAAAATAACTTTTGTTATATCCCCGCTTTCTTTTTTTGTTTTGTAATCTATTATGCGGTAATGTTTGCCGTTTTTAGAAATATCAATGCGGTCAATTTTGCCCCGCAGTTTAAGGGGCATATTGTTGAAAATAGCTTCAGTCGTATCTTTTTGCTCAAAATAAGTAGGCTGCCAAAATTCTTGCACGGCTTCTAAATCATAAGAAACAAGATGACGCAAATGCTCCGTCATTTTTGTTGTGATAACCTGCCACATTAGCGGATAAATGCCATTTTTTTTGCGGGTTTCTTCGTTTAAATATTTGTTAATAAAACCATCTAAAATATCTAAAGCCCCGTGGGTAAACAAACGGCTAGCAAGATCTTTTTCGTGAAGATATTTGTAAAAATCCTCAAGTATTAGGTGGTAAAGCGTGCCCTTTTCCGTTGAGGCTAGCGCGCCCCGTTCAAGCGGGCGGTCTTCTTTATCAGAAATTTCGCTAAAGAAATATTTTGCGGGGCATTTGTATAAAAGTTGCAAAGCGTTTGGGGATATGCCCCTATCCTCTATTTTTCGGGCCAAAGTATTATTTTTTTGCAAGATACCATCGTATACGCTTGGCGTTTTGCCGTCGTGCAAAGTATTGGCTGCTTGCAAACTGTCGCTTAAAGCGGGCTCGCCCAAAATTGCATTTACAGCGGCAAGTTTTTGCTGCGCTTGCAAGGCGTTTAAAAGGGCAGCCTCTTTTTGACTTAAAAATTTAAATGGATACTGGGCAAAGCGTTCTTCCGGGCGGCGGCTTAGGGTTAAAAGAGTTTGCCCTTCTTCAACTTTTGGCAAAATACTCCGTATTTGGTTTAAGTAAAAAGAAGGTATTTTTACTTTGCCGTTATCGTCGGAGCGTTGATAAATAAGACGCAAGGCCTGCTCCGCGCTTGAAGCGGCAAAATAAAATAGAATTTTTTCTTCAAAATATCTATCGGTTTGCTTGTGGATTAAGCTGCCCAGTTTTTGTAGTAGCAGGCGGTATTCGTCTTTTAAAGCTGGGTCGGCGGTGGGTTGGGCGGGCAGCAAGCCCTCGTTTAAGCCTAGTATAATAACCGCTTTGAAACTTTGTCCACGCAAGGTCATAATATCTGCGGCGAAAATGCCGCCAAGCAAGGCGGAAGTTTTATTTATTTTGGCTTCTTTTATGGCGGCTAAAAACTCTTCAATAAACTCGCCTTGGGCGGAATTTGTCCGCACGGTTTGATAGCTTTTTATGGTGCTAAGTATAGCGTCAATTTTGGCTAAAATTGACGCTTGCGTTGCGTTTAGATTTGCGGTGGTATAAGTTTTAATAATCTGGGCGCAATAAGTTGCTTGGTCCTCAAAGTTTCCCGGCGACTCCAGTTTAGCTAAAGCCAATTTTATTTGCTCTAAAAAAGCTGCTAGTTTTTTTGCGCTTTGCTCTTGGCTCTTGGCAAGCGGCAGCAAATCAAGCCATTGCGGGTATCCCGAAGTTACACCGATATTTTTAATAATTTGGGCCCAGTCTTCATCTCTGCCTGCAAAATAGACGGAGTTTACGGTGGCGTAAACATCTTCCTTATAAAAATTATTTCTTGCCAGTGAAAATAAATTAAAAATAAAGGCGGCAAGAGGGTCTTCAAGCAAAGGTATTTCAAAAGCGGTATTTACGGGGATTTGGTTTTGCTCTAATATCGGTATCAAATCTTTTTTATAAGGCTCCATAGAGCGGGCGGTTAGGGCAATATCTTTAAATTCAATATTTTGCGTTTCTTTTAGTGATAATATCTCTTTTGCCGCCGCCTCAATTTCAGCCGCCGAGCCAGAAACATTTATTATTTTTATATCCGCATTTTCAACTTTGCTAGGAGTAGGGTTAAATAAATTTGCGGCTAAAAGCCGAAGCGGAGTTTTGGCGGGCGATATTTTTGTTGTTTTTTTAGCTAAGCCAAGCAAGCTGGCTTCGTAAAAAGCCTGTGTAAATTTATAGGAGGGCAAAGCCTCGTAAGGATAAAAAACGGTTATGTTGAAATCATCTCTTAAAGCTCTAAAAAGCTCAAATTGTATGTCGGTAAAATCATAAAAACCGTAAAAGATTATGTGCTTAAACTCGGCAAGATACGCATTATCTTTTACATTTTGCACGGCTTTTGCAAAAAAATCCCCATAAGTATCAAATGCGGGGTTTTTGATAGCGTCAAGATATTCGCTATAAAGCAAAGTAAGACGGGCGAGGTAGGTTTTTTGCTCTTCGTCTTTTATTTCATCGGAATTTTTTAAATCGTTTAACGCTTTTGGGCTTACCATTGCGCTAACAAGATCGCGAAAGGAAGATTTTAGCGCGGCGGTATATCCGCGGCTATAGTTTAAATCGTATTTTTGCAAGATGTTTTTTATAATGAAATCTTGCAGAGGAGTGCTTGCTAGCAGCGGTTTATAATCGCTAGCGCCGTCGGTATTAATAGAGCGGGCAAGGCGGGTAAAATCGGTAAAATAAATATTTGCGCTATACTCTAGGTTGTTTGCAATTTCTCGCTTTAAACTGGCTTCCATATTTACGGCAGGCAAGACGACAAGGGCCTTATCCAAAGGGTTTTGCTTTTCCGTCCGGATAAAATCCAAAAAAGTTTTTTTAAGTTCGCTTGGGTGCCCCGTAAATAAATGCATAGTAAAATAATATATAATTATTTATACATTTGCTATTAAAAGGGTTATATGACAGTTGCTACCGCCGTTTTTTTGGGGATTTTACAAGCTTTGGGCGAATTTTTGCCTATATCAAGTTCGGCCCATTTGGCATTATTTCCATTTTTTTCCGGGGAAGTTTATCAAGGCTTAACTTATGATGTCGCCTTGCACCTTGCTACGCTTATTGCGGTAGTGGCGTATTTTTGTCGGGATATTTTAACCCTTACAAAAGCAGGCCTATTTGCCCCAAAAACACAAGACGGCAAATTGTTTTGGTTTATAGGTCTAGCCACTGTGCCGGCGGCTTTGGCAGGCTACTTTTTTGAAGATGCGGCCGAAAATATTTTCCGCAGTCCTCTTATGATAGCGGTTATGTTGATTGTTTTTGCCGCTTTCCTTATGTTTGCAGGTAGAGTTTCCGCTAAATTAAAAGAAAAAAGGACAGAGCTAACCCTTGGCATTATGTTGCTTATAGGCCTAGCGCAGGCCTTGGCTATTATGCCCGGCGTTTCCCGCTCAGGCATTACAATCACTGCGGCATTGCTGCTCGGTTTAAACCACACGCAAAGCGCGCGCATATCTTTTTTGCTTTCTATCCCAATAATTGCAGGCGCGGCGGTTTTAAAATTAAAGGACATTGCTCTGTCCGATATTAACGCCGCTTTTATAGCCGGTTTTTTTGCCGCTTTAATTTGCGGCTGGCTTGTTATTAAATTTTTGATGAAGTATATCCAAAGCCACAGTTTTGATATTTTTGCGTATTACCGCTTTGCTTTGGGCGCAGTAATAATAGCTTTATATTTTGCGAGGATGTGAAGATATGCAATTTGTTAAAAACAAAAAATCCGTTTGGCTTGTTTTGGGCGTTTTGTATTTATTATTTATTTTTCTGTTTTCATATCTTTATCCTTTCGGTATGGACGAATACTATGGCTATAACCTTAGCCTTAAAGAATCAATAAGAAGGATATTTGAAACACTATGGATGCATAGCCCAAAAATAGGGGTTGTTTTTGGCTCCACTATTATGTATCTTGGCAAATGGGCTTTTTTATTAATTAATCCTTTTGTGCAGCTAGGCATAGTTTTAAGTATTTTTTACTTTGTTTATTTGCGTTTGCCCGACTATAAAAATTTGCAAGATTTGCCCGCCTGTATTTTAATTGCATTACTTTCTATTTTTGCCGTAAGCGTGCCGAGCAATACTTTGTTTTGGATTGGCGGGGCGGTAAATTATAGCTGGCCTATGTTTATCTTCTTATTATTTTTATGTTTTTTGCGCGCTCAGTATGTTGGCAAGCCGCTTTTTAAAGATATTTGGCAAAATTGGCTTTGGGTTTTGGTTTTGGCGATTTTCTGGGGTATGAGTAATGAAAATAATAGCCCCATGGCTTTTATAATTTTATTTGCTTACGCTATGTTTTTTCTATACAGAAAAATAACTTTGCCGAAATGGTTTTATTTCGCCGCTTTGGGCGTCATAGGCGGGCTTTGTTTTATGTTTTTTAGCCCGGCTTTATCTGCTAGAATGGCAGATAATGCCAGTGATTTTGCATCAAAACCGTTCCTTACAAAAATATTTTTCCATATAAACCATATGGATATTTTCGTGCGAGCTTCGCTTTGTTTGCCTCCGTTAACTTTTTTAGGGCTTTTAATTTGCGGGCTGGACCGTGATAGACAAGCCTTCAAAAATGAAAACTTTATCTTGAGCTTAATTTGCTTTATTATTGCCTTTGGGCTTGCCTCTGCGCTATTTCTTGCGCCTAATATTGTGGGCGGGCGGCCTTTTTATTCTGCGACGGTAATCAGTATAGTAGCTTTTATATTTTTGCTTGAATATATCGGGCAGGCTTATAGGTTTATGTTGCTTAAATATGTTTCGCTTTTAATGATTGTTTTTAGCGTTTTAATTTTGCCGCTTTTTGCTATGCCTTATTTTGATTTGCATAAGCAAGCTGCTGAGCGGGCCGCTTTGCTCTCTGCCGCAAAATTAGACGGCAAAAAACATATTTTCTTGCCTTATTACTTAGTAAAATCGGCTCCGCTTAAGAATTACGATATTATCTTCTTTGATGTTTTGTATACCCGCCCTGACGAGAGGCTGGCATATCTTAAAATAAATGTATCCCCAATAGCTGTAGTGCCAAGCCAGCTTAAACTGCGCGGCCTAGAATCTGCGACCTTAGCCTCAAGCATTATATAACCTTTATTTTTGCAGCGTCTTTTGCGCTCTTTTACAATTTTTCCTTATGCTCGGATACGAAGGCGCTACGCGCCTGCGTAAGCGTATACCTCGCAACGGATAAAATTGAAAATAACAGCAAAATACTTGCAAAAAAGTTTGTGTCAAATAAAAGTTAAAATTTCCAGGCAAATACTTGCAAAAAGGGGTAGCGTTCTTTGCGCTCTTTTACAGTTTTTCATACTTTACTATTCTTTCTGCCCCTCTTCCATCATCATATATATTATTGTAGCTGGTCTAAAAATGCGACCACAACTTTTTGCCCTTGTTTTTTCTTTTTTCACTGGGGGTTTTAAACACAAAAACACAACAAAAAATATTATAAAAACACGATAAAAGCAAACTGCGAAAATATAAAAAACAGAATAAAAATAAAGCGCAAAAAATTATGGATATGTTTATTTGCGCGAGGATTGCAATAGGCGGTTTATCGTCGTGAACTATAAAACATCAAATACATATGAGACATAAAGGCAGGTGGGCAAGAGGGTATTTTGTGCAACTCAAATTAATTAAAATACTCATATGCAGACAATAAATCT
>JAISHT010000051.1 GCA_031262415.1 Elusimicrobiota bacterium | reverse complement strand
AAAATTTACAATGCTTACAATAAAATTTTTGAAAGATGCGGCTTTAAATTTAAAGCGGTTGAGGCCGATACCGGCACTATTGGCGGCAACTTTTCGCACGAGTTTATGGTTCTTGCCGACACTGGCGAAAACGAAATTTCCTCCTGCCCAGAGTGCGGATATACCGCCAATACCGAAAAAACCGAAATTGCCGAGCCTAAAGCCGCCCAATATAAAGCAGAAGATTTGCTTGAGCCAAAAGAAGTTTCCACGCCCGGCGCGCACACAATTTCTGATGTTGCAGAACTTTTAAAAATACCGCAAGAAAAGTTTATAAAAATGCTTGTTTACAGCGCAGACGAGTCCCCGGTTATCGTGCTTATGCAAGGCGACGATGAGCTAAATGAAATTAAACTAAAAAAGATACTTGGCGCTTCTATGCTAGAGAAAGCCACGCCAGAGCTTTATGTAAATATCACCGGCTCAGATTTAGGTTTTGCTGGCCCCGTCGGCTTTAAAGAAAAGCGCCCAACCATTAAAATGATTGCCGATAACCATATAAAAACCATAGTAAACGGCGTTGCGGGCGCAAATAAAAAAGATTTCCACCTACTAAACATCACGCCAGAGCATAATTTTAAGCCAGATTTTTATGCCGATTTAAAACTCGCCTCTCTGGGCGATAATTGCCCCCGCTGCGGCCATAAATTTGATTTTACGCGCGGCATAGAAGTGGGCCACACATTTAAACTTGGCACCAAATACTCGCTTGCTATGAACGCTACTTTTCTTGACGAAACTCAGCAGGCTAAACATATGATTATGTGTTGCTACGGCATTGGCGTAAGCCGTGTTATGGCCGCCGCTATAGAGCAATCTCACGACGATAACGGCATTATTTGGCCCGCCCCGCTTTCCCCCTTTGATTTGGTTTTAATTTCGCTTGATAACGAGGGCGAAGTCAAAGCAAAAGCGGACGAACTTTACTCTAAACTTACCGCTTTAGGCTACAATGTTCTCTACGACGATAGGGACGAACGCCCGGGCAGTAAATTTAAAGACGCCGATTTAATTGGCATACCCCATAGGCTTGTTATAGGCAAAAAAATGCTACCAGAGGGTAAATTAGAATACAAAGCTAGAACCGCCAAAACAGCGGAGTTTTGGCAAATTGACACGGTAGAAGCAAAGTTAAAAGAGCTTATAAAAAAATAAGCGGCCTACCGTCCAAAGCGGTTAAAGACAAAAAATTTGACTTTACGCCGTATTTGTTATATAATAAAAGTATCTTAATTACTTATTAAAGCGACTTGTCAAGCAAGTCGCTTTTGTTTTAAAGCAAAAAGAGGTGCGCTCAATGAACAAAAACAATATGGAAGAAACAGTAGCAAAAGCTCTAGAAACACAGGGCTATGAACTGGTTGATCTTATTATCCAAAACCAGGGCAGCAAAAAGCTTTTACAATTTTTTGCCGATAAAGAAGGCGGTTTTACTTTGGCCGATTGCGAGGCTCTAACAAACAAAATTGACGCCATTTTAACAATGGAAAATTTAATTGACGGTGCCTATATTCTTGAAGTTTCCTCCCCCGGCCTTAAAAGGGTGCTTAAAAAACCAGCCCATTTTAAACGCTTTGTTGGCGAGCGGGCAAGAATCTTTCTAAAACAACCTATTGAAAATAGAGGCACATTTACAGGTTTAATAGAATCCGCCGACGACGAAAAAATGACTCTTGCCGACGGCACAAATAAATTTACTTTTAAATACGAAGATATTAAAAAAGCAAATTTAGACCCAGTTGTAGAATTTTAAATTACTTAGGAGAACAAAAAAATGCAAAGCAAAGATTTACTTTTAGCCCTTGAGAGTCTTGAAAGGGAAAAAAATATTAAACGGGAAGATACCTTAAAAACTATTGAGGACGCCCTAATTTCCGCACTGCGCAAACACCTTGGCAAAACCGCCGTGCTTTCCGCAAAAATTGACCCCGAGGAAGGCAGCATAAAAGCCTTTCAAACTTTAAATGTTGTGGAAACGGTAATAAACCCGGAAATGGAAATAAGCCTTGAAGATGCAAAAAAAATTAACCCCAAAGCTAAAATTGGGGAAGATGTCGTCAACACGCTTGATGTTGAAGATTTCTCCCGCATTGCGGCGCAAATTGCCAAACAAGTTTTAATACAAAAAGTCCGCGGCATAGAAAGAGATAATCTTTATAAAGAATTTAAGCCCCGTGAAGGCGAGGTTGTAACAGGCCTTGTCAGGCGCTTTTCCGATAGAGATATTATTGTTGACCTTGGCAAAGCCGAGGCCATTTTGCCCTATTGCGAGCAAATTAAAAAAGAAAGATATATGCACGGCGGGCGTATTAAAGCTATCATAACAAAAGTTTTATCCCAAACAGAACTTGCCGAAGTTAAAGACGACCCTGTTTTGGGCCGCTATAAATCCGCCGCTTTCAAAATGGATAAAGGCCAAAGAGGGCCATACATTATTTTATCTAGAACCTCGCCAGAATTCTTAAAAGAACTTATGAAAGTTGAAATACCAGAACTTTCCGACGGTATTATTGAAATAAAAGCTATTTATAGGGACCCCGGCTTTAGAGCTAAAGTAGTGGTAAAAAGCCACGACAATAAAATTGACCCCATCGGCACTTGCGTTGGTATGAGAGGCATAAGAATACGCGCCGTAACTAACGAGCTTAGCGGCGAGAAAATTGATTTAATCAATTTTAGCGACGACGCCGTCAGCACCATTGTAAACTCTTTATCACCTGCTAAAGTTTTATCTGTTCGCATAATTAGTATGGAAAACAAACAAGCCCTAGTTATCGTGCCAGATGACCAGCTTGCTATTGCTATTGGTAAAGACTGGCAAAATATTAAACTTGCCTCCAAAGTTTCCGGCTGGGAGCTTGAGGTAAAGAGCGAAACCCAAAAGCAACAAGAAGGGCAGGAAGCCGCCACATTAATCCAAGAAACTTTGGCTAATGTTGAAGGCATTGGCCCCAAAATTGCCGAACTTTTGGTAAAAGCTGGTTTTAATTCTATTGAAAAAATAGCCTCTTTAACGCCCGAACATTTATCAACCATTCAAGGCGTTGGCGAGAAAACCGCAGAAAAAATTATTGAAGGCGCAAAAAAATATTTAGCCGAACAAGAAACAAAAGAAACCGCTAAAGAAGAAAATAAAAGTGAAACAATAGCTGATGACACAGAATCTGCGCCACAGCAGGAGGCAGAAGATGACAGCAATAAAGAAAGCAACTAAAAAGGAAGATACTCCTGACGATAAGGCAAAAAGAACAACAGCTAAAAAAGCAGCTACAAAAAGCACGGTAAAAAAGACTAAAACAACCGCCGCTAAAAAAACTGCTGAGAAAAAACCAGCTGAAAAAAAATCTGAAACGGCTAAAAAAAATAAACTTACCGCTACAAAAGCTGCGCCCAAAAAGGCGCCCGCAAAAAAAGCGGAGAAACCTGCTGAAGTTAAACCTGCCGAAGTAAAAACGGTTGAAGTTAAACCTGCGGAGGTAAAACCAGTAGAGGTTAAGACGGTAGAAGTTAAGCCAGTTGAGGTTAAACCTGTTGAAGTAAAAGCGCAACCTGCCCAGCAGCCCGTGCAACAACCTCAGCCCGTGCAACATCAGCCCGTTCAGCCAAAACCTGCCCAGCAACAGCAACCTAGGCCACAACAGCAGCCCGTGCAATCTAAACAGGAGCAACCTAGGCCACAACAGCAGCATCAACAGCCAAAGCCCCAACAGGCCCCCGCTGCCCCAAAGGAAGAAAAGGTTATAAAAGTTTTAGGCCAGCCCACCATAAAAGAGCTTGCCGAAAAGATGGGCATAAAAATTAATGATTTCATCAAAAAGCTAATGACCATGGGCATTTACGCTACCATCAACCAAAGGTTGGAAAGCGATATGACTGAACTTGTGGTAAACGAATTTGGTTTTAAGCTAGAGGTAACCCAGGAATTTGCCGAGGATAAAATCATCGCAAAAGAGGAAGAAACCGAAGACCCTTCAACCTTGCTGCCACGCCCGCCTGTTGTAACAATTATGGGCCACGTGGACCACGGTAAGACAAGCCTTTTAGACGCTATTCGCCACTCAAATGTGGTAGACGGCGAGTTTGGCGCAATAACTCAACACATTGGCGCATATATGGTTAAAACCCAGCGTGGGCTTATCTCTTTCTTAGATACCCCCGGCCACGAAGCTTTCACCGCCATGCGCGCTAGAGGGGCGCAAGCTACGGATATTGTAGTTTTAGTCGTCTCCGCTACCGATGGTATAATGCCGCAAACTATAGAGGCTATAAACCACGCTCAATCAGCCGGCGCGCCGATAATAGTTGCGGTAAACAAAATAGATTTGCCCGGCGCAAATCCTGATAAAGTAAAGCAAGAACTTGCAAACCGCGGCTTAATACCCGAGGAGTGGCAAGGCAATACTATCTTTGTTGAAATATCCGCCAAAAAGAGAATTAATATTGATAAATTGCTTGAAATGATTTCTCTTCAAGCTGAAATGATGGAGCTTAAGGCTAATCCTAACAGGCACGGCGTTGGCGTAATCCTTGAAAGTAAAAGGGATAATAAACGCGGCGTAGTAGCCACGGTTTTGGTGCAAAAAGGCACTATGCGTGTTGGCGATCCTTTCATCGTAGGCACAACTTATGGCAAAATAAGGGCTTTAATTGACGAGCACGGCCAGCGGCTAACTAGCATTGGCCCCAGCGTGCCAGCCGAAGTTTTGGGCATTAATGGCGAGCCGCCTGTAGTGGGCGATACGCTTTTTGTCGCCCAGAGCGAAAAGGAAGCCAAGTATATTGCCGAAAAGCGCAAACTTGCCCATAAGGAAGAAAAACTTGCCCATCAAAAGCATGTATCTTTAACTAATTTACGCAGTGATATTGACGGCAAAAAAGTTAAGGATTTGGCTATAGTTTTAAAGGCTGATGTCCACGGCTCTATAGAAGCTATTAAAGACGCTATTTTACGCACGCCTACCGAGGAAGTGGAGGTTAAAATTATTCACTCCGGCGCAGGTAATGTAAACGAGTCTGATTTGCTGCTTGCCAAAGCCAGCAATGCCATTATAATTGCCTTTAATGTTGATACTGAGCCCTCTGTGGCGGCCGAGGCTGAAAGAGAAGGCATTGAAATACGCAATTATAATATTATCTTTGAACTGCTTGAAGATTTACACGCCGCTATGGAAGGCCTCCTAGAGCCGGATATAGTGGAAGAAATCGTCGGCAGGGCTACGGTAAGGCAAGTGTTTGATTTAAGCTCCGGCTTTGTAGCCGGCTCTTATGTGGACGAGGGCAAAATGGTACGTGGTTATGATGTTAAAATACTGCGGGCCGGCGCTCAAGTTTACAAGGGCAAAATATCGGGCCTAAAACGCTTTAAAGACGATGTCAAAGAAGTGGAAAAGGGCTATGAATGCGGCATTTTAATTGACGGCTTTAGGCAAACCAAAGCCGGCGATATTATAGAATGCACGCAAAAGAAGACTGTTGTAAGGCGTATATCAAAAGCGTCTTAAAATAGTTTCTGCTTATGCCGCTACTGGCAAACAGCTATAACATTTAACCCCGCAGCTAAAACAGCAGCGGGGTTTTTTATTCTATAATATATAAAACACAAGGCCACGAGGCCAAACACTATATAAAAAGAAGGTTAAAATTATGCAAAATAAATATTTTAAAGAAATTGTAAAACTGCTGGAAAAAATTGAAGATACCCAAAGCGAAAAAATGAAACAAGCCGCCGCTTTGATAGCTAACACCGTTAAACAAGACGGGCTTATTTATGTTTTAGGCTCGGGCCACAGCCAAAACGTGGCATTGGAGCCTTTTCACAGAAGCGGCAGCTTGGCCTGCGTCAGCGCAATTTTAGATGATAGTTTTAATTTTAAACCTTCCGCCCACGCCGCCACCGCCCTTGAACGGCTAGAAGGCCTAACCCCCATAATCTTGTCCCGCCACAACTTAACCCCAAAAGATATTTTTATAGTTGTTTCCAACTCCGGCCGAAACGCCGCCGGTATTGACGCTGCTATTTACGCAAAAAGTAAAGGCCTTAAAGTTATTGTAATTACCGCTCTTGCCGCCCATAAAGATAGCAAGCCCCGCCACTCAAGCGGCAAAATGCTTAGAGATTTTGGCGATATTACGCTTGATAATTGTTGCAATAAGCAGGAAACTGCGCTTACTCTGGCGGGCAAAAATATAGCCCCTGTTTCTACAATAGCAGGGGCGGCAATAATTAATAATATTATGTATTTGGCGACGGCAGAGCTTGTAAACAGCGGGCAAAATCCCCCCATTTATTTAAGCAGTAATGACGACGGCGGCGACGCTAATAATGCCGCCCTTGCCCAAAAATATAAAGGCCGCATTTTGTATTTAGATTAGTTTGAATAGGATAAATGACTTTATGTTATTTTGCTACGTCACCCGCAAAGTGCGGCATATCGCTTTCAAAAACTTCAACAATATAATCTGCAATATACTGCGGTATTTTTACATTGTAAGTTATTTTTTTATCCGTAGGGTCAATTTTAATAGCCGTATTTGCCGCAAAAGATCTAAATGTGTGGCCTGGGGCTTTTTTAAACATATGTTTTGGCAAAGCATTTAAAGCCCAAGTAAGCCAATAATCTTCTCCCGTTTGAACGGTATAGAGTTTATGCAAGGCCAGCAATTCTTTATATAGAATATCACCAGGTATACCCTGATAAGGCTCCTTACGCTTTTTTGCAGCTTTTACTGCTGTTTCAAGAGGAAAATATCTTTGCCCATCTATCATATACATAAGGCCAATATTGCCATATCTCAAAACGCTTTTTATGCGCTCATCTGCTGGATTGCTGCCTTTTGGGAAAGATAAATTATAACTCTTAAGCTTTCCGTCTTCTGATACGGCGGTTGTAGTTATAATATTTAAGCCTTTACGGACTAGTGGAGGAAATGTTAAAAGATTATTCATAAACTGCGCCGCATGACAAGTAGACAAAAATAAAGTTATTTTTTTAGCATCGGTTGTTAAGGCTAACTTCTGAGTATATTTTAACAAATCACTCAAAAAAATTCTTTGACTATACGGTGATTCGTTTATCACAATGAAAGAATAAAAACCATGCTTTTGCGTGCTAATGTAAGAATGTGTTTTTAAAGAAATTAGAAGATTATTATTAGGTAATTTTAGCTTTGGTAAAGTTGCCCAAGTATCTTGAATATTGAAAAGTTTAAAAATATTATTATCCCCACTTATAAATATTACGCCGTCGCCACTTGTTTCAAGTTGTTTAGCATAGGGAGCAATCTCTTCAATACCTTGTCCCATAAGAACGTAAGAGATATTGCCGCCGCGCGCTATATTGGCGACAGAAGCTATGCTTATGTTTATAACGCCCTCAGGGTTTTGCAAAGAGGCTTTTATCGCTTCAAGGTTATTAACGATGTTTTCTTGAAGGTTTAAATCTTTTTGGTTAAGCAAATTATCAATAAATTCAATACTATAACTATTTGGGTTAGTTGTAGGCGCCACATAATTAAAAAACACTTCTTTCTTTTGTACAATATCCTCGGGAAGCTTTTTTAAGGCCTCTCTCTCAAGATTATTAATTATTTCTACCCCCCCCCCCCCATAGCTACCAATATCTGGCTTAACGGTAGCGATATTAGCTGGCTTAGCGGCTGGATTAAGAGTTGTTGGCGTTTGCGGGACTGACGATATAGACAGGGGCGCGGAGGAATTTGTAAAACCTGCTAGAGGCAACTTGGGAGTGCCTGCGAAATGCGGCATATTATTTTTAAAAACTTCGGCGACATAATTTGCGACATAGTCCGGTATTTTTATTCTAGCTTTTGAATCTGACACACGGGAGTGGTTTAAATTTTTGATATCTGCTGTAAAAGCGGGAAAATATGGTCTACCATCACCCTGTTCAATATGAAAAATATACTCTGGTAGTGTTTGTAAGATCTCTGTTAGGTGTCCATTATCGTTTATTGCCACTTTATTGTATAAATTGTCAAGAGCCTGCAAGTCTCTCTGCAAAGTTTCTGCTGGTATGCCTTGATAAGGCTCTGTAAGATTTTTGGCTTGTTTTACAGCCTCAGCTAGCGGATTGTATACTTCCCCGCCTTTTATATATTGCGCGCCTATTTTTCCGCTTGACAAAAGACCCTCAATGCGGGCATCTGTTGAGCTACCCCCGTGTATCAAATATTGGTTATATTCCATAACTCCACGGCTTTCATTTCCGTTTGTAGTAGTTATAATATTTATACCCTTACGCAAATCTTCTGGCAAAGCCATAAATTCCGGTATAAAGGCCCCAGCTGCACAAGTTTCCATAAAGACTGTTATTTCCTTAGTCCCAGTTCTATCAAAAAAAGCCTGCAAATTAGTTGCAAAATTCTTGGGTTCAAGAATTTCGTTTGGATCTTCAAGTCTGCTAAATTCCGGACGAAGCTTGCCATAGACAAGAGAAGAGTGCACTTTTACAGTAAATGCAATTTTTTGCCCATCTGTCGGCAGGACAGGTAGGAGAGTAGATTCATTTATATAGAGGAACGGATTAGACTTTATTCTAATAAAAATAACGCCATCTCCATTGGCTTCTAATGTCTTGGCGTATTGCGCAATATTCTCAATACTTTTACCGACAAAAACATAATGTATATCACCGCTTTTAGCTATGTTTGCAATTGAAGCTATGCTGATTTCATAATTAGAATATTCCCCTTGATTTAAAAATCTTTTTATTCCTATAAGATTTTCAATTTGTCCTTTAGAAAAACCTAATGGATTATTATCCCCGCCGAGCATTGCATTAATAAATTTAATGCCAGATTGTTGTGTGCCAGGATTAGGGGCAACAAGAGATCTTTTAGAATCGTCCCAATTTTCTGGCAATTCTGACAAAGCCTGCTTTTCCAATTTGTTTATTATTTCTAATTTTTGATATGTGTTCTCTATGTTAATAGTTGAATTAGCGGTTTGCTTAACAGTTATTGGTATTTTAGATTTTAAAGGGTTATTTAAAAAATTTTTAATTATACCTAACGGCATAGCAATAGACAAATCGGATCCTATCCCACTTTTGATCAGCATACCAAACACCTTTCCATTCTTATTTAGCACTGGGCCACCGCTAAAACCCAAACCACAATTACCTGTTAGCAAACAGGCTGGAAAGGGCAAATTCCCATCGTCTGTAAAAAGTGGATTATTTATAAAGACATGTTTTGAAGTAAGGAGTGCATTATTGCTTTTTGGGTAGCCTAAAGCAGTGGCATTTTCCCCCTGTTTCAGGGCTTCTTTGGACAGCTTTAACGGTTTTATACCTGTCATAATATTTTGATCAACAGTATATAGCGCAAAATCAATCCCATCTTTAATAGTGTAATCCCATAATTTTGCCGTGCCAATTATCCCATTATCATTTGCTAATGTTATTGTTTCATCAATAATAAAATTATTTCTTGAATTATTGATCACATGCCCAGCGGTAACTATAAATGGACGATTATTAATTTTTGTATAAAAGCCGCTACCTTGCGAAGTGCCTGTCAAAACTTTTACAACAGCTTTTTTTACTTCTGGGTCAATATTTGCAGTTTCTGTTGCAGCGGCAAATTCTGTTTCTAGCGAAGTAATTGGCGCAGAGCTAGGTGCAAATGTTATACCGTAGCCTGTGCCAAAAAGAGATAATTGATTGGGATTGGTTGTTTTGACGACTTTTTTTGTAATTCTATTTGTAGGAAAATTTCTAACAAACTCGGGAGTATCCTTAGGCAGCACACTAGCAGCAACAGGCCGAACTTTAGAGGCTATTTTATCTATCCCTTTAGAGCTATCTGAGTCTTTAATTTTGCCTTTTGCTTTACCTTTTGCTTGCAAAATTGGTTTTGTAAATTTTTTGATTTTTGACACAGCATTGGCATCTTCCATATTAATAACAAGGATTTTTTCTTTAAAAACTTCGGGGAATTTCTCTATAGTTTCCCAAACAGATTTTTCAAATTCGCTAGAAGGCTTGTAGGGCAAGGGCCGCCCTTTCATAATAGCTTGATATTGCTCGGCAACATATCTTGCAGCATTATCTGTGGAATTTGTTGCAAGGTTAATTGCTCCATTGCCAAACGTCTGGTCATCAACAATAATTATGTTCTTAAGATACGACATTGCATTAAAAAAAGTATTCAAACTATTATTGCGTCCGCCGATAATCATAGTAATGTCGCCAATTTTTACGGCTTCTTCTAGCTTTATCTGTGAATTTGGGAAAACAACTTTCTTCTGTCTTCCATAGTTTGTAATATCAAATTTTTTCAAACCATTTGTATATATACTTTGTATTTCATCTTTCGTGGCAATGGTTAATAGTGGTATTTTATTTTTTGTATTGTTATATTCCTTTTGGACAAATTTTAAAGATGTACCAATATCTTTACCACCTAACGCAGGACTTGAAATAAACCCCACATTATCTGCGCTTAGCGCAGAAGCAAGTTTATGCACAAAATTATTAACTCTATCTTGATTATATCCAATCGGCGGGTTGGTGTAGCCAGTAATATTAAAACTGACTTTCTTAGCAATACCTTCAACCGATTTTTGCAAATTATTAGTAGTATTATGCTTTATTGTGTTAAATGAAAGAAACGGATTCAGATAGGATTGAACAAGCCCATTAAATTGAGGATCAGGGTTTCCATATGGCAAAGTTATACCAAGGGAGGTTAAATATGGATGTAAAGGGTTGCTAGGATTATATATTCCATTTACAAGCCATAAAGATTTTTCTCTAGCATTGACTTCTATAGGTGCCAATATATAGCCAAATAATTTTTCCATAGCTGCAAGGAACATATTGTTAAGCATACCAGATGAGCCGCTATTTTCATTAAAAGAAAGAAGATGGCTATTAAAAACTTCCGCTAACAAACCTGTGTGATCCAGTCTCTCAAAAAAAACATGTTGCAAGATATGGGTAAATTCATGGGCAAAAATCGTAGTGAATTCTTCGGGCGCTCTATTTTTAAATTCACGCGCAAGATCAAGAACGATAGTATTGTTAAGTGTGGCATACCCGCCAACATTTAAATCTTTTTCATTTTCAACTTTCAAAAGTTCAGCGTAAGGGGCAACATCTAAAAGGAAGAAGTTGCCAAATGTTTGTAAGTAAAATCTTGTTTCTTTATAAAACTCTTTCAAGCCATCTTTACTGTTAGCTGCATTTGGATATCTTTTTAATAGTTGTCTTTTAGAAAGTCTTCTAGAAAAATAAAAATTATCCTTATTAAATAGCAAATTAGTACCAAATGGCGGATTTGGGGTTTTTAAATCCTTGAACTCTGGAGTAATTTCTCTTGATATTTTGGCGGCTCTTTCCCAACGGTCAATAATATTTGGGGTTGTATAATCAACACGGCCCAAAAGCAATTTTTGCATATCGGCAAATATCTTGTTACTTGCGATTAAATAAGGTTCAGGTAAGGGCAACATGCTGGCAATTTGCGCTATAAATTTGTTATATGCAGTTGCATCTAACGGCATATGTTCTACAAGTTGCAAAAGTTTATACATAATAGCTTGGGCTTCGTGATTATTTGGATATAGGAATCCAGCAAGGCTTCTTTCGCCTTTTGGAAGGCTTTTTTCCAAATTTTCAAGTTCTTCTATGGAGAGATCTTTGACAGGGTTAAAATTTAGCTCACCATCTTTTTTTGGAAACATTTCTCTGTATTTTAACTGAA
>JAISHT010000002.1 GCA_031262415.1 Elusimicrobiota bacterium | reverse complement strand
AAGATCACTCAACAAGCGAAATATTCGGCGATGTAATTGATAGGTATGATATGACGCAGTCGGTAGAGGATGGCTCAACAGTTAAAATCTTTTATGAAAGCCGACTGGCAAAAGTTTATCTTGACGATAAAATATTAAGAGAAATAGACAACTATTATGCCTCTCTTGAGGAAGACGGTGCCCCTGACGAGCTTATTGAAGAATCTAAGCGTAGATTTAGCAGACTTGAGGTTATTGTCGGAGATAAAGACCGCTTAGAACTTGTGGCAAAAGATATTTATACCCATTATAACGAGAGAAAGAACTTCCTAAACGGCAAGGCAATGATTGTTTGCATGAGTAGGAAAATAGCATTTGATTTATATAATATCCTCATAGATATTGCGCCAGAACTTAAAACGCAAACCGCCGTAATCGTTACCGAAAGCAATAAGGATAACGAAGTTATGCGAGATATGTTTAAAGATAGCGAGTACCGAAAAAGGCAGGCTGAGGAATTTAAGAAGAAAAACGCTTCCCTTAAGATTGCTATCGTAGTAGATATGTGGCTTACTGGCTTTGATGTAGCCGATCTTGATGTTATGTATATTGATAAGCCTATGAAAGGGCATAACCTAATGCAAGCAATCGCAAGAGTTAATCGCGTAAATGCAGGCAAGGAAAGTGGCTTGATTGTTGACTATATCGGTATTAAAAATGCTCTTAACTCTGCATTAAATGAATATACTGCAAGAGATAAGGAACTTAACTTGCAACCTATACAAGATTCCGCAAAAGCTATTTGCGACGAAAAAATATCAATATTAGATGAAATGCTGCACGGAGTTGAAAAAGCGGGATTTTTGGGTAAAGATGAAAACAAACGATTTAAAGCCATTCAAAATGGTGCTGATTTTGTACTCACCAGCAATGATATAAAGAAAAAATACCTCAAACTAACAAAGCAATTAAAAGATGCATATGTTGTTGCTATCGGTATTTTAGATAACGACTATAAAAAGAAAATCCTTTATTACATAACCGTTAGATATTTTATTCAAAAAATAGAATATGAAGGCGGTGGATACAAATTTAATCCTGCTGACATTAATAGAAAGATTATTGACCTTATAGGTGAAGCAATAAAGGGCGATGAGGTTAAAGTTTTAACACAGATTAAAGATACCGAACAAAATCGTAGCGTATGGGATTTATTAGATGAGAAAAAGATAGAAGAACTAAGAAAAACAAATCCGCCCCATATTTTCATTAAAATTATGGAACGACTCTTAAAAGAAGCCGTTGCTGAATACAGGGGATATAACCTTGTTAAAGCAAAGGAATACAGTGAAAGATTACGCAAGATTTTAGAAATTTATAATACCCGTGCAGATGATACCAAGACAGATATGACTATTGTTGGCTTAATAGGCTTTTCGAAGGAAATGGTTGAAAATGAAACAAAAGCGCGCAAAAACCACCTCAGTGGGCGAGAAAGAGCCTTTTATGATGCATTAGCCACAAACAAAAATGCGTTTCAACTTATGGGTGATGATTTGTTACGTGTAATCGCAATCGAATTAAAGGAAATTGTTGAAGAATATTCTACCGTAGATTGGAGCAAGAAAAAAAATACACAAGCTAAGATGCGCTTACATATTAAACGGGTTTTAAAAAAATATAAATATCCCCCCGACTATACAGAAGAAGCCATTACCCGTGTTATAGATCAAGCAGAATATATGATGTAAAATAGATTAGGCATTGCTATATGACCTAATAGTTCTTAAAAGCTATTAGCTAGAACTGCATCAAATTCTGCTTTTTGCGTATACATTTATTTAAATTTGTATACAGATAACTTTTTAAATTAGAAAAATCTACTCTGTTTCTTCATTGCCAGTGCGCACTTCCATATTTGCGAGATCTTCCTCCGCACGTTCTTTTTCTAAACGTTCTTCCTCTTTTGCACGTTCTTTTTCTTTATACCTGCGCATATCTTCTCTCATTTCCCCCTCAAAATCATATTCTTCAAATGGCTGTCCGCGCATCTGATCTATCAAAAAGTTTCTAAGCAATTGCCCTCTGCTGTGAAATAGAGATACTATTACCATATCGCTATTGTCGTTAGTAATTTCATTATAAATAAGGTCTGTCACTTCTACCGCAATGCCGCCGTACCATCTAAAAACAAAATAGATATCTTCCTTTTTAAGTTTGGCACGCAAATCATTAAAATCTTTACCCTCGCCTGGAAGCTCCTCAAACTGAGAAATGCCCTCTTCTTGGTCATCTGCAAATTCTTCTACATTTTTTTCATTTTCCTTATCAAAATGATATTTTTCTGTAAAATACAACTCTGCATATAAAGACACATCATGACAATTTTCTGGCCTAAAATAACCCTCTCTCGCTTTTTCATAACTGACGGCTTTTTCGTATTGATTACGCATACCTACTAGCATATTAATTGTGGCAAGCACCATAAATTTATCCATACTTTCAGCAAGTTTATATAGCTTAGTGTCCGTCTTTTTGTATTTACGGCTTGCCTCTGCTTGGGCTAATAATTGTTTCCTTTTCTTCTCGCTAGATACACCTTCTAAGGCCATTTCAAAACCATTCCAAAAAGCTTGCTCCGCATTTAGTACACGCACAATATCTTTCATTACAAGAAGGGCTGTTAGATATTGCCAAATATGCATAAGCATTAATACGTCCATAATCGCCAGCCAAGAATCGGCGTAGCTCCTTTTCCACTCGTTGTATAATTCACTCAGCGCAAGGGGCAGCCTTTCTAATTCAAGCAGTTTGGCACCATTTACATAATCAGCGACATTCTTTTCCGTGACGACTTTATCTTTAATTAGCCTTTTAAAAAATTCCACGGCCAAGTTATCTGTTTTCTGACGATTTGCAAAGTCTAATATTAATTTCCCACTCCTAAAATCCCCGCTGGAGGCCTTGTTGCATAATTGACGCACCAAAGCCTCCTCTTTGGTTATTTTGCTGCCGTCTTTTAGGATTAGTTTCGTTTTCAACTCTTTCCCTAAAAGCTCTATTATCCCCTCTTTTTTGGGTTGCCCCTTAGGGCGGCCTTTGTGGTTGCCACTTTGCCCTCCCTTAAACCGGGTATTAAAAGGCGGTTTGCAGTAGCCAATTTCGTAGTCATTTGTCATAGACTTTCTCCTCCGTTTTTTCCTTTGCTTTCTCCTCTAAAAGTTGCTTGTATGTTTTGCCGTTAGACAATAAAACCGCGTCTTTTTTGGAAAGAGCTTCCCAACGGCGGATTGTGGTGTCTATATACAGCGGTTCAAGTTCTATGCCATAACAAACGCGTTTGGTTTTTTCAGCGGCAATAAGCGTGCTGCCAGAGCCTAAAAAGCTATCCAAAACAAGGCCGCCGCGTGGGGAAACATCCATAATAGCGTCCATTATCATTTCAACAGGTTTGACGGTGGGGTGTAGTTTTAAATCGCCACGATTTTTGCCAAAAGAATTTACCCCAGCATAATCCCAAACATTGGTGCGGTAGCGGCCGTGCTTGCCAAGTTCCACATTGTTTATGTGCGGTGCGTCGCCATTTTTATAAACAAAAATAAACTCGTGCTTTGAGCGGTAAAGGCTACCCATACCGCCGTTGTCTTTATTCCACACGCAGATGTTTTTAAGCTCGCTATAAACGGGCTTTGCAGCGGCTAAAAGCTCCCCCGTGTGCCGCCAATCCATACAAATAAAGTGTATGCTACCATCTTTGGAAAAATCCTTTAAAAGTGTGAAATTATCCGCAAGGAAGTTTTGGAACTCCGCGGAAGACATTTATCCAGAAGCCATTGCAAACTCTTTATGCTTTGTGCTGCCACTGCCACAGACATTGCCCGATATCTTTACATTATACGGCGGGTCGGTAAAAATCATATCGGCTTTTTGGTTGCCCATAAGTGCGGCAAAAGTCGGTCTTTTTAGCGAGTTGCCACATATAATGCGGTGGTATCCAAGCTGCCAAATATCGCCCGGTTTTGTGATGATTTCGCTATTCGCTATAAACGGGATATTATTTAGCTTTTCGCTGGCTGGTTTATGGGTCAGCATAAGGTCAATTTCGCCAGTTTCAAAGCCTGTTATATTTAGGTCAAGGTCTAGGTCTAGGTCCAGGGCCTCAATTTCGGTGAACTCTATTTTTAATAGGTCCACGTCCCATTGGCCGTTTTCTGTGAGTTTATTCTCGGCGATGCGGTACAGCCGTTTTTGGTGTGGCGTTAGGTGGGTTAGGCGGATAACAGGCACGCGGGCGAGGTTTAATTCCCGTGCGGCAAGCCAGCGGCCGTGGCCAGCAATAATTTCATTATTTTCGTCCAAAATTAGCGGGTTATTGAAGTTAAACTCATTAATAGACGCGACGATTTGACGAACTTGTTTTTCGTTATGTTTTTTGGGATTTTTGGCATATGGTTTTATCTCGGATATGGCGAGATATTCCACACGCAGAGTATTTGGTACTTTGGCTAGCTCGTGGGGGGTGTTAATGGTTGGCGTGTTATGGGTGTTATTGCTTTGCTTGTGATGAATTTTTCTTATCTTTTTTTGCATAAAAAGACCTCCATATTATCGGTTTTTTGACGCCGACAACACGGAGGTCAGTAAGAAAAAGTTTCTATGAAACTCCACGGGCTCACGCCCGTGGTATCAGTCCGTTTCAAACAAAGTTTGCCCTGAATCTTCTTTGCCTTGGGCTTCTATGTAGGCTTTGATAATTTGTTCGTTTATCCCTATT
>JAISHT010000094.1 GCA_031262415.1 Elusimicrobiota bacterium | reverse complement strand
TTTTACAGCATTATTTAAAACACCGTCTAAGATTATCCTTGCGCAAGCAAACACATTTCTTATATTTTTTGCATTCTCGCCTCTTGCCCTTGCCATGTTTTTGTCTTTAAAAACCCTGCAAAAAAAGAAAAAATAAATTTATTGCGTCGTAGCGTAGCGAAGACGAACAAAAGCAAAAAGTTGTGGTCGCATTTTCAGACCAGTTATACTAATATATATGATGATGGAAGAGGGGCAGAAAGAATACTAAGGTATAAAAAATTGTAAAAGAGCTCAAAAGACGCCACAAAAAACCCCTTGGACAAACAAGTCCAAGGGGTTTTTAATTAATTCGCTAAAGTTATTTTTTAGCTGGGGCAGCGGCTGCGCCTTCTTCTTCTTTCTTGCCTTTAGCGGCAGAAATTTCGGGCTGGGCTGCGGTAGCGGCGTCAGCAGGGGTTGCTGCGGCCTCTTCCTCTCTAGGAACGATAATATGCACTACCATTCTGCCGGGTTCGCCAAGGAAGGAAACGCCTTTTGGCGCAACCAAATCGGCCACGGTTATATGCTTATCAAATGTGAGGACGGAAATATCGGCCTCAATATGATGCGGAATATCCGCCGGCAAAGATTTAACGGAGACTTCACGCAAAACGTGGTCAATAATACCGCCGTTTATTTTCATAAAAGCGCTTTCGCCTGTTAAGACTACTGGGATTACAGTTTCAATCATACGGTCTTTAGAAACGCGTTGAAAGTCAATATGTATCGGTGTATCTTTAACTACATGGTATTGCACTTCTTTAATAATGGCTTGTTCAGCGCCGGTGGGCAAAACAATTTCCACAACGGCATTACCGCCAGCTTTTTGCACGGCTAGTAAATCCTTTTCAGATACTGTTATTGCGACGGGTTCTTTGCCCGCGCCGTAGATTACGGCAGGTATGCTTTTTTGAGCTCTAATTTTTGAAAGCTCGCCCTTAACACCGGCCTTTTCTCTTTTTGTTGCTTCTATTTTCAGTTTTTCCATTTTCTAACATCCTCTTTCTTTTTAATTAAATTTGTTTTTATTTACTTATTTAAACATCTCGCTTATGGAGCTGCCGTCGTGATTGCGTTTAATAGCGTCGGCAAATACATGGGAGATGGTTAAAACGTGGACCTTTTCGCTTGGTTTACGCCCAGCTTCTGGCAAGCTATCGGTTATAAAAAGCTTTTCTATGGCGGAATTTTCTATTTTATCAACCCCGTCTCTAGAAAGCACGCCGTGCGTGCAAACAGCGTAAACTTTTTTTGCGCCAGCTTCTTTTATTTTTTGCGCAACTACCGAGAGCGTGCCTGCCGTATCCACAATATCGTCAACAATAATTGCGGTTTTATCCTGCACATCGCCAATTACATTATAGACAACGGCTTCGTTGCGTTTGGGGCGGCGTTTATCAATAATGACAAGGCCTGCGTCCATACGAGCGGCAAAGCGGCGGGCTCTTTCAACGCCACCGACATCTGGGGAAATAACAACCAAATCTTTAGGTTTATTTTTAAGGAAATAATCCAAGAAAACGCCGCTTGCTCTTAAATGGTCTACGGGCAAATCAAAAAAGCCTTGTATTTGGGCGGCGTGTAAATCCATAGTCATAACTCTATCAACGCCGGCTTTTTCTATTAGGTTTGCAACTAATTTTGCGGTTATCGGCACCCTTGGGGCGGCCTTTCTATCGGCTCTGGCATAGCCGTAATATGGCATAACGGCCGTTATCCTGCCTGCGCTGGCTCTACGCAAAGCATCAGCGGCGACAAGTAATTCCATAAGATTTTCATTAACCGGATTGCAGGTTGGTTGTATTACATAACAATCAGACCCGCGGACGCTTTCTAAAACTTGGACATCAACCTCGCCATCGGCAAATCTATCAACACGAAGGCCGCCTAGCTCTGTGCCTAAATGCTTTGCTATTTTCTCCGCCAAAACACGGTTAGCATTGCATGTAAAGATTTTTAAATCTCTGGAACATTGACAACGTATCATTTTTTGTTTTCCTTTTTTTTCATATTTACCTGACGGGCCCGGGCAATAGCCAAAGAACCTGCTGGTATATCTTGCGTTATTGTGGAGCCTGCGCCAATTTTTGCGCCTGCGCCTATAACAACCGGCGCAACAAAATTAGTATTGGAGCCGACAAAAACACCGTCTTTAACAACAGTTTTATATTTATTAACTCCGTCGTAATTACAGGTTATTGTGCCTGCGCCCACATTAACATCGGCGCCAAAGTCGCTATCGCCAACATAAGAAAGATGCGATACTTTAGTGCCTTTGCCTATTACGGATTTTTTAATCTCCGTGAAATTGCCTACCTTAACTCCTTCTTTCAAAATTGTCGCAGGGCGTAAATGCGCAAACGGCCCTATTTGGCAGCCCTTAGCCAGCTTTGCCCCGGTTATATAACAGCTTGATTTTAAGCGGCAAGCGGTATCTAAAACGCTATCTTCTATCCAGCAATTTGGGCCTATAATGCAACCTGCCGCAATAGTAGTTTTGCCGCTGATAAAACAGTTCGGGTAAATAATAGTATCCGCACCAATTTTAACTGAAGCGTCTATATAAGTGTTTTGGGGGTTGATAATAGTAACGCCGCTATCCATAAGAGCATTATTAATTTCTTGACGCATAATTTCGCCAGCTTGCGCTAGTTGCTTTTTGGAATTTATACCCATAGCTTCCCTACTATCTTGCGCTTTAAAAACTTCTACTTTTTGGCCGCTTTGTTTGAGCAGGGCTAAAGTATCGGTAAGATAATATTCTTTTTTGGGGCCTTGCGGGCGGAGTTTTGCTAGAGCGGCAAGCAGCTTTGCCGTTTCAAAAATATACATACCGCTGTTGACTTCTTTAATGGCGGAGGTTTTTGCGTCAGTCTCGCTCTCTTCTACTATGGCGGAAAAATGGCCTTTATTATCCCGCACTATGCGGCCATATCCCTTGGGGTTATCAATATCAACAGTAAAAACCGTGCAAGCCGCTTTAGCCTGATTATGCGTTTTGATAAGTTGTTTTAAAGTATTTGCTTTGATTAGAGGAGCGTCGCCCGCTAAAATTAAAACTTGGGAGTGTTTTTTTAGGAAGTTAGCGGCGTATTTAACAGCTGTGCCGCTACCGGTAAGCTCTTTTTGCAAAATAAAATCCACCGGCGTTTTAATGCCCCATAGGGAAGCATTTTCCAAAACTGTTTCTTTTAACAGCTCTGCGCGGTGGCCTACTACAACGCCAATTTCAGACGGGTTTAGCTTTTGCGCTGTTTTAAGTATATGCGCAAGTATTGCCGCCCCACTGATTTTGTGTAATGGTTTAGGTAAATCTGATTTCATTCTTGTGCCCTTTCCCCCTGCGAGGATAAGCGCACAAAGATTTTTTTTGGCTACCATAGTTTCCTTTTACTCTTGCCGTAGAATCTTTACTACTTCAATTATTATAACAAATTTATTTATTTAAATACAATTTAAATATATTTTGCATAGCAAATGCCTGCTTTGGCAGAAGTTATTTTAACTTGCGATAAACCTTCTTTTTTTGGGGCGTTTTCTATAATTACCCGCTGGAAATTTGCCAAAACGCCGCTTGTTTGATTTTTTTCTTGCAAATATTCTTCCGCCAAAAACTGCTGAGTGGTGTTAATTAGCGATTTAGCAAATTTTTGCCTTAGCTCTTTGTCTAGCGAGCGCAGCATTTCCGCCCGTTTTTTGATTTCAGCGGCGGGAAGTTGTTTTAATGCAGACGCTGGCGTGCCTTTGCGGGCGGAATAGCTAAAAACATGGAGGCCGGCAAAACCAGCTTGTTTTACAAAATCAATTGAGTTTTTAAAATCTTCTTCCGTCTCGGTTGGATAGCCGGCTATAATATCACAGTAAATTGAAACGCCTTTAATTTTTGCCCTAATCTCGGCCAGTTTTGCAAGATATTTTGCCGTGGTGTAGTGGCGGCCCATGGCTTTTAAAACAGCGTCGCTTCCGCTTTGCAGAGGGATATGAAAATAATTGCAAAATTTATCTTTTGCACTAGCTGCGGCCTCAATTAAAGCGGGCGTAATTGTATTTGCCTCTATAGAAGAAAAACGCAAGCGGAAGTTGCCCTCTATTGCAAAAAGTTTTGGCAGTAAAGCCGCCAAATCGGCCCCCGTTTCTGGGCAGTGGTAATTGCCTATGTTTATGCCTGTTAAAACAATTTCGCTCTGCCCGCTAGCGACAAGGTTTTTGACTTCTTCCACTACAGTTTGCATAGGCTTGGAAGTTTTATTTGGCCTAGTATAAGGCACAATGCAATAGGCGCAAAAATTATCGCAACCGTCTTGTATTTTAACAAAAGCTCGGCTATGGCCTTGGTGGCGGGTAATGCTCCAATCAATTTCGCGCTCAAATAAATACTTATCTAAATCCGCCTTAAAAACGGTTGTGGCTGTTGGGAATTTTTGGGAAATTTCTTCTTTATGGCTCATTGCATAGCAGCCGCTGATAATCAACTTTGCTTTGGGGTTCTCTTTTATAATGCGGCGGATTTCCCGCTCCACATCTCTATCGGCCTTATGGGTTACGGAGCAAGTGTTAAGCAGGCACAAATCAGCCTCTTTTAAATTAGCGGTTATGGCGTGATTTTGCGCCTCAAGGCCTTCCAAAATGGCTTGGGACTCCACTTGATTTACACGGCAGCCAAAAGTTTTTATAAAGATTTTCATTGCAAGGCCGCCCAAGAGGCGACTGTGGCGGCAGTTTCGGCCCGCAAAATATTGCCGCCCAAACTAACCGCCTTAACTTTATATTTAAGGGCTAGTTGGATTTCCTCATCAGTATATCCGCCCTCAGGCCCTATAAAAAGGCCCAAAGTTTTAGCTTTTTCTACTGTTTGCAATGCTGATTGAATGGAAGTGGTTGTTTCGCCCTCATAGCAAATTATAGCGGGCATAATGCTTTGGAGAGCCTCTTCAAAACTTACGGGGTTTAAAATTAGGGGGATTTTTGGCGTCTCGCATTGCTTGCAAGCAGATACTAAAATATTATGCCAACGCTCTAGCTTGGTATCCCATTTTTTAAGCAACTCCGCATCTGAGCGGCGTGATATTACCGGCTGAAAAGCATAAACGCCAATTTGCGTGCATTTATCAAGCAAATCTTCCGTTGCAGGGCGGGAAATGGCCGAGAAACATAAAACAATCTCCCTCTTTGGGGGCATATATGGTATAGGGGCAATAATTTCACCTGCGGCGGTTTTATCTGTAAGGGTTTGTAATTTGGCAAGGTATTTGGAGCCAAAGCCGTCAAAAATTTTGATTTCGTCGCCTGTGTGAAAGCGCGCCACATGAAGATGGCGGGCTTCCTCTTTAGACAAGGCAAAAGTATTTCCTTTAATTTCTGCTAAATATTGCGGCATAATTAAATTTTAGCTTTTTTGGAAAAATTTTTGTTTTGACTTTTTCAACATACTATTTCATAATTGTAGTGCAGCGTTCTTATGTGTTTTGAAAATCCTATGCTAAACTCTAACAGAGGTTTTTTTAAACACAAATCCAAAAAACTAAAAAACTTTAAGCGTCGCCCATTATTTTTTTCACTTTTTCTAGCAAAACGCTTGTGCGAAACGGTTTAAAACAAAAATCTTTAACTAGCGGATTGCCGGAGAATATTTTGGCAGATTCTTCTAAGGCGGAAGTTATCATAACGGAAGTTGTCTGCAAATCTTCATCTGCCGCCATCGCCGCAACAATTGCCTTGCCGTCCATACCGGGGAGCATAACATCAAGCACAACCAAATGCGGTCGAACTTTTTTAATTAAATCTAGCGCATTGCGGCCATTGTCGCATAAATAAACTTCGTACCCAGCTCTGGTAAGTATTAAGTTTATTAATTCTAAAATATCTCTTTCGTCTTCAACCACTACTATTCTTTTTTTAAGTTCGCTCATAACCGCCCCCGTGTCTTTAAATTTATTATAATAAGGCTACTAACCTTGTTTAGTAAAATTGTACTTTTTTTGAGCCAATATGGATACAACTAATTTCAAAGCCTCTACTTGGCAGGCTTTAATAAAATTTGATAAAGAGCATGGTTTTTTTAAAACCAAGCAGGCGGTTTTAGTCGGTCTATCGGGCGGGGCGGACTCTGTTGCCTTGCTGCATTTTGTTAAACAAATGTCTACAAAAAAACATTTTGATGTTTACGCTTGCCATATTCACCACGGGTTGCGTAAATCAGCCGGTAAAGACGCCGCCTTTTCATCTTCAGTAGCTAAAAAACTAAATATCCCCTTTATCATAAAAAAAGTGAAAACACCCGCTTTAGCCAAAGAGGAAAAATTAAGCATAGAGCACGCCGCCCGTAAAGCCCGCTACGCCGCTTTAGGCGCAGTTGCTAAAAAATTTAATTGCAAAAAAATTGCTCTTGCGCATCACGCTGATGATAATGCGGAAACTATTTTGCTTAATATTTTACGGGGGACGAAAGCCAAAGGACTGCTTGGTATCCCCGTTAAAAGGCCGCTGGGTAAAATTGAAATTATTAGGCCGTTTTTGGTAATTAGTCGCAGTGAGGTTTTGGCTTATATAAAAGCCCACAAACTAAGTTTTATAACTGATGAAACTAATTTAGACGATGCCTATACCCGCAACTGGGTTCGCCATATTTTGCTGCCTCTGCTTGAAACAAAGCAGCCTAAAATAACCGCCCATTTACTTGCAATGGCTAGTGATTTGGCTAAATATATCAAGCGCGATTAATTTGCCGATATACTGGGCAGATTGTGGCAAAACTAAGCCATTTTTAGCAAAACCTAAAGTGTAGGTTTCTTTTGCTTTAACGGGGCGGGCGAGGTAGTGAGAGCCGTCGTCCATATCTAGGCCGCTTGGGCCGTCAATACTAATAATATTTTTAGCAGTGTTTATAATATCAATTGCTTCTTGAAAAACGGGCCTAGGCGTATGTTCTTTACTCGCCCCAAGCCCAAGCAAAGCGTCAACAACAATTAAAGATTTCCCCACCGCTTTTTTTAAAATTTCTGCTTTATCAATTTCCTTAACAGAGGTATGGCAGACAAAAGCCCTTTTGATGTTTTTTTTGGTAAGCTCGCCGTATTTTGGCGATGGCACGATGTAGCAAACTGCGGGTATTTTATTTTCCATAAGGCAACGGGCCAAAACCAAACCGTCGCCGCCATTGCCGCCCGAACCGCATATTATTGTAATTTGCTCGTCCGTGCCATTTGGGAAGTAAGTATCTATAATCTGCTGAGCGCAAAGGCGGCCGGCATTTTCCATAAGCAAATCCGGGCTTAGGCCACGGGCAAAAAGCCCTTCCTCATAAGCCTTCATTTGTTTAACAGAAACAGTCTTCATTTAAAAAACAGCCAAAAAATTAAAAAGAAAAATAAAAATGCCGCAGCAAAAAAACTTACTATTGAGGGCAAAAACGAAAGGAGCAAGGCAAAAAATGTCCTAAGTTTTGATAGTCCGTAAACTGCTTTCATCATATACAAAATAAAAAATAATTGAAGCAGCAAAGTAAGAAAAATTGCAAGAGAGCGATACAGCGCTATCCACGGCAAAACCGCCGCCACTAGCGCATAGGCCGCAAGCAATGTTTTGGCAAATTCAGATATGCCAATAAGCACAAATAGGCCCGCCGCCTTGCCTTTGCCTGTCGTAAGCTCCAAAAACAAATGCGCGCTAGAAGCAAAGAAAAACGCCACGCAAACATTAAAGACAAAGAAAGCAAAAAACAAGAAAGCCATTGTAAGCGGGCGATGCGCCCCGCCAAAAGAGCCAAGGCCAAGCAAAATAACTAAGCTTAACGCCCCAAAGAAAAACCCAAGCAGAGCCAAAGGCAAGCGGCGCTCTTCCATAATTATATTTATGGTTTTGGCAGGTTGCTGGGCAAAAGCAAATAATGTATTAATAAAACCCATAAATTACTCCTTTAATAAGTCCATAAATAAGAAACTCTCGGGCTGGTAATTTCTTCTAGTTTGCCGCTAAGGCCAAGTTTGCTATCAAGGCCGCCCGAGAGAAGCAAAATATCCATAACATTTGAAGGCCGCGGGGCAAGTAGTTTAAGGTCTTTGTCGCCCGTCATTTGAATTAAATATTCTTTTGCTTTTTCCTCTCCGCCTAGGTCGTCAATTAAGCCTAAGGCTTTTGCTCTTGCGCCCGTAAAAATACGGCCGTCTGCATATAGGCGTAAAGTTTCAACGGGAATATTTGGCCTGCCTTCTTTAACGGCATTGAAAAATTGCTGATAGGTATCTGCAATCATTTCTTGCAAAAGGGCAATTTCTTCTTCTGTTAGCGGCCTGTAGGACGAGCCCATATCTTTATGTTTTCCGCTTTTTATGGGGATTATTCTAACGCCAATTTTCTCAAACAAACCCTCTACATTTGTCGTCTGCATAATAACGCCTATAGAGCCTGTCATCGTGCCGGGTTGGGCTATAATTTTGTCTGCGGCCATGGCAATATAAAAGCCGCCGCTAGCTGCAACATCTCTAAACAAGGCGACTACCGGCTTTTTTTGCGCTCTAAAATAATTAATAGCATTGTAAATATCTTGAACAGCCGCTACCGTGCCGCCAGGCGAGTTAATATCAAGGAGTAAAGCCTTAACTTCTTTTTTATCCGCCAAAGTTCTAATACGCTTTGCAATAGCAGAGGCGCTTTGGCGAGAGCTAAAACCGCTATCTTGCCCTTCTTGAATAACGCCCCGCACTTTTATTATCGCTGCGCCGCCTTCTTTAGCGTTTTTTGTAAGCATTTTAATGGCCGAGTTTGCGCTTTCTTCGGCGTCAGCTAGAGTAATTGCTTGCTGCTTGCTTGCATTTAGCGGCGTCCCGCTAAAAACAAGATATGCCCCGCTGAGTAGCGAGAGGCTAAAAACAATTGTTAAAGCGACAAGCCAAAATTTAACGGTAAAAAATTCTTTCTTTGGTTTGCTTGCTACGCTAAGTTCTTCAATTTCTTTTTCCACATCTGTATGCGATGCGTTAACTTCCTGCTGATTAGGTTTATTTTCTTCTTCCATTTTAAAACTCCTTTACTCCCCAATATTGGTTTATTAAATTATAGCAATAAAATGATACAATTATTTTGCATAGGAGGGCGTATGTTTAAAGGAATTTTACCCGCAGTTATAACCCCATTTAAAGATAATAAAACGGATTTTGCCGCCTTAGAGGCTTTGCTGGATAGGCAAATTGCGGCTGGTGTAGACGGCATTGTTGCGCTTGGCACTACGGCGGAAACACCCGCATTAACGCTAGCTGAAAAGGAAGAAATACTTAAATTTATCAGCCAAAAAGTTGATAAAAAAATACCTGTTGTTGTTGGCGTTGGCAGCAATAATACTAGCGCAATGATGCAAACAATTGAAATGGCGGCAAAATATACTCCTGCGGCTTTGCTTGTCGTAACGCCATATTACAATAAACCAAATTTAAGCGGCATGGTAGCGCATTTTACTCAGGCGGCCTCTGCGGGGTTGCCTATTGTCTTATATCATATCCCGGGCAGAACCGGGCAGAAATTATCAATTAAATTTTTTGGCGATTTGCTTGCCGCCGTGCCTCAAATAAAAGCGGTGAAAGAATCCGATTATGACATTGCCTTTATAACAGAAATGGCCGCAACTTATGGCAAAAAACGGATAAATTATATTTGCGGTAACGATGACCTTTGGCCCGCCTTCCTCGGCCTAGGCTCAGATACTATTATAACGGCGGCGGGCAATACCTTATCCCCGGCTTTTATAAAAATGTATAAACTTTTCAATCAAGGCAAAGTGCAAGAAATGATGGATATTTTCCGCTCTGCTTATCCGCTAATTACCGGCAGTTATTTTGAAGTTAACCCAACTTGCGTTAAATATTTGCTTGCCAAAATGGGACTATGCCAAAGCGACGCGCGTTTGCCCCTTGGCCCGTTAAGCGAGGAAACAAAACATAAACTTGACGCTATTTTGGCTACTTTTGACAAGGACCTTCTTATATGAAAGAAATTTCTGTTATAAAATTTGGCGGCAATACTTTGGCTAATAAAGCCAAAATATTGCTGGCTGTTAACCTGATAAAACAAAGATATTTACAAAATATTTTGCCTGTTATAGTCGCCTCCGCTAACGGCAATATGACGGATATTTTGCTTGATAATGCCTACTCTCTAAGCGACGAGCCAAATAAAAGAGAGCTTGATATGCTTATTACTACGGGCGAGCGTATTAGCGTAGCATTACTTTCAATAGCTTTAAACAATATTGACCTGCCCGCCGTTTCTTTAACAGGCTCTCAAATTGGTTTAACAACTACGGCAAAACATAACGGGGCCGAAATTACCGCCATAACAAGCGACAGGTTGCAGCGGGAAATTAATATGAACCATATCCCAATAATAGCCGGCTTTCAAGGCATTGGCGAGAACAAAGAAATTACCACCTTAAAGAGGGGCGGCTCTGACTTATCGGCAGTATACATTGCAAGCAAACTTGGCGCAAAGTATGTTGAAATGGTTAAAGATGTTGACGGCGTTTATAATAAAGATCCAAATATCCATACCGACGCTAAAAAATTAAATTTAATGGATTTTGACGTTATGTATAAACTTGCGCTTGACGGCGCAAATGTTTTGCACCCTGACGCAATAAAATTAGCTAAAGAAAAAAATATTGAAATTAGAATAGTTTATTATAAAACGGGCGAAATTGGGACGGTAATAAAATGAAGAAGATAGGCGTTTTTGGCGTAAACGGCGTAGTTGGGCGGCTAGTGTTAAAAGAGCTTGAGCGAGCAGAAGTAAAAGCGGAAGTTCAACATTTTGGCAGAGAGGACTTGCCTACGCCTGTAGATATCGCCATACTTTGCACCGACGATAAAATAAGCGAAACTCTTGCAAGCCAGTTAAAAGATAAAGCTAAATTTGTTATTGATATGTCGGCCAGATTCCGCCTTGATAAAGATGTCCCCCTTGTTATACCGGAAATTAATGCAAACACCATTACAAAAGACTCTTGGCTTATAGCCTCGCCAAATTGCACAATAACGGGCCTTGTTATGGCCTTAAATCCGCTTAAAGCAAAATATAATTTACAAGAAGTTTTTATGTGCTCCTATCAGGCAATTAGCGGAGGCGGCAAAAAATTGCTTGAGGATTTTGAGCAAGAAAGTTCGCTATACAAAGCAAACTGCGTGCCGCAAATAGGCAGCTTGCAGGAAAACGGCTATACTTCTGAAGAGCTTAAATGCATAAATGAAACCCGCAAAATTTTGGCTTTGCCAAATATAAAAGTGCGCCCGCATACCGTGCGTGTGCCAGCGCTAGTAGGCCATAGCCTTGGCGTAAGTTTAAGAGCCAAAGAAAATTTTGATATTAAAGAAATACCCGCTTTAATTGCGAGTCAAAAAGGCGTTGTTTGCGACGGCAAAATTTACACGCCAAAAGAAATTGCCGGCAAAGATGAGGTTTTTGTATCTCGCATACACCTAGACAGCGAAGATAAAAATATGCTGCATATGTGGATTACTTTTGACAATCTCTTAAAAGGCGCCGCCCTTAACGGAAGGCAAATAGCCCAGTATTTATTGGAGAAAATGTTTTAATGAAAAAAGTTTTAATAAATGGCGCAAACGGCAAAATGGGGCAAGCTATAATAAAAATTATAGAGGGCGACTATTCGCTAGGTTTAAAAATTGCCGCTTTGCGTGATAACGGCCTAAACGAGTGCGACGAAAATGTTGATTTGGTTATTGATTTTTCTCTTCCAGAAGGCGCAACGGAGGCTTTTGATTTAGCTAAAAAAAATAAAGCCGCTTTTTTAACCGGCACCACTAATTTGCCCGCCGCCTTTGTTGCCAAATTGCAAGAAGAAAAAGAAATACCTGTTTTTTATTCTTCTAATGTAAGTATTGGCGTTTATCAATTTGCCCAACTCTTAAAACAGGCCATAAAACTTTATCCAAATTACACAAGAAAATTGCACGAAGTTCATCACACGCAAAAAAAAGACGCGCCAAGCGGTACCGCAAAAGATTTAGCTAAAGTAGTAAATTTAGCGACGCAAGATATTACTTACGAGCGCATTGGCAAAACGCCCGGTACGCATACTTTTACATTAATTTCGCCAACTGGCGACGAGGAAATAATTTTAACGCACAAGGCCTTGGACAGAGTTTTGTTTGCTGCTTCCGCCGTGCAAGTTGCCAAATGGCTAACTACGCAAAAAGCAGGCTTTTACAATATGCAAGCCTTTATGGAGAGTTTTAAATGAAAATACATTTTGTAGGTATCGGCGGCATTGGTATGAGCGCGCTTGCCCAGCTTCACGCTATGGCTGGCGACGAGGTTACGGGATCAGATAGGCTTATAAATAATGGCTTTACAAATTTACCAGTTTGGGACTCTTTAAAAAAATTAGGCGTAAAAATATATCCGCAAGACGGTAGCGGTATTGATAAAAAAACAAAACTTATTGTTTTAACCTCTGCCATTGAGCCTGATAATATAGAAATAGAAGTAGCCAAAAAACACCATATTCCTTTTATGCACCGCTCAGAGCTGCTTGCAAAACATGTAAAGGATTCTTGGACGGTAGCAATATCTGGCACCAGTGGCAAAAGCACAACCACCGCAATGCTTTTTGAAATTCTGCGCTCGGCTGGCAAAGACCCTTCTGTAATAACTGGCGGCGTTCTTTTATCTTTGCAGGCGGAAGGTTATTTTGGCAATGTTTATAAGGGCAAAAGCAAAATACTTGTTATAGAGGCCGATGAGAGCGATGGCACTTTAGTCAACTATCACCCAAAAATCGGCGTTATGTTAAACCTAGCCAAAGACCACAAAGAGCTTGATGTTTTGGAGGGCTATTTCAAAAAATTCAGCATAAATTGCGATAATTTTATTATCAACGAACAAGAAGACGAGTTGAAAAAAATAGCCGCTAACTATACAACTTTTGGCATTGCTAGCGGCGATGTTTACGCCAAGGATTTAAAATTAACAGGCCACGGCGCAACTTTTAGCGTTGATGGACAGCCTTTTATTTTAAATTTACCCGGCGAGCATAATGTTAAAAACGCTATGGCGGCAATAGCGGCGGCTAAGCAAATGGGCGTATCTTTAAAAACTGCGGCCAAAGCTTTAGAAAATTTTAAAGGCGTTTACCGTCGGTTTAACACTATTGGCCACGCTAGCGAAATAGAAGTTATTGACGATTTTGCCCACAATCCGCACAAAGTTGCCGCCACATTAAAAGCGGCGCATTTGCGTGGCAAAAGAGTTTTGGCTTTCTTTCAGCCCCATGCTTTTGCTTCCGTTCAGTTATTATTAAAAGAATTTATAGAAGAGTTTTCAAAAAATATCCGCAAAGAAGATACTTTGTGGCTTGGCGAAATTTACTATGCCGGCGGCACGGTGCCAAACGGAATTTCTTCAAAACTTATTTACGACGGCCTTAAGAAAAAGAGCGTAAATGTTAAATATATGCCGTGTAGAAACGAAACGGCGGCCGATATTGCCAAAAGCGCAAAACCCGGCGATGTTATTTTGGTGCTTGGCGCAAGAGATCCAACCTTAACCGCTTTTGCTCAGCAAATTTTTCAGGCGATTTTGCAAAAAACTTTTGACAAAAAAACTTGCCGTGAATGTTTGTTAAACACAGGCAAGAATTTTTAGCTATTATTTTTTGGGAATTGTTTTATTTCTTCTCTTTGCGTTTTTTAGTGCGCTTGTTTTTCTTTGCCAAAACAATTTCTTTAAATATTTTGCCGCGCTCTTCAAAATTTTTAAACTGGTCAAAAGAAGCGCAAGCAGGCGACAAGAGCAAAATATCCCCCGCCTTTGCTTTGGCAAAAACCCCATCAACTGCGTTTGCAATATTTCCTGCGTCCGTCATAGAAACGCAATCTTTAAGCTCTTTTTTAATTTGCCCAGCGTCCGCCCCTATAAGCATTAGCTGTTTGCAATGCTTTTCTAAATATTTAGTAAGCGGCGTATACGGCGCGCCTTTGCCAAGGCCGCCCAAAATAAGCCATATTTTGTTTTTGCTTTGCAAAGCTTTAAGGGCAATTATAGTTGAATCCACATTGGTAGATTTAGAATCGTTATAGCACTTAATGCCTTTATGCTCGGCAAAATATTCTATGCGGTGTTCAATGCCGCCAAACGCATCAAAACCTTTTTGTATTGCTTTTTGCGAAACACCGCCGACAAAAGCTAACAAAGAAGCCGCCATAGCATTTTCTATATTATGTAAACCCGGCAAATTTTTGGGCGGTTTTATGCGGTATCCATCGGCAAATATAATTTCATCACCGTCGTAAAAAACATCAACCCGCACGGGGTGCGTTGGCGAGAGAGAAAAACTAAAAGCGCGGCTTTTGGGCTTATTTATTAATTTAACGCAAAGTTTATCATCAGCATTAAAAATAAAAGCGTCCGTATTTTTTTGGTCTTTAAATATTCTTGCTTTGGCTTCTATATATTTTTTTAAACTGCCGTGATGCTCCAAGTGGTCTGGCGTAATATTAAGCAGAGCCGCAGCGTAAGGACGAAAATAAGCGCTGTCTTCAAGTTGATAGCTAGATATTTCCAAAACAACAATGCTGCCCTTTTGCATAGTATCGGCGACATCTGCAAACGGGCGGCCAACATTGCCTAGCGTGTAAACTTTGCGATTTTTGCCCTCTTCCTTGACGTGGCAGCGCATAACCTCGCTTAGCATTTCGGTAGTAGTTGTTTTGCCATTTGTGCCAGTTATAGCGTAAATTTTTATATCTTTTGGCGCATAAGCTATGGCAAGTTCAATCTCGCTAAAAATTGGTTTTTTTAATTTTTTAAGTTTTTTAATAATCGGGCTAGTTGGCAAAATGCCCGGGCTTTTTATAAAAAAATCGCAGTCAAAAATTTTCTTTGTATGTCCGCCGCTTTCCACTTCAACGCCGCCAATAATATTAGACGGAATTTGGGCTTTGCCGCCGTCGCTTAAAAGGACTTTAAAGCCCTTTCTTTTAAGTAGCCTTGCAGAGGCTAGCCCGCTTTTACCGCCGCCCAAAACGCATGCTTTTTTACCCCTAAAATCGCTGTGTTTAAACATAATTTTTTATCGCTTTAACAGCTTCTTCCTTGTCTGAGAAATGTATTTTACCGCTTGGCAAAATTTGATAATCCTCGTGCCCCTTGCCGGCAATTATAACTATATCTTGTTGCTTTGCCGTTTTTATCGCTTCAAAAATTGCTTGGCGTCTATCGGGGATAATTTTAAAATTATCCTGCCACGCCATACCCTTTAAAATATCAATAAAAATATTGTTTGGGTCTTCTTTACGGGGATTATCTTTTGTTATTAAAACCAAATCGCTGTATTTGGCGGCGGTCGCCCCCATAAGCGGACGCTTTGTTGTATCTCTTTGTCCGCCGCAGCCAAAAACTGTTATTATTTTGCCTTTTTTAAAAGGGACAACGGTATCATAAGCCCTAAGCAAAGCCTCGTTTGTATAGGCAAAATCCACAAAAACATAAAATTTTTGGCCGAGGTTTACCCTCTCCATTCTCCCCGGCACGCCAGTTAAAGCAGCAAGGCCTTTTATAGCGGTTTCTAGGTTAACATTGCGGGTTTTTGCCGCAGCTGTCGCCGCCAAAGCATTGTAAACATTATGCTTGCCAAGCAAATTTATGTGAGCAGGCAAGCCATTAATTTTAAAGTCAACGCCGTTAATGTCGGCCTTAATATCGCTCGCCATAAAATCAGCCTTATTTTCAATGCCGTAGGTTAAAACTTTTACTTTTGTGTCTTTTAAAAAGGCAATTAGTCTTTGCCCGTAATGGTCGTCTTCATTAATAACGGCAAAACGGTTTTTTTGCGGAGCGTTTTGGACGGAGTTAGCGTCGTTTAAAAGATTTTCAAAAAGTTTCTTTTTGGCGGCAAAATAATTTTTAAAATTGTGGTGGAAATCCAAATGGTCCCGCTGCAAGTTTGTAAAGATAGCAGTATCAAAAGCTATGCCGTCTACTCTTTTAAGCTCCAAAGCGTGGGAGGATACTTCCATAACTAAATCTGTTGATTTTTGGGCGGCGGCTTGGGCTATCATTTTTTGCAAAGTAAGCGCAACGGGGGTAGTGTTTGGAGCTTGGCTGATAACCTCGCCATTAATTCGGTAATTTATTGTCCCAAAAACGGTTGGCCTGCGGCCCGCCGTCATTAAAATGCTTTCTAGCAAATAGGCAATACTTGTTTTGCCCTTAGTGCCGGTTATACCTACTACCCCTAATTTGCCGGCTGGATTATTGTAAAATTTACAGGCAACATTTGCCATAGCCTCGTCAATATTTGAAACTTTTATCACGGGGACGCTAGTAGTCTGTTTAATTTCCTCTTCGCTGACAATTGCTATTGCCCCGTTTTTTATAGCGGCGTCTATAAAATTATGCCCGTCAACACTGTGGCCTTTTACGGCAAAAAAAACAAAACCCGCCAAAACTTCCGCTGAGTTTTGGGTTATGCCTTTAACTTCCATTGCGGGCAAGTTTTGTTGATATTGTCCAAAAAGGTCTTTTAAAGTCATATATATATGTTAACAAATTGGTAGAATTATTTTACTATGATAAGTAAAGTTTTTTTAGAAAAAATTTATAAACAATATAACAAGCCCGGGCTAATATCGCCGGACCCTTTGCAATTTGTGCAAAATTACACGAGTAATAAAGACAAAGAAATAGCCGCATTAATAGCGGCCTCGCTAGCTTATGGCAATGTAAAACAAATAATAAAAACAGTAGGACGGGTTTTAGAGCCTATGGGTAAAAGCCCCCGCAGTTTTCTATTAAAAACAGACAAAAAGACTTTAAATAAATTATTTACAGGCTTTAAATATCGCTTTACAACGCAGACAGAGCTGGTTAATTTTTTAAACGCCATAACGCAAATATTAAAAGAAAACGGCAGCCTTGAAAATCTTTTTTATTCTTTTTATAAAGAAGACAAAAACTTTTTATCCGCTCTGCGTTCTTTTGCCGCAAAATTAAGAAGCTACGATAAAGTTGATACTTTAATACCAAACCCAGCCAAAAACTCCGCGTTAAAGAGGCTTAATTTGTTTTTGCGCTGGGCCGTGCGCAAAGATAGCGTTGACCCCGGCTTTTGGGATAAAATCCCCACAAGCGGCCTTATTGTGCCGCTAGATGTGCATATGCATCGTGCAGCAAAAAAACTTGGCCTTACCAAAAGAAAGCAAGCGGATATGAAGACTGCGCTAGAAATATCGGCCGCATTTAGCAGACTGTGTCCCCATGACCCCATTAAATACGATTTTTGCCTAACCCGCTTTGGCATACGCGACGATATGAGCGAAGACGATTTAAAATAATAAAATTCATAAAACCTCACTTGAAACCACGGGCGTAAGCCCGTGGAGGGAGTTCCCCCTGAATCTTCTGCTACAATATA
>JAISHT010000010.1 GCA_031262415.1 Elusimicrobiota bacterium | reverse complement strand
TAAGGCTTAATTGTTTAAGGCTTAATTGTTTTTGCGCCCTCGGCAAAGGTAAATGTTTGCAAGGCTTCTGGCTCAATATAAAACAGTTTAAACGCAGCATTATCCGCCCCGCCGTATATGGCTTTGATTGCAGGGTTTTCGTCAAGCGCGCGGGTTTTAAGGGCCAAATCTTCCACAAATACCGCCCGACCGTTTACTGATAATACGGGCGCAAAATCTGGCGCATATGTGCAAAACGAGGCATAAGGATTTGCCTGCAACTGTTTGTATACGGGCTTATCATTGCTTGTGCAAAAATACACCTTGCCGCCCTCGGTAAAAAGATACTGAAATACCCTAGTTGCAACTTTATTACCGTCTTGCGTTGCAAGCACCCCGTTGGGATTTTTCTTTAACACTTCTTCGTAATTCATAACAACCTCCGTTTATTAATTTATGCTTTAACTTATTTAACAAAATAAAAATCATAAAGGCAAAATAATGTAGCGGATACATAAATGATACCGCTTTCCTGAAAAGGAGGGGGGGAATATTTGGCTTAAAGCCAAAGCAATTGGTTATGATTATGGTTGTGTTTTTGCGCCACAACTCCGCTGGCAGCGAATTATAGACATTGGTATCATTTTATTGCCTAAACTTAAAAATGGGGGGATTTTTAGAAATTTGCTAAAATCGCAAAAATGCCCTTCATTTTGCTTTTTGTATTTTGTTTTTAATGCTGATAATTGCGTAGCTAGCTGGCAAATAAAATGCGCAATTTGCCTATTTACTCGCCCTCAAAGCCATTTTGACATTAAATTACCGTCTGAGAAATGCCTTTATGCACAGGTCTTGACATATCTTGCCATAAAAAAGACATAACTTGACATAAAAATTTTTTAGTTGTATTATATGACATAACTTGTTTATAAGCCTTGTGGAAAACTATTTTTAGGGGACAAAAAAATGGAAGAAAATATTAAAAATTTTAAACTGCGATTTAAGCTAAAAACGGGCGAAGAATTTGAAGCCGAAGGCCAAGAAGCCTTTATTTTAAAGGAAAAAGAGGCTTTTTTAAACTTAATTGTGCCTCAAAAACAAAACCTAAAAACCCGCCAAATAAATCAAATAGATTTTACAGAACCTAAAGAAACAGGGAAAACCCCTGCGCCATTTTTACAAGATAGCGAAGTTTTATCCGCCACCGATGACCTTGCAATCTATAAACCAGCCTATTTACGCCAAAACCACGGCGGCTTACCGCCGCAAAAAGAGCCGCAAGAACTGCCGCAACCGTCGCAAAACCTAAAAAACCCAAGCAATTACTACAACGAGCCAATCAAAAATAGCGCATTACAAGCCAATATATCCGTATGGGATAAAATTGTTTACAGCGACGGCGGCGAAATTATTTTACGCCGTAAAGATAAAAACATAAAGCCGCCGACGGCCGCCCTTATAATACTAAGCGCGGCAAAAATCCTAAAAAATAGCGAGGGCTTACCCGCCCTTGAGCTTGCCCACGCCCTAAAAGTATCTGGCTATCTAAAACCAAACGAGCGGCTTGATAGAATTTTAGCGGGGGAAATTAAAACAGGCGCATTGCTCTTTAGCGGAAGCAAGCGGGGCCGCCTATACCGCGCGACACAAACCGGTATGGCCAAAGCCTATACCGTGGCGGAACGCACGCTGCTTACTCAACCATAATATTTTTATTCGGCCGTCATTCAGCCGCAATTTAGCCGCAATTCAACCGTCAAAAAAATGTAGAATATATGCAGTAGTTAAATAATCTTATCAACGGAGAAACCAATATATGAAAAAGACACTTCTTCTTTGCGGGGCAATGGCAATGCTGCTTAGCGCATGCACAACGCCGGGCGCAAAAACCGCAATCGGCGCAGGAGCTGGCGCGGCAATCGGAGCTGGCGCTGGCGCAATAATATCGCACACCACTGGCGGTAAAGCTGGCACGGGCGCAATTATCGGCGGGGCGGCAGGCCTTTTAGCCGGCGGCGCATTGGGCAACTACTTTGACGCCCAAGCTAAAGAACTTGCAAGAATCGCCACCGTCACCAAGACGGAAAACGGCCTAATTGTAACCTTAAACAATTCTATTTTGTTTGAAACCGGCAAATACAATTTATCTGTAGAAGCTCAAAAAACTTTGCAGGATTTAACCAAAGTCCTAAAGAAATACAACAGAAATATAATTGTTGTTGAAGGCTATACTGATTCCACCGGCTCGGCCGCTACTAACAAAGCCCTCTCTACCGAGAGAGCAAAAGCAGTTTATGATTATTTGCTCGCCCAAGGCGCAAAAACACAGGGTATGAGTTATGTTGGCTACGGCGCAACGCATTTTGTCGCCGATAATAATACGGAAGCCGGCAGAGCGTCAAACCGCCGCGTTGAGCTTAATATAACCGCAAAATAATCCGCCATAGCCTAATTAGCTAGATGGAAACTTTGAAGTATAATTATTGAAGTATGACAACCCCCGCTGAAATTTGGCGGGGGTTTTTTGTTGTATTGCTAAAGTCGTATTGTATTGCCACATTGATATTGTGTTTTATTCTTTTTACCCTCTTTACCCTCAAAGCCCGCTTTTAAATACTTGTTAATGCGCAAAAACAGCCCCTTATTTGGCTTTTGGGGCTATTGTTGGTATATATTTGCAAATAAATGGGTACAAAAGGGGGGAAAGGGATTTAGATATGCTTTTGCCACAATAACCCCTAACACCGCAAAAGGATAAAAGAACAAGCCCCTAAACAGTTTCTACTTTTTACTTGACCATTACCTCTTCGTTTTTTATATATTTCCCCCATAAAATTATTTTATATTGTTTTGGATTTATTTTTAATCCACAACTTAATAACAAAAAACAAATATATTTAAAAAACAAAAAATTAAGCGCTAAAAGATGGCAAGGGGGGTTAATCAAACCTTAACAATTATTTTATGGCGGGCTGGTTTTGACTTGACATTACTTGTGATTATTTTTATTATGTTAACTTATTTGGGTGTTTTCGCGGCCAGTTTTAATATTATATTTATTATTAAAAAAAATAGAATTATTTCCTTTATATCAGTGTATATTTAATTAAAGTAATAAATTTTATAGGTTTTTTTATTTATCACTTAACACAGTTTTAAAATCGCCCCTAAAAATAGGCTGGCGGGTATCATTTTGTATCCAAAATTTGCTTTTAAGAGGCCCAAAAATAAGACTATTTTTGCAAAGTAATAAAATAGTAAAATTGGCATATTACCAAAGTTGTGGCAAAAACATATAGCCATAACTAAACTTGCGTTTTAAGCGTTTTTAGGGTAGTTAGATATCCCCCTTTTCTAATTTCCAAAACCCAGAACACCCCAAGGACCCTGTTTTCTAAATTAAGCCATATCCAAACAACCCCAAAATCTAAAACCCCTGCTTAAGCCAAACCCCAACTGCCTAATATTGCTCATCTTGCCG
>JAISHT010000046.1 GCA_031262415.1 Elusimicrobiota bacterium | reverse complement strand
ATTTTAGGAAAAAACTTAATAAAATAACAGAAAAGCGCAATATTAAGCCGATATAGAAAATGAAACAAAAGTACTACTCCCCACTAAGATATCCCGGTGGGAAAGCGAAAGTTCTAGGCTTTATGAAAGAGCTTATAAAGAACAATACTTTCCCTAGTAAACCAGTTTATGTTGAACCTTATGCTGGCGGTGCGGCTGTGGCATTAGGACTTCTTATAGAGGGTGATGTTTCCGAAATATATATAAATGACTTTGATGTTGCTATATATTCTTTTTGGAATGCCATAAAAAATAATCATAAAAAATTTATTGCTAAAATAAGACAAACACCAATCAATGTTAAAGAATGGCATAAGCAGTCTGAAATATACAAAGAAGGGAAAAAAGGCTTTGATTTAGGTTTTGCCGCTTTTTACCTTAATAGATGCAACCATTCTGGTATTATGAAAGGTGGGGTTATCGGTGGATTTGCACAAAATGGAACTTACAAGATAAACTGTAGATTTAACAAAGAAGCTCTAATAGAAAGGATCGAAACAATAGCAAAATTTAAAAAGAATATACACCTCTACCAAGAAGACACTCTTTCTTTTTTAAAAAAAGAAGATATGCAACCCATTCTTAATAATTGTTTACTATACCTAGACCCGCCCTATTATGTAAAAGGCCATCAGCTTTATAAAAATCATTACAAAGCTAAGGATCACCAAGCTATTGCCGAACTCGTTAGGAGTTTAAATGGATTTTGGGTTGTAAGTTATGATAATGTTGCCGAAATACAAAATCTTTACGAAGAATTTGAAAAACAAGAATTCAATTTGAATTATTGCGCAGGATCAGTAAGACAAGGGAAAGAAGTTATGTTTTTTTCTAAACAAATACAAAATATTCCTAATCTCACTACAATGATTTAATCGGTCCGTATAAAAAAATGGATATATTATCTCTAACATCTTTATTTGATACAAAATATAACCGCGTCAACAAAAAACAGCCTAAACAACAAATAACAAATTCTGGACATCGTGGCAAATTTAAGGTAAAATAGTGGTATAATAGTGGCAAGATAGCGGCAGTTTGGCGGCAAAGTCTGCCATAAGCCACAGAAAGACTGCCGCAAGCCACAGGAGGCAATAGGCAATATGTCCTTTAAACCTAATTTTACAATAACACCTAAAATAACTAATGCCCTGATGAAAATTGAGGCACTTAAAGAAAATATCAAAAATCTACCCATTACTCCTAACGTTATGAAGACGCTGCGCGATAGCGCACGCTTACAATCGGTACATTATTCCACAAGAATTGAAGGCAACCGCCTATCCCAAAAAGAGGTTGAGCGTGTCATAAATCATAAAGAACACTTCATGGGCCGCCTACGTGACGAGCAGGAAATTAAAGGCTACTACATTGCCCTTGAGTGGCTGGAAAGCAACCTTTCTAAGCCAATAACCGAAGAGACTCTCAAAACTATTCACGCACTTGTAGAAGGTGGCGGCAAAAAACAACTAAAACCCACCCCATATCGTGACGGACAAAATGTAATAAAAGACAGCTCAAGCGGTGCCATAGTTTATATGCCACCAGAGGCCAAAGATGTTGCCAAACTTATGCGAGATATGGTTGCCTGGCTTAAAGATAAAAAAGAAGAGCTCCCCACGCCTATCCTAGCAGCGATAGCACACTATCAGCTTGCTACTATACACCCTTATTATGACGGCAATGGCCGCACTGCACGGCTTTTAGCTACTCTAGTCCTCTACCAAGGAGGCTACGATTTAAAGGGCCTTTATTCGCTAGAAGAATATTATGCCCGTAATTTACACGCTTATTATGATGCCATCAGTCGTGGCGAACACCACAACTATTATTTTGGCCGCGAAAATGCTGATATAACCCCTTGGATAGAGTATTTTGTGCTGGGTATGCTAGATTCCTTTGAAAATGTCAAAAAACGTGCGGAAGAGGCGCAAAATAAGGACAAAACGGATAAGTCCAAACTTTTGCGCACCCTTACACCCAAACAAAGACAAGTCTTAACACTTTTTGAGGCACAGGATACAATAACTTCAAGAGATATTCAGCACTTATTTGGCTTTAGTGCACGCTCGGCCCGTTTGTTATGCAATACATTGATTGCCGAAGGCTTTTTAATTATATCCAACCGTGCTGCTAAAAATAGAACTTACAAACTGTCCGCGCAGTATGAAGAATTGATTGGTTGATTAAAAAGTTTTATACTATTGGATATACTATCTTTTGTTGCGAAAAGTGTAAAAATATACACAAAATAGAACGAAAGAGAGGATAAAATCTCCCATTAGGCAATATTTGGGCGTTTGAGGAACCTACCCTAGTAAAAAATGATAAAGTTACCAGATACTAGGCTAAAATCAAATCGCTACAAATGTGTTAAAATAAATATATGCTATACAGAAGAAAAGTTTTGTTAAATCTGCTTAATGTTTTTGGTGGGGAATTAGATAAACTTTCCCTCACCAAGCTATTGCTTATCCTTAAAAGAACCGACGGGGCAAGCCAGTGCTATGACTTTATCCCGTACAAATTTGGCTGTTTTTCTTACTCGGCATATACAGATTTAAAATGTATGCATAAAGAAGGCCTTTTAAGCGAAACAGAGAACAATGTTTCCTTAATTAACTTTTCCCAAGAAACCTATCCCATAAAACTTGCGGACAAGCAAGCTATTCACCTTCTACACGAACAATTTAAAGATAAAAGCAAAGAAGAAATTATAAAATTTACATACGAAAAATACCCATATTACGCCTCAAGAACAACCTTGAAACAATACATCACTAAAGATATAAAAGAGCGTATTAAAGAGTGCTTTTCCCAAGACACTTCCACGACGCTTTTTACAATTGGCTATGAGGGTATAAGCGCGGAAGAATATTTAAACCAGCTTTTAAGGAATAATATTAAAACCCTTATAGATGTGAGGAAAAATCCTTTAAGTATGAAATACGGTTTCTCAAAGAGCTTGCTACAAAAAAGAGTCAATGATTTGGGTATTAATTATATACATATCCCAGAGTTAGGTATAGAATCCGACAAAAGACAAGCCCTTAATTCTTATGAAGACTATCTTGCACTCTTTGAGAACTATGAAAAAGGCACATTAAAAAACGCTGATAAGTTTATTTTAAAGATTTTTAATATCCTCATAAAAGATAAGCGGGTAGCCTTAACCTGCTTTGAAAAGGACAGCAGATACTGCCATAGAACAAGAATAGCCAATAAATTAGCCACTCTTCCCAACTGGAAATATAAAACAGAACACTTATAATGTGAAAAAAGAAAAGATATTAATAACCGTAAAAACATATCCAACGCCGTCAAGTAAATATGACGAGCTAGTTTGCACTGCTGGCCTTAGGGAAGATGGTTCTTGGGTGAGGATTTATCCTATTGAGTTTCGCAAACTCTCGTATAATGACCACTACAAAAAATATGATTGGGTAGAAGTCCTATTAGAAAGAAGAACCTCCGATTTTAGAAGTGAAAGTTTTAAGCCTAAAAGTGATTTAAAAGTAGTGGGTCATATAGGTTATGACAATAGTTGGCAAGAAAGGAAAGACTTGGTTTTAAAGAAAGCAAAAGTTTACACTAATTTGACGGAACTTATAGCTGACTCTAAAAAGCCAAAATATGTTTCTTTGGCGGTATTTAAGCCTACTAAAATCATAGATTTTACTTTTGAGCCCGTAGACAGGGAGTGGTCTAAACAAGATGCTCTGTCTTTAATTCAGGGCAATCTTTTTGAGCCTAACAGCGACTTTAAACCCGTCCGCAAATTGCCCTACAAGTTTAAGTACAAATTTATTGACGACGCAGGTAAAGAATCTCATTTAATGATAGAGGATTGGGAGTTAGGGGCATTATTTTGGAAATACGCCGATAACGAGGTCATTGCCTGTCAAAAAGTAAAAGA
>JAISHT010000009.1 GCA_031262415.1 Elusimicrobiota bacterium | reverse complement strand
ACAAGGCATATTTTTTTAGCAAGATTTAATACTATTAAAATGGTTTTACTAATAGTTTTGTATAATATATTTATCCGCCGCTGACTGACGGGCTTTCAAAATAAAAAAATATATGCCACAAGACAATACAACAATTACCGCCGTTAAAGCGGCAAAAAATCCTTTTAAGGCTTCCACTATATCGGAATTACTTATAAAATTCTCCGCGCCTGCAATAGCGGGTATGTTTGTTAATGCTTTTTATAATATAGTATCGCGCATTTATATAGGCAATGAAGTCGGCGCGCTGGGTATTGCCGGGATAAGTATCAACTTCCCGCTGGGTATAATTTTTATGGCATTTAGCGTCTTAATAGGCGTTGGGGCAAATGCTTTATTTTCAATCCGCCTAGGCGAAAAGAGGGAAGATCAGGCCGAGCTTATTTTAGGCAATGCTTTTAGCGCGCTAGTATTATTTTCGGCCGTATTAGCTGTTTTATGTATAACTTTTTTGGAGCCTATATTAACATTTTTCGGCGCAACGCCTGAAATTATACCCTATGCTAGGCAATATGCGGTGTCCACTATGCCGGGCTATTTCTTCTTTGGCATAAGCCTTGGTATGAACAATTTTATCCGCTCTAGCGGCAAGCCAAAAACCGCCATGGCAACGCAATTTATAGGAGCGTTAATAAATATTATTTTTGCGCCGCTCTTTATTTTTAAATTTAAACTTGGTATGACGGGCGCAGGTATGGCGGTTACTTTTGGGCAAATAGTTTCTTTTGTTTGGATAATGATTTTCTTTTTAAGCAAAAGGGCGCAGTATCGTTTACGGCTTAAAAATTTGAGTATGCAGTTTAATATTATAAAAGAGAGTATGCTTGTTGGCATAGCGCAATTTTTCTTTCAGGTATCTTCTGGCTTAATTAATATTATTTTGAACCACGCTTTGGTAAAATACGGCGGCAATTTGGCAATATCAGCCATGGGTATAGTGATAGCGGTAAACACTATTTTTGTTATGCCTATAATAGGTATCAGCCAAGGCGCGCAGCCTCTTATAGGCTACAATCACGGCGCAAGGAAATACAAAACCTCTATACAAACTTTGAAAATGGCTATACGCTGGGGCCTTGGTATGGCTATGGTTGGTTTACTCATAATGCAGATTTTTGCCCGTCCTATAGTTTCTATTTTTAATAGCTCAGACCCTGCCCTTATAGATATGGCTACTTATGCGCTTAGAATTTTTAATATAGTAATGCCCTGCGTTGTGCTGCCTATTTTGGCTACAAGTTTCTTTCAGGCTATTAATAATCCGCTGACGGCGGCTATTTTAAGCTTGTCCCGTCAGATATTGCTGCTTATACCTATGGTTTTAATTTTGCCCTTATTTTTTGGCCTAAACGGCGTGTTCTTTGCGCCGCCTGTGGCAGATTTACTATCGGCCATTTTTGCCGTTTATTTACTTAAAAAACATTTTGCAAAACATAAACAAAACTTCTTTTTTAAGTCTAAGAAATAAAAATAGAAGGAATAAAAATAACTTTTTTACTATATGCAAAAAACCCCGCCATTATTTTAAAAGACGGGGTTTTTGATATTTTTGAGAGGTAAAATTATATTAATTTATTACAGGCAACCCAGCACATAGTAGGTGCCTGCTACACCATAAACATTTACGGCTTTTAGTGGCAACCAACCAATTTTGCAAGATGGCGCGGGGAAAGAAACCCCGCCTAAAACAAATTGATTTAAAGCAAGCACATTCATAGCGGGGGCAGTAAAATCCGTGGTATTTATTGTAGACAAGCCATCAGCCAAATTAAATCTGGCAATTTTTTCTACAAAAAATTTACCCCTTACATAAACATCTTTAGTTAAAATAAGGCTTGTACCAGCTTCCATATAAACATTATTTTTAACAATTATAGGTCTACCAAAGGCTAGGCTGCTTGACAGAATAATAGTTTCTGTATTATTAGCCTTCATACTAATCATCGTATTATTTCCACTAGCTACTTTTAAATTATTGCGCACAACTAAAGTTGAATAGCTACCAGCTTTTAGCGGGTTATAGGAAATAGTTTCAAGCGTTTGCGCAGATATTGCCCCACAGGAAAACAAAAAAGCAAAAGCTAAAGAGCAAGCTGCAAATAATTTTGCGGCGGTTAATTTTTTAAACATAAAAACCTCAAATTAAATAATTTAATTTCTAAAACCTTTACAAATTTTGAAATCAACAAAAACCCACAACTATATAATAGGTATTAATTTAAAACTTTGCAATGTTTTTTTGATAGTAGGCACTCAATAATCGTGCGCGAGTATTTTGCTTAGGCTTGATATTCTTCAAGATCGGCTGATATAGAAACCCAATCGCCCTCTAAGTCGGAAAGTTCTTTGTTTAAAAAGGCAAGTTCTATGCTTAAATCGGCATTATATGAGCTTATCAGCCGCTTTTCTATACTTTCTTTTTTAGAAGTTAAGTCTTCCATTTTGCGTTCAATTTCTTTAAGCCGTTTTTTAAGCGGGGCAATTTCCGCCCGAGCTTTTGCGTTTTGGCGGCGTTTTTCTTTGCGGTTTGCGGCGGGGTCATCATCGCTAGAAATATCGCCATCATTGCTCTCATCACGGCCGGCAATACGCAAAACATAATTTTTATAATCTTCCAAATCGCCTTCAAAATTATCCACTCCGCCGTGGTCAACAAGCAAAAGCCTATCGCAGACGGATTCAATAATATTAAAATCGTGCGTTACCAAAACAACTGCGCCCTCATACTCGTTTAAAGCCTCTATTAAAGCGCGGCGAGAGGCAATATCAAGGTGATTTGTCGGCTCGTCAAGTATCAAAATATGCGGACGGTTGATAGTGATTAAAGAGAGTAAAAGGCGGCTTTTTTCCCCCCCAGAAAGTTTGGAAATTTGCGTATCGGCTTTGCCTTTTTCTAGGCCAAAGCAGGCCAAATGAGTGTAGACTTGCACATCTTTAGCCTCATACATCTTTTCTTTAGCGGTTTCAAAAGGGGTTTTATCGGGGTCAAACTCGTCAGTTTGATGCTGGGCGAAATAGGCAACTCTCAATTTGCGGGCATAAGTTAATTTGCCGCCTTGGCTATGCAAGCGCCCGGCAAGCAACTTAGCTAAAGTTGATTTGCCGTTGCCGTTTGCGCCAAGCAAGGCTATTTTATCGTCTTGCGCTATGGTGATATTTATATCTTTTAAAACAGTTTTATCGCCGTATCCGCAAGAGACATTTTCAAAAGTAAAAAGATATGCGTCAAGCTCTTCGGGGTTTGGGAAAGAAAAGCGTATGCTTTTTTCAAGCGGAATTTTTGGCGCCGAACCCAAACGCTCAAGCATTTTTATGCGGCTTTGCGCCTGTTTGGCTTTGCTGGCTTTATATCTAAATCTATCAACAAAAGCCTGAAGATGCTTGCGGGTTTCCTCGTGCTTTTGGGCTTCTTTCATAATTTGCTCGGTTTGCAAGTGGCGGGTATTTTCAAAAGCATCGTAGTTGCCGCCATAGGTTTTAAGCTTCATTTCGTCCAGCAAAATTATTTTATCGCATACTTTATTTAAAATATTTCTATCGTGGCTGATGATGATAAGCGTTTTATCCATTTTTTCCAAAGCATTTTCCAGCCAAATAGTGGTTTCAAGGTCAAGGTGGTTTGTCGGCTCGTCAAGGAGCAGGCAATCAGACGGGGTAAAGAGAGCGGCGGCTAAAGCCGCGCGCATACGCCACCCGCCGGAAAATTCTTTTAACTGCCTTTCTAAATCGGTATTTTTAAAGCCAAGACCGCCAAGTATTGCGCTTGCTCTAGCCGCGGCGCTATGCGCGCCCAAATTATCAAGAGCATCGTAAATTTCGGCCATACGCACGCCGCTTGGGTTTTTGGCTAATTCGTCTTTAAGGCTTTTATATTTTTTATCGGAATTTAAAATATGGTTTAGCAAAGTTTCATCGGTATCATTAATTTCCTGCTCAACTGTAGTTAGAGTTGTGCCGTTTGAAATTGTAATGCGGCCGCCGTCAAGGTGAAGCCTGCCCAAAATAAGTTTAAAAAGCGTTGTTTTGCCAGTTCCATTTAGGCCGACAAAACCAATCTTTTGACCTTTGCCAATAAAAGCGGAGGCTTCGTCAAAAAGCGTTCTTTTGCCTATATGGTAGCTGATACCTGCAATATCAATCATATTTTGGGCTCCCTTTTAAGGGCGAATTAATCCTCGTTTTCGGCTTCGTCTTTTTTATTTGATCTTCTACGCTCGTGCACATTTAAGATTTTTTTGCGAAGGCGTATAGAAGTTGGCGTAATTTCAACAAGCTCGTCTGGGGCGATATATTCAACGGCCTGCTCAAGGCTCATTATCCTAGGCGGGGTTAAAAGCAAAGCGTCGTCTGCCGCTTTGCTGCGCATATTTGAAAGACGTTTAGTTTTATTTGGGTTAACAACCAAGTCATTATCTCTGGAATTTTGGCCTACTATCATACCCTCGTAAACTTTAACGCCCGGGGCTACAAACAATTGCCCCCCTTCCTGTAAGGAATTTATTGCATAGGCCGTTGTTTCGCCCGGCTCTTTTGCAATAAGCACGCCATTGCTTCTAAGCGGCGGCAAATCTACTTTGGGGAAGTATCCGTAAAAACTGTGGTGCATAATGCCTTTGCCACGGGTAGAGGTAAGGAAATCGTTTTTAAATCCAATCAATGCTCTAGAGGGCAAAATATATTCTAAGCGAAGCCTGTTTTCGCCTTCGCTTACCATATTTTCAAGCTTTGCGCCCCTGCCGCTGACAAGTTCAAAAACCGCGCCTTGCAATTCAGAGGTAATATCCAAAATAAGATATTCCATAGGCTCTAAAATAACGCCGTTTTCCTCTTTATAAATAACTTCGGGGGAGGAGACGGCAAGCTCAAAGCCTTCGCGGCGCATATTTTCAATTAAAATAGTTAAATGAAGCTCGCCCCTGCCTGATACTTTAAAGCGGCCTTCGCCTTCAAGCTGTTCAACTTTTAGGCCGACATTTGTCTGGGCCTCTTTTTCCAAACGGGCTTTTAAATGGCGGCTGGTTAAAAATTTACCCTCTCGCCCGGCAAAAGGAGAATCGTTTACAAAAAAGTCCATAGATATAGTAGGCTCGTCAATGGTAATTGGCGGCAGCGGGGTAGGAAAATCGGGGTGAGTAAGCGTATCGCCAACATCAACGCCCTCTAGGCCGCTAATTGCCACAATATCGCCGGCTTTTGCGCTTTCAACTTCCTCTTTACCAAGGCCCAAGAATCTTTCTATTTTAGCGGCTTTAGCCATAACTTTAACGCCGTTTTGTTTTAGCAAAACAACGCTTTGCCCACGGTTAACAGAGCCGTTTAAAATCCTGCCAATGCCAATATGCCCAAGGAAATTATTATAATCAAGCATAGTAATTTGCATTTGAAGCGGTTTAGTTTCATCTGCCGGCGGCGGCGGGACATGGGTTATGATGGAGTCAAAAAGCGGGGTAATATCTTTGCCACGCTCTTCCATATTTGTAGAGGCCCAAGCGTCCCTTCCGCTGGCGTAAAGAATGGGGAAATCAAGCTGTTTATCGTCTGCGCCAAGCTCCATAAAAAGCTCAAAAACATCGTCAACTGCGGCGGAAGGATCGGCGTGTTCTCTATCCATTTTATTGATAACAACTATCGGGCGTAGGCCAAGAGCAAGGGCTTTACGCAAGACAAATCTGGTTTGCGGCATAGGGCCTTCAACAGCGTCAACCATTAAGATTGCGCCGTCCACCATTTTTAAAACACGTTCAACTTCGCTGCCAAAATCGGCATGGCCGGGGGTATCAACAATATTGACGGTATAGCCTTTATAATTAACCGAAGTGCATTTTGCCAAAATTGTTATGCCCCGCTCTCTTTCAAGCGGGTTGCTGTCTAAAACGGTTTCTTGCGCGCCGTCTTGCTTTACTTTAAATTGGCCTGATATTTTTAACAAAGCGTCTACTATGGTTGTTTTGCCGTGGTCTACGTGGGCGATTATAGCTACATTTCTTACATCTTTTCTAGTATTCATTATTTTTCCCGATGTTTTATTTAATTTTAAAAAGAATTTACATCACAAAAGAACGCCCCGTAAAAGACTGCAAACGGGGCGTCCCTGTCTATCTCTCTAATATATATTATAGCTTATATAAAAAGTTTAATAAAGCCTCTTTACCTTGATTGTTGTGTTTGAAAACGCCGCAATCAAGTAAAGTTTTTGTAAAAGCTTGGCCGATTTCCAAAAATAAAATATCCAAAACTTCGCTTTCTTTGTAGTTTTTATAATTATCTATAAAACTTTTAACCCAATCATAATGCTGGGCGAGGCTTGATAAATCCTTCATTTTCTCCGTCTCGCCACGGGCGATTAGGGCGGCAATTTGCGTCATTTCATTTTTGAGGCGGCCGGGCAAAATGGCCATACCCATACTTTCAATTATGCCGATATTTTCCCGTTTGATATTATGAAAAGACGGGCGAGTATTAAAAACGCCCCAAGGATATTCTTTGCTGGTTATATTGCTGCGTAAAATTAAATCCATTTGATACTTGCCATTTTTGAAGCGGGCAATTGGGTTAAGAGTATTGTGCTGTGTTTTGCCCGTTGCGTGTTTTATACCGACGGAGGCATCGTCGTATTTATGCCAAACTTCAAAAATTCTGGCGGCGGCGGCGGCGACTTCTTTTTTAGCTCCTGTTAAGCGAAGCGCAGTCATAGGCCAATTTAAAATATCTAAGGAAACTTTTGGGTGTTTTTTAATTTTAAAATTCTTTATGCTTTTTGCCTGCTCAAGCGCAAAGGTAAAACGCCCGGCCTGATAGTGATCGTGCGTTAAGATTGAGCCGCCAACTAGCGGCAAATCCGCATTTGCGCCTATAAAATAGTGCGGCAAAATTTCAACAAAATCCAAAAGATTTTTGAAGATATCTTTATTTATCTTCATTGGCGTATGCTCGCTAGAAAAAACAATGCTATGCTCGGTGTAATAGGCATAGGGCGAGTATTGAAAGAACCAGTTCCCCCCGTTAAGTTTAAACGGGATAAGCCTTAAATTTTGCCTTGGCGGATGATTTAAACGGCCGAAGTATCCCTCGTTTTCCTTGCACAAAAGGCATTTTGGATAAGCATAAGCGGGCGTTGGCATTTTGCTTTGCAGGGCAATTTCTTTGGGGTCCTTTTCGGGTTTGGCAAGGTTAATAGTCATATAAAATTTGCCGAAATTTGTAGCTACTTGCCAATTGAGATTTAGGGCGTTTCTATCGGCCTTAACATAATAAATTTTTTGGCAGTATTTATAAAACCAATCCGTAGCTTTTTTGGGGTTATAATTTGATTTAAGGCGGTTAAATTCTTTTACTATAACGCTTGGCCTATCGGTAAAAATAGCCATTATAGCGGTCTCAAAAATATCACGGTAAGTTGCGGTATCCGCAGGCAAGAGATTATTTTGCGCCGCATAAAAGGAAATATCGGCCAAAATTTCACGCGGGCTTTTTTGCGCGGGGCCGCTATAGGCTCTGGCGTGATGATTATCTTGCAAATTTAATATAGCTAGCAAGGTATTTCTGGCCCAAGTAATATCCGCCTTTTCTATAAGTTTGTTAGAGAGAGCATAAGCCAAAATTTCTTCTATATTTGTGTAAATCATCAAAAATCCCCTAGTTTAATTTAATTCTAATATTTTCTGTGTTTTTCCCAATTCCAAGCGGTAGCGATAATTTTATCCAAATTATATTTTGGAGTCCAGCCCAAAGCCTTGGCAGCTTTTTTGCTGTTTGCAACTAAGACGGCAGGGTCGCCTGCTCGTCGGGCTACGGTTTGGGTTTTTATTTTGCGGCCCGTAATTTTACGCGCGCAGTCAATCATTTCTTTAACGCTAAATCCTTTAGAGGAGCCTAAATTAAAATCAGCGCAGGTATTGTGTTTTTGTATATATTTTAAAGCTAACAAGTGGGCGGAGGCAAGGTCGTTTACATGGATATAATCGCGCACGCAAGTGCCGTCCTTTGTCTTATAATTAGAGCCGAAAATTTTTATATCCTCTCTCTTGCCCAAAGCCGCTTGCAAAATAAGCGGGATTAGGTGCGTTTCTGGCGTGTGCGCCTCGCCAATATCGCCAGTGTCATCTGCGCCGGCGGCGTTAAAATAGCGCAAAACTGCGCTTTTTAGGCCGTAAGCAAGGGCGTAATCTTGCAAAATATTTTCAACCATTAATTTGGTTTTGCCGTATGGGTTAATGGGACGCTTTGGGTGAGCCTCGTCAATATATTTTTTTATAGGCTCGCCAAAAACCGCCGCCGTGGAGGAAAAAACAAAATACTTTACCCCCGCCTCTACCATAGCGTCTAAGAGGCTTAAAACTTTTGCGGTATTATTTTTGTAGTATAAGGCCGGTTCTTTGACGCTTTGGCCGACTTCGGCTAGAGCGGCAAAATGCATAACGGCGGAAATTTTTTGCTCGGCAAAAACTTTAAGAAGTTTCTTTTTATCGCCAAGGTCGCCTTTGATAAATTTAAAACCTTTGGCGGCGGACCCGTGGCCTTTTGAAAGATTATCGTAAACAACAGCATTATAACCAGCGGCTTTTAGGCTTCTAATTGCGTGGCTGCCAATATAGCCCGCCCCGCCGACAACTAAAATATTTTCCATATAAAAAATCCTTACGCTAGCTTTATAAAACATTAGCCAAATACTAAAAAGATGTTATGCTTAAAAATTACCATTTATGGGCGGTTATGTAAAGGATTTAACAGACTGAAACATTTAAACAATTTGTATAAATTAATTTGAAAGGTAATCTATCATAAACTCATCGTGGCTACCTTCAGTTTTCTTTACTAGGCCTTGCTCTATAAAAGTATTAATGGTTTCGTATCCAAAAATTCTTATAGCAAAGAAGTTTAAATCTGTTTTTACAAAATTAGACACTAAAGTTTCAGATGTTTGTTTGCTTGCTTTAGATCTAAGTTGTTCTATAAATAACTGCGCTGTCATTGATCTTTCTTTCAACGCTTTTGTTTTTGCAACAAAAAGCAAGCGTGATATAATATCTTTTTGCCTTCTATAGTCATTATCTTTTACGGCCTGAGATAACTCAATATGATAATTAATTATTTTTTTAACGGGGGAATCGTCATTAACAGAATAAAAGAAATAGCGGTAATTTCGCACAAGATCGCCAGGATTTTCTGGTGCAAATTCAATATGTATATGGGGACGCTCTAAACGCCCTTCGTGTTGGCCAATACGCACTCTTTTGGTTCCATCTGCATTATAAATATGAACAGTGTTTCTTTTGTCTATATAATAAGTTCCAGGATTTTTCGTTGTAAGACCGAGCTGGTTTTGTATAAAGAGAGGCAAATATTCAAGCCTTTCATCTATGGTAAGCGTTTGATTTTTGCGTATCATTTTATTGTCTATCAAAAAGTTTTGTATAGTAAGGCCTATATTTTCAGAATCAATTTCTATTGTTTCTATGCCAGAGCCAGGCCAAGTATTAGTGGGAAATTCTTGCGCTTTAGTTTTTTGGCTTGGCGAAGTTAAAAAGAGCAATGCGCTTATGCCAACTACTGCGGCTAATTTTTTTATAGTTAAAGATTCAGTTGCTTTGGTTTTAGTTTGTTTTTTTGCAGCGTTATTAGTTTTATCATTATTAAACAATTTCTTTATTTTTTGGACGACAAATTTATACACGCTGGAATCTTGCATTACTGAGGTAGTAAATGC